>CAYSBQ010000118.1:0-8956 GCA_964429315.1 uncultured Desulfobacterales bacterium
ACGATGAATTCAAGGAACTGGCAGAGTCTTTGGACAAACTAAGGAATAATCTAGACAAAAGAGGATTGTTGAAATCTGGATAGCTGACGTGAAGAAGTTTTTTTCTTATATCTGTACACATAAGGTCTTCTTCCAAGAAGATTATTGTCGCGGCAAATATCCAGGCAATCTCTTTCTGAGCGGGTTTACTATTGTGGAACTAGTTATTAGTATCGCAATAATAGGCACACTGGTTGCCATTGCAATCCCCGTGTTGTTAGAATATGTCGATAGAGCCAAGATTATCCGTGCGATAGGGGAAGTCCGCACACTGGAAACGGATATCTCCGAATTTAACCTGGAAAATCAAGCATACCCCAACAGTCTCAATGTTATAGGACGAGGAAATCTCCTGGACCCGTGGGGAAATCCTTATCAATATCTCCAGGTAGCCGGCACACCACAAGGTCAGTTGCGCAAAGATCGCTTTCTGGTCCCGGTAAATTCAGATTATGACCTCTATAGCATGGGCAAAGACGGGCAAAGCCAAAGACCTTTCACGGCCGCCAAAGCCAGAGACGACATCGTACGGGCCAATGACGGAGGCTATGTGGGTCTGGCTTCAGAATTCTAAGGTGTTTAAACACCATGAAGATTGATACAACATTTTTGCAGAGCAAGGTGGCACGTCGGATTTTCCTGTTGTTTGTGTGCTGCGCCCTGATTCCGATCACAGCATTGGCCCTGTTATCGTTTACCCAGGTAACAAATCAGCTAAAGAGTCAAAGTCAAAGACGACTTCAACAGATGGCAAAGGCCGTAGGGATGTCTATTTACGAACGTTTGCTCTTAGCTAAAACGGAAATGGAGATCGTGGCCTCTAATCTTGAACCGGGCAAAGGCTCTATTAGCCAAGAGACGGCTAAAACCCTTAAGGCATCACAGGGGAAGCACTTCAATGCCTTGTTTTTTTTAACTGAAGCAAACCGTAATTTGGCCCTCTTTGGTCATATCAAAAACCGACCGAAACTCACCACTATGGAGATAAAAGACATCCAACCCGGCAAAACGGTTATATTCACACATAACCTTTCAAACCGCCATCCAAGCATATTAATGATAAGCTGTGCGGGTCTAAAGGCCCCAAATAAGGGGGTCCTTATAGGAGAGATTAACACATCTTACCTCTTCGGCATCGGTAGTTCAAACTTGTTGCCGCCTATGACCGAGCTGTTGGTCCTGGAGCACTCAAGGAACATCCTAGTTAGCTCCTTTCCGGGTTTGATAGACCTTCCTACCGAGATAGCAACTGCAACGGATGGTTTTCACGGGCGGCGATTTGAATGGAGAAGAGACGGCGAAGAGTATCTGGCCAGTTGGTGGACAATCTTCCTTAAAACCCACTTCTCTACCCCAAGCTGGACTGTGGTGCTTAGCCAATCCAAGACCAACGTATTTGCCCCTATGGCCCAATTCAAGAAGGTATTTCCCCTAGTGGCCCTGTTGTCCCTGTGGGTGGTCTTGCTGTTGAGTGTTATCCAAATTCGGAGAAGCCTTGTCCCTCTGGAAAAACTAAAGGAGGGAACAAGGCGTATCGCCGCCAGAAATTTTGACCACCATATAACAGTGAACAGCGGGGATGAATTTCAGGAACTTGCTGCATCTTTTAATCTGATGTCAAGTCGTTTGGGCAAACAGTTTAACGCCCTTACAACAATAGGCGAAATCGACAGGACCATCCTTACTGCCCTGGATACCAAGAAGATTGTTAATACAGTGCTCAGGCGGATGCAAGATGTTATAGATTGTGATACTGTCGGTGTTGTCATCATTGATTCTAACGACATCAATATTGCTCAGGTCTATACTGTAAATAGTCCCGCATCCAATAATAGAAAACCGGAGATCGTAAGGCTGAGGCCGGTAGATGTTCAAGAGCTTCGGAATAATTTACAAGGTTTTATCTTACAAAGAGAAAATGGTCTCCCAAAATATCTCAGCCCCTTGGCCATGGATGGTATAAAGCAATTCCTTGTCTTACCCATATCTATCAAAGAGAAGTTGGCGGGGATTATCTCCCTTGGCTACATCGATTTGTCTCAAAAGAGCGAGGAAGACCAATCCCATGCCCGACAACTGGCTGACCAGGTGGCTGTAGCCTTATCAAATGCGCACCTGGTTGATGAGTTAGACCAACTCAACTGGGGCACACTGAGGGCCCTTGCTAGGACGGTGGACGCAAAATCCCCTTGGACCGCCGGCCATTCTGAACGTGTAACGGAACTGGCCCTAAAGATCAGCAAGGTCTTGGGGTTTGCCCCAAAAGAACTGGAGGTTTTGCATCGGGCGGGACTTCTTCATGATGTTGGCAAGATTGGGATCCCGGCTTTCATCCTTGATAAGCCCGGAAAACTGACTGATGAAGAGTATCAAACCGTCAAGCAGCACCCGCGTATGGGTCAACGCATTCTAGAGCCTATTGGGGCTTATGCAGAAGTTATACCTATGGTATTGCAACACCATGAACGCTTCGATGGCAAAGGCTACCCAGATGGTCTTAGTGGAGAAGATATATGTCTTGGGGGCCGAATATTGGCCGTTGCCGATGTCTATGACGCCCTTGTCTCGAATAGGCCGTACCGAGCCGGGTGGGAGCAGGAGCGTGCATTTGATCTTGTCAGGAAAGAGGCGGGCGGTCACTTTGATCCAAAGGTTGTGGAGGCCTTCTTTCAGATTGCGGGAAATAAAGATAATATGCCTGAAGTTGATGCTGCCTACTTGCTTGCGCAAGATACGGGCAAAATATTGGAAAAGCGGGTATGAAATTAAAATGGATCATAATAGGAATCGCTATCCTTGCGGCCTTTGTTGTACTCATGCCATCCAAGGGCACACTTTTGCCGGAAGAGTTGGTAGGGGTGTGGACAACAAAACATCCCAATTATACAGATCGGAGTTTTGAACTTACTAAAGTCACCGTAATCTTTGGAACTGGTAGGGAAAGTATTGATGTCAACTTTATTACAAATGTGGAAAAAAGGCTCGATGACAACAAGACCCTATATACGGTTTATTCCCACCACCTGGAAGGACCGGAAGATAAGATTTCTTTCTATTATTCGCCTAAAGACGGAGGTGCAATCCAGTTCGAGCACCAAAAACAGATCGTTTGGAAGAGAATAAAACGTGCCGGATAAGGCGCCAAAATAGTTTGAGCTTCGTTTTCTTCCCATTATTGTTGTTAACGTTGCTTTTTGTTGCCCCGGGGTGTTGCCTTTCTGACAATCCTTAGCAAAAAACTGCGCCGCCGGAGTATCATGCCTGGTATGACTCCTGCCAGGTGATAGGGTAAAAACTGCCGCCCAGTAACATCCCAGCCTAAACCCCAGCGTTGAAAGGCATACACACCCCAAACCGCCACACCTAGGGCTACGAGGATGGATCCGGTTGTAGTCAACAAATCTTTATCTCTTCCCATGTTCTTCCTCACGTCATCAAACTTTTTCTTATTGCTAGGCATCGGTGCCGGATTCAGGCAATACAACGGGAACAGGTTCTTTGGCTGTAGGTTCAAATTGATTTTCGGACTTTACATGAAGCGTTTGCGTGGGAAAAGCAAAGGTGATATCCATAAACTCAAAGAGGAGCTGAATATCATGAAGAACGTGGTTGCCATAGGATAGGGATTCACTCCAACTAGAAAGCCTTACCTGGAACCAGGTCCGCACCACCTTGGAGTACCTGTCCAGACGTTCTAAATAGACCCAACAATTTTCCGGATTTACCTCTTTTTTCTTTAAGAGCAACTCTCTGAGTGCTGTAATAAGCTCTTGAATCCTCTGGGGGGGAATATCGTAGGGTACATCCAGATCCCACTTATACATAAACTTTGTCCTGCCATAATAGGTTTTGACCGCTCCCTTAATAAAATCCGAGTTAGGTATGGATACCGTACTCATATCGGAAAATACCTCTAAGTAGGTTCTAAACGTTGTAATCCTTTTGACGGTACCAGCCCAATCGTTAAATATGATAAAGTGCCCCTCATCAAAGATGCCGGTGCTATATATATAGGCCCTGCCTACAAGATTTCGCAGGGGTTCTTGAACGGCGACAACCAAGGCAATACCGCCAATTCCCAGAGAAGCCCAAATAGCCTTTAGGTTCACTCCCACGCCGGACAAGATCGTTAAAACGGCAAGCGCCGCAAATACCATTTTCGTGATCTCTTTTGCTTGTTTCTTGAAACGTTTGGCATTTGCTATCTCTTCTTCGAGATTGCCACGGCCTTTCTCTCTTAATTTCTTTACGTATTCGTTGGCAATCCATTCGACAAGTGCATGGACCAAGCGGGTCAGGAAAATGAAAAAAATCACTAATTCGAGGACAAGGAGAATCTTGTCCGCCCAAGAGGATATACGTTCATTAATTGACAATTGGTTCTTTGCTATGGCAAGACCAAAGATAGGAATGAGCAGGATCAATGAGGAAAAGATCCGCCCTATAATTGTCTCATCCAGATCGGTTGCTGTTTTTTCCCCCCACCTTTGAACGCGTCTTTTTACAATAAACCTGCCTATCGCAAAGAGCAGCAACGCAACCAGGAATATAGTCGCTGAAATCAGGTAATCCTGCATCGAGTTTCCGAGAACGTTGATTTTTAGGAAGTGCGTGGTCATCAGTTTCCCCAGCATGAACTCAATTTGCCCAAACTTTTCGATAACTTACTCTCAGGCTTGGTAAATATCACAATTGATGAGACAAATAAACATAATTGCATTTACCGTGATGCTCAGGCAAGCTCGACGGCCGGAAAATCCGGGAATTCACTTGTCCTTGACATAAAGGGGATAATTGCGTAAAAATCCTTGACCTTTCAAAAGAAACACTACTTTTTCCAATATCGGCACATTGATTCTTGATAGATTCTGTGAATACCATGAAAAAATGACAGACTCGTAAGAAGGTGAGGGGTTACTAATAATTAATGCGTCTGAGACACCAGAGCTTGATAGCGGCAGTTATAATCTTCATTATTGCAGTTGGGCTGCTTATATATAGTAATCGATCTGCGGACTTGCCTGACGCGGAAAACAAAGCTGAAACCGCGCCGCACGGGGTTGCACCAAAAGCAACTAAGGCAAAGATACACCTCTATTTTTCCAATGAGGCTTGCAGCTATCTGACAGCTGAAGATCGCAGCCTTGCACTGCCGGATAACGTCGTTGGAAGCGCCAAGCAAATAGTTAACGCTCTTATTGATGGACCGAGAACTTTGCTTACCCCGACACTTCCAAAGAAGACGAAACTTTTAGCACTTTATGTAACGGAACAAGGGATTGCCTATGCTAATTTTAATAGGACAATCAGGGATGAGCATCCCGGGGGTAGTTTTTCTGAATTGTTAACAATCTTTTCCATTGTAAACACCTTATGCCTAAATATTCCCGACATTAATGCCGTTAAGATCCTCATTGAAGGTCATGAGGCGAAAACACTGGCAGGCCATGTGGATATTCAGATGCCATTTCAACCCAACTTGCTTATGGTCAAATAGATGGAAAAGACGACGCCTACAAATAAAATGCGTAACATCGGCATCATTGCCCACATTGACGCCGGCAAAACTACCGTTACAGAACGCATCTTGTTTTATACAGGACGTTCACACAAGATGGGAGAGGTCCATAATGGTGAAGCAATCATGGACTGGATGCCGGACGAACAGGAGCGTGGCATTACCATCACCTCGGCGGTGACAACGTGTCACTGGAAAGACGCCGAGATTCATATCATCGACACCCCTGGACATGTAGACTTTACTATTGAGGTGGAACGCTCTCTCAGGGTTTTGGACGGAGCCATCGGGGTGTTTTGTGCTGTCGGCGGTGTGGAGCCCCAATCAGAAACAGTGTGGCGCCAGGCCGATAAATACCGGGTCCCGAAGATCGCCTTCGTAAATAAACTTGATCGCATAGGAGCCGATTTTTTGGGAACGATCCAGATGATGCGGGATCGGTTGGGAATCACCCCCCTTGTCATGTCACTGCCAGTAGGAACGGAAGAATCATTTCGGGGGATTATTGATCTCTTAAATATGAAAGTGCTCATCTGGGAAGACGAAACCTTGGGGGCCACTTTTTCTATTAGCGACATCCCTGAAGACCTGGCGGAAATTGCCGAGGAGTACCATGAAAAACTTATAGAGACTGTGGCGGAACTTGATGATGAAATCATGGAGGCCTACCTTGGCGAGGATCCTATAACAACCAAGATGCTTGTCAAAGGTATTCGAAAAGCTACTATCGCCTTGAAACTGGTGCCCGTATTTTGCGGCGCAGCCCTTAAAAACAAGGGCATCCAACCTCTATTGGACGGCATTATCGACTTTTTGCCAAGTCCCATGGAAACCCCCCCTGTGGAAGGGACAGATCCTAACACCGGTGAAGTAAAAATAGTCCTTCCTGCCGAGCAGTCCCCGCTAGTCGCCTTGGTCTTTAAGGTAATGATGGAACAGGGACGTAGATTAAGTTATGCACGCATTTATTCCGGGCAGCTTCAAGCTGGGGCCGAGGTATTTAATTCGGCAAAAGGCAAAAAAGAGAAGGTCGCCAGGATCTTTGCCATGCACGCCAACAAGCGATATCGCATTAATGAGGCTGGAGCCGGGAATATCGTGGGGGTCGTTGGATTGAAGTCATCTGAAACTGGTGATACCCTCTGCGCATTGTCAAATGTTTTAGCCCTGGAACCTATTGGAGGCTATGATCCCGTCATTTCTGTTGCCATAGAACCAAAGACCCACGGAGATCATGAAAAGCTCGTTCAAGCCCTCGCCAAGCTTGAAGTTGAAGACCCTACTTTCCAAGTAAAGTATGATTCCGATACGGGCCAAACCATTATTTCCGGCATGGGTGAACTCCACCTAGAGGTCCTTGTAAATCGCTTGAAACGGGAGTTTAATACACAAGTTAATGTGGGAAAACCACAGGTTGTGTACAAAGAGACCATAAGAAAAAGTGCCAAGGGACAAGCTATATTCGAAAAAGAAGTCGCCGGGACGGTTCATTTCGGGCAGGTTATGCTAGAACTTTCACCACAGGACCGTGGCCAGGGGAATTGTTTTATAAACAGCACCTCTGATGATATCCTCCCGGCAGATTTCATCCCTTCTATTGAGCAGGGCATCATGGAATCTTTGGCAAGCGGCGTCATACTTGGATATCCGGTAGTTGATATAGCCGCCTGCCTTGTAGGCGCCGTATACAAAGAATCTGCTGCAAGCACTTTGGCCTATAAGGTGGCAGGTTCTATGGCCTGCAAGGATGCACTCAAAAAGGCCGCACCTTTCCTTTTAGAGCCCGTCATGGCAGTGGAGATACTAGCGCCGGAAGCATTTACGGGAGAGGTTATTGGAGAAATCAATGCCCGTGGCGGCAAGGTCGGAAACTTAAAGCCTCGCGGCGGCTTACAGGTTATCACTGCTACTGTGCCACTGTCCAATATGTTCGGTTATTCAACGATTCTACGTTCCGCCACACAAGGGCGAGGCACTTTTACTATGCATTTCTCCCATTATGATGAAGCCGGCAACCCACCGGTATAGAAAAAGCTGCTTCCTTAAAGGATTGACGAGTGCACAAGGCTTGTGAGGCAGACGGGACGGTCTAGATTTTCACGGCTACGGGGCAGGAAGTTTTAGACAGAGTGACAACAGAAAGCCGGTTGTTATCAGCGCACCCACCACGGCAAACCCATAAGCAAATGAACCGGCATCTCCGAATAAACCGATCCCGGCTGGAATAACACCGCCCCCCACAAGGAACGCAAAGGGAACAGCAAGCGAAACAGCCACGTTTCTGGCATTGGATGGGGCTATCGAAGAAAGCGCGGCAAAGCCTGCCGGGAAAAAGCACACGGCCAACATGGGTTGCAAAAAGACTATGATAATTATCCAGGCATCCGCAGCCAATCCCAACCAAATCGTCATTATCCCTGTGAGCAATAAGACTACCGCCATGATCCGTTTCGATCCAAAACGATCTGTTGCCCACCCGGCCGCAAACGCAATACCTACTCCCGAGACCCTTGACATTGATACCAGGGTATTCGCCCAGTGCCGAACTATCCCGCGTTCGGCTACAAGATAGAGGGGAAGCATGGCAAAAACACCCATAGACCCCCCTATAGCCAGGCTAAATAGCAGCACCATTATCCAAAACGATGGTTTGGCAAGGAGTTCCCGGAAAGATCTCAGGCTGGGCGCCTGTCCGGGAAATCCACCGCCTTTTCCGAAAAACACAAAAGTAGCACCGGTCAGTAAAGAGATCCCCCCTATCAGGGCCAATATACCTTGCCATGAAAGCCATGGTAACAGTGCCTCGGATATCAGTGGCGCTGCCACAAAACTTAGGTTGGGAGCAAGCTCATGGATAGCAATCCCCTTACCCCAATCCCTGAAGCTGATTATAGACGTGAGTGTGGCAATTCCCGATGGGAGATAAAGGCCTGCTGCCAATCCCAAGAAAAATAATCCTAGGCGCATTCCCCATAGTCCCTTGCTACAAGAGATACCCAAAAGGGCTATCCCCACAGCTATAGCCGAAAAAGCGATTGTTCTCCCGTGCATAAGGCGGGCAGAGACAGCGCCGGCTGAGAGAAGAGATATGAAATACCCGATGGAAGTGAACACAAAAAGCGATCCTGCTTGGCCGTGAGTTATCCCAAGGTCCTTTTCAATAGTGGGCATCAAAGGAGAAAGAACAATCCGGGATGTAAAGTTCAGAAAGAAGATTCCAGTCAACAGGAGGATAGGCCCGACTTGTGATCGAAATGATGCCCCGTTGCCATGACAAATTATTGTATCGTTAACTTCGCTCATAGTTTTATAGCTCATCTGTTTATAACTACCCAGCCATTTAGGTTGAAGGCTGTGAAGGCCAATGATTCATTGTCTACCTTCCTACACCTTCAGTCT
>CAYSBQ010000119.1:0-8829 GCA_964429315.1 uncultured Desulfobacterales bacterium
CGGGGTCGTTTCAAGTCGATCCTGGTGGACAAAGATGCTTATCTGTTGCAGCTGGGGGGACTATGGGGACGTCTATGATTTTATGCTATTCAGCATTATGAGTCTGAATTGGTTTTCTTCTGCTACCTTTTCTCCTCGCAATGACGACCTGCTTACCGCCGATTGGCAGATTCCCAGGTGGGCATTCGGAACGCCCTTTAGTTTTGCAGTTTCCGGACTAAATATCAACGAGTTTGTAGCATTTGTCCTGGACTATTCTCTCTCCTCGCTTCACAGACAGACTTATCCCTGACAAAGAAAGTTTCAAGCGTCTTGATAATTCAGCCAGGGTAAGGCCAAGTTCTCTTACCGCCCAATAGCATAATACACTTCTTGCCTCAACCAGTTTACGTTCTTTGCCTGATGCCCAAATGTTCAATCGTCCAAGTCCTCCGCTATGAGCAAAAAACGCAACGGCTTTCCCGGTAAGATTCCATGCGTTTATTCGCTTCAGCGATATACATTTTTGCGATGTCCAACCTTAACAATCCAGACGGTAAGCTCATCATCTTGAATGGAGTATAGGATACGATACCGTCCTTGTCTCAGACGATACCTTTCTTGGCTAGCTAATTTCTTGCAACTTGGAAGGCGTGGGTTCTCGCATAGTGATTCGATACGTTCAAGTATCCTTTTCAAGTCTTTATCCGGGATTAATTCAAAATCCTTCCAGACCGATTTTTTGAAAAGGATTTTATATGCGGCCATCTTTTTTAAGTCTCTTGACCATCCGTTCATAGCTTATTAGAGGCTCATTTGCTCTTTCCTCAAAAGCAGCGAGGTCCTCGGCATCCTCGGAAAGCACCTTTCTTACAGCCTCATTAATTATCTCCGACATTGAACGGGAGGTTTCGAGGGCTTTAATTCGCAGGGCTTGATGAAGGGTAGGATCCAGATAAATAGTAGATCGTTTTGATAATGTTGCCATAATGTCACCTCCTAATATGCAGAGCTAACATCATAGCGTCACAACGTCTAGGTGTCAATAGGAAAGCATACAATGATTAGCGGGCGAAAACGCGCAATATCATGGGATAAAATCGCGCATAAAAGAAAAAGGTCACATCGTTTGGAAGTGACCTTCTTTCAGTATTTGTTTTAGTAGATATGGTAGGCGGTCGGGGATTCGAACCCCGGACTTCCACCGTGTGAGGATGGCACTCTCACCGCTGAGTTAACCGCCCATAACTGGTCACGCTTATAGACACATCCATCAATTAAGAGTTAACAGGTTTAAAGTCAAGTGTTTTTGTCTGCTTTGCAACAGTATTGATAGAGCTTGGCAATTTCCGGCTGGGAAAGCCGGCGATAACTACCCGGTTTAAGGTTGCCCAGGGGCACCGGTCCGTATTGGACGCGCTTAAGCTTCATTACCGGGTGGCCGATCTTGGCGCACATACGCCGAATTTGGCGGTTTCTCCCTTCCTTTATGGTAATTTCAAGCCATGTATTCTTGCCGGTTGTAGAAATTTGTTTGACTTTGGCCGGGGCTGTGAGGCGACCATTCAATTCGATGCCGGATCGCAATCTTGCAAGTGCTGCAGGCTCAGGCGTTGCCTTAATCTTGACCTCGTAGGTCTTGGCAACGCCGTGGCTGGGGTGTTGGAGCAGATAGGCAAGCTTTCCGTCGTTTGTAAGTATGATAAGCCCTTCGGTCTGATAGTCGAGTCGGCCCACTGCGAAAAGGCGTTGTCTAATGTTTTTGACAAGTTTGACAATCGTAGGACGGCCCTGGGGATCGCTGGAAGTGGTTACCACCCCCTTTGGCTTGTTCATTACCACTGTAACCTTTGGTTCGGATCGCGAAATAGTACAATTATCTACACTGATATTGTCTGATTCAGGGTTTGCCTTGGTTCCAAGCTCAGATATTATCTTACCGTTTACCTTGACGCGGCCCTGAGTAATGAGTGTTTCCGCATGACGTCGAGAGCAGACCCCGGCTCGAGCCAGGACTACTTGGAGTCGTTCGGCCATTCTTGTCCTAGATCCTGCAAATCCTTTAGGGTTGGTAAGCTGTTCAAGTCTCTCAGGTCAAAGAGTTCCAAAAAACGTTTGTTTGTGCCATAGACCACGGGTCGGCCCGGTAGGTCTTTGCGGCCCAAAACACGGATGATTCCACGCTCTAAGAGGGTGTGAAGTGTACCCCCGGAATCAACACCCCTCAAGTGTTCTATATCACTTCTAAGAACAGGCTGTTTATAGGCGATAATGGCAAGTGTCTCTAAGGCCGCACGGCTCAAACGAGCTGGTTTCAACTGTCTGATCTTCCTGGCCCAATGTCTGTGCTCAGGCCGAGTTCGAAGTTGGTATCCGCCGGCAACCTCGCTTAAGAAGAAACCTCTCTCCTGGGAGTCGTATTCGTTTCCTAGAGCAATGAGGAGATCGTGTATTGTCTTACGATCTTCGGTTTCCAGGATCGACTTGATCTTGTCGATCGTAAGGGGAGCGTCTGATGCAAAAAGTAGGCTTTCGACAATAGCTTTTAATTTATCCATTGAAGATCCTAATAATACCTGATTCGGCGTGTTGCATGATGCGTATTACCTGAGATTTTGCCATTTCAAGGAGGGCCAGAAATGTGACGATGATCTGCCCTTTTGTATCTTGACCTTCCAAGAGTTCTTGAAAGCTTAGAGAGTCGTGTTGCTCCAATAGATCCGCTACTTCGGAAATCCTGGCCTTTACCGAAATAGTATCCACCGTAATGTCTATAAAGTGCTTAGAAGAGACCCGTTTAACTATCTTTTGAAAGGCATCAATCAGTTCAAATAGGCTAACATTTATAAACTCTTGATCTTGTTTTTCGTAACTTTCAGGGTCATTACTTACATTTCGAGTAAAAACATCCCAGCCGAGTCTGTCCCTGACTGACAGGTCTTCGGCAGCATACTTTATCTGGAGGTATTCTTCTAAGGGCCGGACTATCTCCATGCGGGGGTCTTCTTCCCGTTCTTCTTCATCTTCGTCAACGGGAAGGAGCATCCGGGATTTGATCTGCGCCAGAGTAGCCGCCATTACAAGGAAGTTTCCTGCAACGTCTATGTTCATGATCTGCATTAATTTAAGATATTCCATGTATTGTTCCATAATCAGGGCAACAGGAATATCATAAATATCGACCTCGTTTTTCTTTACAAGATGTAGCAGTAGATCCATGGGGCCTTCAAAAGTTTCGCCCAGCTGCACCTCGTATGGCGATTCCGATTTATTTTGGTGTTGTTCTTTAATCACGATACCAAAAGCCCTCAATTCCTAAATTCGCACAGCCTCTCTTACCTCTTCCATAGTTTGGCGTGCCACGTTGCGGGCCCTGTGATTTCCGTCGTCCATTATCTCCCTTACCATCTCAGGATGGCCTTCGTAGTATGATCGCTTCTCCCGTATAGGGTCGAGTGCACTAATTAGGTTTTCTGCCATAAGCTTCTTACATTCCACACAACCTATTTCAGCACTGCGGCATTCCGGATCAATACGTTGTGGAGTCTTTTCGTCGGAGTAGAGCTGATGAAAGGCAAAGACATTGCATATATCCGGATTGCCGGGGTCGGCTCTGCGTGCTCGCTGTGGGTCGGTGATCATCCGGCTTACCTTTTGTCGGATTTCTTTCGGAGGATCCGACAAAAAAATCGCATTATTGTAACTTTTACTCATCTTGCGGCGATCCAGACCGAGGATCTTCGATGTTTTTGTCAGTATGGTTTCGGGAATCGGGAAAATATCACCGTAGAAGTGATTGAAGCGTCGAGCAATCTCTCTGGTTAATTCTACATGTGGTGCTTGATCTATTCCAACGGGAACGCCATTTGCCTTATACATGATGATATCAGCGGCCTGAAGCACCGGGTAGCCCAGAAATCCAAAGGTCGAAAGATCTCGATTTTTCAATTGGGCAATTTGTTCTTTGTAAGTTGGATTCCTTTCCAGCCATGGGAGCGGCGTGATCATGGAAAGGAGCAAGAAAAGTTCTGCATGTTCCTTTTCATAAGACTGTACAAAAAGAGTAGACTTCTCAGGTGAAAGGCCGACACTCAGCCAGTCTAGAAAGACGTTATGAATATTTCCCCTGATTGGTTCCGTTGAATCATAATCGGTTGTTAGGGCGTGCCAGTCGGCAATAAAAAAATAGCATTCATAATCGTCCTGCATATCCTTCCAGTTTGCTAGAGCGCCATGGAGGTTTCCGAGGTGTAATGGCCCGGTAGGGCGCATACCACTTAAAATCCGCTTCTTTGACATTAGTTTCTCTCCTACTGCATAACATATTGAAAAAACACTGACAATCCTTCGTTTCCCAAGAAGAGTCGAAGGGTAGGGTGCAAAAAGAATGAAATTACACCATTTAGGGCGCCGGTGAAAAGCAAAAAAAATAGGAGCAACATTCCAAGCCGTTCTATTTTTGCAAAAGAGGGGGCATATCGTCGGGGTATCAGTACGGAGATGACTCTGCTGCCATCAAGTGGGGGTATAGGTATAAGATTAAAAACAGCCAAGACTGAATTAATCAATACACTATAGGTTAGGATTAGAAACAGGTCCAAAGTGAACCCCCTAAAAATTGCACTAACCCAAAGGAAGTGTAGACTCAGAAGGATTTGAGACCCCAGGCCGCACAATAGGGCGCATAGAAGGTTGACGGTAACGCCTGCCAGGGCAACTAATATGGTATCTCTTTGATAATTTCCGAGATTGCGAAAATTAACAGGAACCGGTTTTGCGTAACCGAATATAATAGGAGATTTGAAAAGAGAAAGCATCAATGGGAGAATAAACGACCCCATCAGATCAAGGTGTTTGATCGGATTCAAGGTGAGCCTGCCTGCCCTTTTGGCTGTGGGATCACCAAGTTTCCATGCCACCCACCCATGGGCAACCTCGTGAATTGTAACCGCAAAGAGAAGCGTGGCTATCTGGATGACCAGTTTATTTAGTTGAAACCCGTGAAACATTATATCGGCCAATTTCTTCCCACAAACTCCACCTCGTCCTTCCTGGTGTTGAGTTCATGATCCAGGCGGGCGTCGAGGAGTTTGTCTAGGATCTTGTGATATATTGGGCCGGGTTCAATACCCAGGCCTTTGAGATCTTTACCCTTTAGATAAGTGGTTGTTGTTCTTAACATGGTAAAATATTTTGAAATAGACCGCCTCGTTTCATCACGGGCAGTGCATGCCATCATGTAGAGCAGGGCCTCGGTACAAAAGGGACGTAATTTCTTGTAAATGGCGCTGTTTTGGAGACCTTCGCGGGAGTCCAGCCATTTCAAGCAAAGATCCGCCCTGTTCTTTTCATTAACAAATAGTTTTTGATACCGTTCATTTAGTTCAAGGCGCTCGCAAAATTCCCGTGCAATATTTTCATTGAAAGATCTCTCTAGGGCCAAAACGTATACCACCCATCTTTTACAAGAGTCATCCAAAAAAAGCAACTTGTGCCAGGTAAGAACCTTGTCTACAGAGCTGACTAGCCTATTTAAGGCAGGCGGGAAACTCATTTTTGGATGGATCACTTGTAATAAGTTGTATTGGTCAAGTCGTCGCAAGGCCTTAATTGGTTTTTCTTCTTCCAAAATGAGGCGCAGTTCGGAAAAGAGCCTGCGGCCGCTTAACTGCTTAACGAAGTCCATCCTGACGGCATTTTCAATCAATCCGGAGGTAAGCTTTGCTATCTTAAAACCGAAGCGTTGCTCAAATCGTACAGCTCGAAAAACCCTTGTGGGATCTTCTACAAAGCTAAGATTGTGAAGCGCCCTAATTACTTTGTGTTTGAGATCCTTTTGACCGCCAAAAAAATCAATAAGAGTCCCGAATCTGTCCGGGTTGAGCTTTATGGCCAGTGTATTTATCGAAAAATCCCTTCGGTAGAGGTCGAGCTTTAAAGAGCCTATTTCCACAGTAGGAAGTGCGCCGGGTGATTGATAATATTCCATTCTAGCCGTGGCTATGTCAATTTTTTGGCCATTGCCAAGGATGACGACAGCGGTTCTGAACTTCTTGTGTGCCCGTAGCTTGGCATCCAAAGAAGCGGCGAGGGACTTGGCAAACATAATCCCGTCGCCTTCGATAACAATGTCGATGTCAAAGTTTTTCTGGTTCAGCAATATGTCGCGTACAAAACCGCCCACCGCAAACGCCGTGTATTTCAGTGAGTCCGCCACTTGCCCGATGGTCGCAAGGAGACTAAAGATATGGTCAGGCAAGCGCTCTTTTAAGAGACTGCTTATGTTTTTTTCCCTCGGAGGGATCTGGCCTTTATAGTTATCCGGTACGTACTCAGGGGACTGTATGGAATTACTTGCAAGGATATTGAGCAGATCGGTTCTTGTGATTACGCCTACTACGCGGTTTGTTTTTGTCACAGGCAGGAGGCGCTGCTTGTTTCCTATAATCTTTTCTTGAATTTCCGATAAGGTAGCTTCAGGGTTGACGGTGCTCAGTTCAGTTGTCATATACTCGCGTACCGGTATATGACCCAGCTTGTGGTGGAGTCCCTTTTCGATAACCTGCCTGGAGATGGTTCCTATAAGTTTATCCGATTCCGACACTACAAGGACATTGACGTTGTAACGGGTAAGGATTTGATTGGCCTCCTTGAGCGAAATTTGAGGTTCTATTCCTATGGGCGGAGATGACATAAGATCTTTTGCCGATTTCCTGGGATTTATCAGTTCTTTCAAGAGACCAAAAAGTTTTTCTTCTACCTGAATCAAGGTCTGCCCTTTGATTGTGGCGGCCGCTGCGGAAGAGTGGCCCCCACCATCAAATGCCTTGGCGATCTCACCTACGTCTACATCACCCAAACGACTTCGGGCGACCATGTAGACACGGTTTGCCATATTGGCAAGGGCAAAGATGACATCCAGATTTTCCATATCTCTTAATTTGTGAACCAAAAGGGCGAAGTCGGCAACATAGGTTTCGGAAGAGACCCTTGTGATGACCAAATCAATGCCATTAATGGTATGACGAGTTGTACTTTGAATCATCTCGTTTAGAAGACCGATCTGTTCCGGACCCATTTCCTTGGTAATCATGTTGGAGACCATATTCAAATTGGCTCCTTGAGAAAGTAAATAGGCTGCGGCCAGTAAGTCGTCTTTAGTGGTGGAAGAGAACGTAAAAGAACCCGTGTCTTCGTATAGACCCAATGCCATGATAGTGGCTTCGTCGGGAGTAACAGGAATCTCCTTTTCACGAAGGAGCCTTGTCATGATAGTGACTGTGGCGCCGGTTATTTCGGCTATCTCCAAAGATCCTTTAAGATCGTCCGGCATGGGCGGATGATGGTCATAGATGTGGATCTCGAGGTCAGGACGTTCTACAATCTCGGAAAACCTGCCTATGCGATTTGCCTGGCGGGTATCTACCAACACGAGTCTTTGTACCGCTTCCAGATCAATATCTTTGATCTTTACGATGTCGTACATGTATACCATCGTTTTGACAAAAAAATCCCTCAAGTTCCTTTCTTGGGAGCCGGGGAAGACCACGAGGGCATTTGGATAGAGCTTCTTGGCCGCCAACATTGAGGCAAAGGCGTCAAAATCTGCATTAATATGGGTAGTAATGACGGTCAGCCCATTTGACTGGGCTTCGATAGAGTTATTCTTTTCGGGCATTTAAGGTCGGCTCCACTCTAAGGGCCAGTCTTCTAGGTGAGATCTGAAACCCAAGAATCCGCCTGAGGACGTTAGGGCTCGTCACTCTATAACTATTACACCAACACGGAGTTCAACGTTGACGGTTAGGGAAGCTTATGGGATGTCATTGAGAGCCTCCGGCGCTGTTTGAGGCGTCAGGTTGGAGGCAAAAAGCTAAGCGCAAAAAACGATACTATTTATCAATAAAACCCCTTTTATTGCGTTTTTTCCGCGCGATCATGGCCCTCATCATATCTCCGGCATTTTCTGCATGATCGGCAATAGAACCAATGATTTCGGCAAGCCTGACTAAATGAAATATTGCTATCGGGTCTGTTTCTGTGGCAAAGACCTTGTGTTTTAGTTCATCTTCGATCTGGTCTGCCTCATGTTCCCTCTGTCGTAAATTAAAAATAATTTCTTTTACGATATTACGTTGCTTGTCAGAATAGGTGTCAAAATACTTCTTTGCCTCAATCACCATCCGGCTCAGGTCTTCCATGGGCTCAACAACTGCGTCAATGAGAAGAAAGACGGTTTCTTTCAGTTCCTCTTTAAGGGCAGGACGAGAACGATAGGAAAGCCAGTCAAGTGCTTCTTGGACGGAGTCGAGGACATTGTCCTGCTCTTTTAGATACATAAAAAACTGGTATCCAGAGGCAAACATCCTTGTTTCCTTTGGCAAATGCCCACGGATTCTGCGCTTTATGGCATCGGCCTCATTTTCAAGCTTACTAACTTCTTGATGATATTCTTGGAATGCCTTGCATTTTTCTGTGGAATGGCACTCTATAGCTTGCTGAAACGCCCATCCACACTCTTTTACCTTTTCTGCGTGTTCCAGAAGGCCGTCAAGCGGAGAAGTATCGGTTATTGAAGTGAATGGAATACGCATTATTGCCTCCTTGGATCTGCAGCATCTTCGTCGAATGGATCTGCTGCGTCGTTCTTCGTAAAAAAACTGTTATATTGGTTTTATTGGTTAACTAATGGAACCAACGTAACTAATTGAACCAATCAAACTATTACATTACAGAAAAGGATGCCCACAAAAAATCCCCGTAACTACCCAGCTATTTAGGTTGAAGACTGAAGGCTGAAGGCTGAAGTATTTCAACCATCTTGCAACGCTCGAATCAAGCCATTCAAAA
>CAYSBQ010000120.1:0-8733 GCA_964429315.1 uncultured Desulfobacterales bacterium
CGCTAAAAAAGGCGAGCATTTAAGGAAGCAGGCCGGTCAGAAATGAGCAATTTTTCGCAAGGTTAAGAAAATCAATGGAGAAAAAATACATCATAGCCGTTGCAATTATCATCCTCCTTTGGGGCGGATTCATGGTCTATAGAGCCCATAAGAAGGAAATCGACTCACAGGAATATCGAGAAAAAAGAAACGAGCGTATCGTGGAAATTGCCAAAATGAGTCCCAGGACCGGTCTGATCGATGTCGGCAAAGCCCTCAAAACATATTACAAAGACAAAGGCTCATATCCTTCCAATCTCATGGATCTTTACCCCACATATATCAGAAACAAACCTTTCCTGACTGAGATTGATTGGTATTACGAACCCAAAGGAGTCGATTTTTATCTGAGCAAGACTACAGTCATAAACGACAGTAGGATAGTGGCTTTCATAGACAACAGACTCGAACCCCAAGCCAAAAGCCCCTTCATGGTTGCAAGCCCAACACCTGTCCCCGGGACAAATTTACTAAAAAGGCTCGAAAGGGCCGGCCCCGAAGAACGCAAACTGTCGACTAAATCAAAACTCGCCATGGCAAGAGAAGAGTTTTTCAATGCCCTTCGACTTGGACAAATAGGTATCAACTCCATATCTTTGCCTGAAGAACATGAGGGAAGAGTTATTTCCACTCTTGTCCCCGAAATTGTTTCCATAGGTAAATCTGAAACCAATTCACAAATAGAATCAGTACTTGGCCAGAAATATCTGGTGTGGAAAGAGACAAATGGTATCCTCGGTTTTGGCAATATTCAGTATCCTGACAGAAAGAATCTGTCCATATATGCTGTTGGACAGTGGTATAATGTCAAGATGCCTTCACAAAAGAGAGAAGGATCGATTGGTCGAACAGTGCCGACAGCGAAAAAAGACCCTGGAATGCTTGCATCAGCGTTTGACAAAGATTATCTAGTATGGAAAGACAAAGGTGGCGCTGTAGGCTTTGGAAATATTCAATATCCTGAAAAGGGCCTTGAGGCTGTCTTTCAAGAAAGCAGTTGGATAAGGGTAGAAAGCCCTCTGCCAAACGGAAAAGGAAAAGGAGAAAAAAGCCTTAGAACCGAAAAGAATAACCGGCCCGAGTCAATCGCCTCGCAGTTTGGAAATGAGTACCTAGTGTGGAAAGATAAACAGGGAACGGTTGGTTTTGGAAATACCCTGTATCCCACAAACAACCTGGACTCTGTCTTTCAACCTGGTGGTTGGATAACCGTGAAGAGACCTCCGATAACAGCGAGAAAAGTAGTCAAAAAGGCAGCAGCGGGTAAGAAAAGTAAAACACTTGAAACAGTCGCCTCACAGTTTGGTCATCAGTTCCTAGTTTGGAAAGACAAGGGGGGCGCCGTTGGATTTGGAAACGTTCAGTACCCTGAAAAAGATCTCGTATCCGTTTACCACTTTGATAATTGGGTTAAGATGAAAAAACCTCGTGGCACTCCGGAACCAGCGGAACAAAATGTCCATAAAACAGAAAAACACAAAGGGGCAAGGGGCACGACTTCCAAGCTCAGTGTCAATTGTCTGATATGGAAAGGCAAACACGGCACCTTGGGCTTTGGGAATCTGCAATATCCAGAAATTAAAGATGTTTCCAGCATCTGTGTCAACGGGACTTGGGAACCGGTATCAAACTAACCCAATGATTGGTCGGTAAAGGGAGTAGGGCGAGTTGAAAAGGCTTAGAAATAACCGCGGGTTCACATTCATAGAACTTCTCATGGTCATCATTGTACTCGGCATCTTGGCACAAATGGCATTAACCTTCGCATTAGATTTAAGGACCAGATCTTCAGATATAACGGCCATATCCGACGGCAGAAACTTGATAACAATCGTTCGGGACAATTTTATCAGCCTCGAAAATGTTGATTATGAGCACAACCCCGGTGACGGGCCCGAAATAGGCACTGTAGATACCGGCGCAAATCCGCGCCCTCCGATCTTTACTCTGTCTGCCGGTGTCAGAGCCAAAATCACTTCCGACAGTGAAAGCCCGGGAGCTCCGCAAAAAGGTTACTTTAACGCCGTACTTTATCACATCAACGGCACCGATGACCCAGTCAGTCCTAGTGGAAAGAGAGAATTCCTTTATGTAGCTGACGAGAAATTTAATGTCTACTCACTGCCAACCTTTTAGATTACCGACTCTGCAATAGTTCCTGGCCTGACCGGCCTTAAGTGAGATCAGTATGTTTGCCGATCTTGTGAAAAATAACAGAAGTTACCGAAGGTTTTACCAGGAAGTATCAGTAGATCTCCAAATCTTAAGGAAACTTGTAGCGCTTACACGCTACTGCCCATCAGCCGCCAATCTCCAACCACTAAAGTATATACTTTCTTGTGATGCTGAGAGAAATGCTCTTATTTTTGATCACCTTGCGTGGGCGGCTTATCTGAAAGACTGGAAAGGACCACCGGAAGGTGAGAGGCCCTCTGCTTACATTATCGTCCTACAAGATACGACTATTGCAAAAGCAGTCGACTGTGATCATGGCATTGCCTGTCAGACGCTTCTACTTGGTGCTACGGAAAAAGGCCTAGGCGGGTGCATGATTGGCGCTATCAGGCGTAAAGAGCTGCACAAGGCCATGTCTATCCCTAAGAACCTAAATATATTACTAGTTCTTGCCATCGGCAAACCTAAAGAAACCGTTGTTATAGACAGTGTGAAAATAGATGGAAACATCAAGTACTGGCGTGACAGCAAAGATGTTCATCACGTACCAAAGCGCAGTCCCGATGAGGTTATCGTGGATGGGCACTAGGTTAAGGGCTGTCATCTACTTATCTGCTATTAGTAGGAACTCAGCCCGTCTATTCTTGGCCCATGCTGTTTCACCGTGAGTTGGATCCAACGGTTTCTCCACCCCAAAGCTGACTGGAATCAGTCGTTTAGCCGCCACTCCCAGATTAACAAGGTATCTCTTTGCGTTACGGGCGCGCCGTGCGCCAAGTGATATATTAAACTCATCTGTGCCCCGCTCATCACAGTGGCCCTGAATCTCCACGAAGATGTCCGGATGGTCTCTCAGCCACTCAGCCTTGTGACGGAGGATTTCCTTGGCCTTTGGAAGGAGCCTTGCTTTGTCAAACTCAAAGTGAATGCATTCCATTAAGAATCTCTGTCGCTCCGCATGCTCCATACGCACTTCGGCCTCTTGGAGTAAACGCGCTTTCTGAGAGCTTTCTTCCTCCAAGACCTTATGCCTGGTTGGTAAGTTCTCGCCATTTCCCGGCTCTGTATCTCCGCTAGATTCATTTGCTAAAACTATTATAGATTCATCTTCGTCAATCGGTCCTTCGAGAGGAAGCTCATTTGCACTGTAATCGACCACATCCGTTTCAACCAAAGGACTCTTCTTATCCGCATCTTCACGCCCTTGAACTGTAACGTACATATTTGAAGAAGATCGCCTGAAAAGCATTTTGCAAAACTTCTGAGCATTCCTTTGAAATAGTACCCTCGTCGATGGAGCAGACATTCCATAACCCTCCACAACAAGGAAGTCGGCATCGGGTGCACAAGGGCCAATATCTATTGCCTTAGCATACCAAAGTGTCTTTTTTGTATATATATCAATTACGCGAATACGCTCATCAACACGAGACGGATAATAAAGACTTCCTTCAAAGTAATAGAGTAGATCACCTGTTATTATAAGTTCGTAGCCTTTATTGTTGGCGATATCCATAAGTCTTTGTAGCCGTAAATCCGAAACCTCAGCTTCATAGGTTACATTCTTGAATATGCCACTTTTCAGCAATTCCTCGTACAGACATTCGGAGGCAACTCTTCCCATAGTCCCTGCATAAGGAGGAGCAATGAAGTCAAATACCCCCACATTGGCCCCAACATAATCGTTTTCCATTGGCCTCTTATAGATGTATTCAGGTAAACTAACGGGCTCAAGAACAATTTTTTGTTGATAACTACAACTAACCAAAAAGAGGCCTATTGCCAAGACCAACACCGTCATTTTGGCGAAGATATTCATTGTCTCATTATCCTTTTTCACTTATTTCCTCTCGACGGAGAATCTGTTACTCTTCAACCAGCCATAATATTCCTGCTCACGATCACTGCCCTATCAGCAATCAAATTCTATGCCAAACAGTTCCCCGCCGGGTCTAAGACCTGAATTTTTCCTTCGGCGGATTGAAATATCCTGATTTCAGACTCGGAAAAGCACTCTGCACCCGATTGAAAGCCTGATGGATGCCGATCAACCCGGGCCCTTGATTATAACCGCTCATGATTTGCCAATAGCGCACTGGATCAAAATTTAGATTCCGCCACTGAACCATATCAACCGGATAGTTGTCGAGAAAACCCAGGAGAGCCTCAATCTCCGCTGCGCTATCAGTAAAACCGGGAATGTTTAGATAGTTTATGGATACGAACTTGTTGTATCGCCTTGCCACCTCTATACTCTCTACGACATCGCCAAATTCGTAGCCCTTTGGTCGAAAATACGCATCGTAACAGACTCTCCTTACACTATTCATGCTAACCCGGATGCTATCAAGTCCCACTTGAAAGAGTCTTTCGACTACAGAGGGTAAACTGGCATTAGTATTTATGTTGATAGTCCCTTTTGTCCCAACCGCTTTACGAATAAGACGTATAGCAGGCTCAATCACCTCTGCGGCAAGCAGAGGTTCTCCTTCACATCCTTGGCCAAAACTCACCACGGCACGTCGGACGTTTTTTATGTGATGAATAGCAATCTCGGCAATATCTTCTGGTGTCGGGGTAAATTCAATGCGCTCCTGAGTGCTTGAAATAGGACTTTCCTTCTGTAACGAAAGGCAACCCCAACACCTTGCATTGCAACGCGTAGAAGTAGGTAAAGGCGCCTCAAACCGTTGGAGAAAGAAATTCTTGGCTGCCGGACAACCATACCTGAGGGCACATGACTCGAGATGGCTCCTGAGCCTATTGGCAGGCATAAGGCTTCTGATCCTATTGATGCCCTCTTTTACTATATCCATGGGCATGAGACGCAGATCCTGCCGCCTTTCCCAATCCACTCTGAAACTTGCAACCCTAAAACCGCCCCTCCACCACCCCACAGCACCGTAGGAAAAAAGGGGTAGCTGTACAGCCTCTGGTTCCTCCGCGTAAGCGCTGACAAGACAAATCGTATAACCGGGGGCATTAAAAGCGGCTAAAGGAAAAACCTGCTCGCCTGGAATATATGGGTTTGAAGTTAGAATCTCAAAGCCTCCCGATTCGATATTGTATACAATAGGCTTTCGCTCGGGCAGAAACAAGTGCTCGCCCCCTGCGGGCATATTGATTGTTTCACTTTCAATAAGTGGAATCAGCTTCGAACCGGCCATTCCCACAGCAGCATAACCATCTAAATCGAAGAATTCACCTTTCTCATTTGCCACAAGCGCCCTTAAAAATTTATTCATCTGATCACTTTGATCCGGTCCGGAGATAGTTTGTAAAGATTAACAAAGCCAAAAGCTTCCCACATATTGTATTTTTCTGTCCCAAAGCTACAATATCTTGTTGACAATCTCTTTCTATTATGATACAAAAGTACATATTTTCGTAACAGACTACGCTTTAGGAGGAATTAGTCAATGAATGAACTTTCTCTGGCATATAGTCTGCTCAAGGATCTACAAGACGAAAGCAAAAAGCATGGAATCTCCACTATAAGTCGAATCCATGTGAAAATGGGCAGCCTTTGCACTGTCATCCCGGAAGAATTGGCCGTTGCATTTAGAGCCGCATCAGAGGGCACTATGGCTGAAGGGGCTGAACTCAATATCGGGGTTGCAGCTACTCGGGCACGATGCGCCAGGTGCAACATAGAGTTCGCGGTTGACATGATCAAGGCTACCGTATTCACATGCCCTCATTGCGGCGGCAAAGAGGGAAAAATCGTCTCCGGGGAAGAACTGGAAATAACCCTGGTCCGAGGCAAAATGCCTAGTTTCCATCCATAAGCGACGTCTTCCCCGAAAGCTTTCCAGATTGGCGCTAGGTGGCCTTTTTGCACTTTTTTTAAAAAAAATTCATTCCGGGACTTGATTATCTCCCTTTCCATGGTTATTGTGTCGGCAGGTCGGAGAGCTACCCATCCTAAACAAACATACCTTGGCGGGAAACAGCTTAGGAATATCTTAACCCAACGTTAAGAAGGCTCTCCGGCCTTTTCTTGTCCCTGCCCTTTTTGTGTGCCCACGTTGTTCAGACAACTGCCCGTTCTTGTAGTTTTTCACGTAGATTCGCTCAGTTTCCCCCCTACCCTATAAAGGGTATCCATTAGATGGCCTAACTGCGCGCGCAATTGGCTGTATCCATCTTTTGTTAATTCGCCTTCACACGATTCGACAGCAGCAACACAATGATCTATTTTCTCGAGTGCGGCATCGACTGAGTTGATTTTATACGGTTTTGCTTGTGTTTTCATTTTATCAATATTAATCCGTTTTCAGAGAGCCAAGTTTTTTGTTTTCAAATAAAATCAGAAGTTACGGAATTCGGCGGAAAAGGTCAACGAATATTGGTTACAACATTGATTATTCTGCGGGTATATTGCCTATATTACATAAAAGTGGTATTTGTTTTCTCCAACAATAACCTTTATTACTCAAATTCTTAGCGTGCCAATACACCTCGTTTTGCATAACCCACCGAATATTCTTGAAATCATAGCATTCGTACAAGTTGGCACGATGTTTTCATGTCATCAATAGCAAATGTGCATCGGACACGGTGCAAAAGTGGCAATAAAGTAAGTGATAAATTTCAATCTGGAGGTGAGACTGTATGGAATCAAGCGCCCCCGACAACGGAGGTCGACGTTCGGGATTTGATCGAAGACAGTTTGCATATAGCATCTGTATCCCTGAAAGACGAGTTGATCAAGGCAGCAGAGATAGCTCCGACAGGAGGGTTAGGGTTGACAGGAGGAGTGCAAGCGACAGGAGGAGAACGTTCTCACTTTGATGCTAAGCACCACAAAGTACACTAAACTTCCAATATCTCCTATCCTGAAACAACAAGCGTTAATAGAACTTTTTGTTTGGACCGTTATGTATAAATCAAAACTACGACGAGGAGTAAATTGAGGCTTTTAGCCAAAATCGTTTTGCTTTTCTGTTGTATTTTTTGGCCGGCCTCGACTGGACTGAATGATTTTCGACCCATGGTCTCCTATGACTTGCCGGCAGATATTATGCGTGTTGAATTTGCTAAGGAGATCTGGATCTATAGATTATATGATGACGGAACGGTAAAAAAGGTGGTCAACAAAAGGATATACGTCTCCGGCAATGAGGAAAAGGCAGGCGGGAATATATCATAAACATCTAAATCCTTGAAAGCATAACAATGGAAACCCTTCTCAATTCTTTTGTTCCATAAGATCAAAATGATACGAATGATCACCAGATATCTTTGTCTCTTTGTCTTTCTTGCGTTCTCGCTACTTAGTTCCGGCCAATCAGAAGCAGAAGCCGCTCCACCTTTTAATCCCCAGATTGATGGTCTAAAACTAACTAAACTAGTCTCCGGCCATGAGGCCATAAAGGCAATTAATAAGCTCCACGGAACGCCTATCCGCGTTCTAAGAGGTTTTATAGCCCATTATAAGGCTAAGCAACAAAAAGCCACCATATGGGTATCAGAAGCCTACTCTGAAGACCTCGCCGACAAACAGATCAAGATAATGATCAGTAAGATGAAAAGTAGTAAAAGATCACCCTTCAGCCAATACAACGCTTCAGACTTCAGAAAGACCAAAGTCATAGGATTTCATGGAATGGGGCAAATTCATTATGTTTTTAGGATCAACAAATGGGTTTACTGGGTCAGTGCAGACGAAAAACATATAGATAAGTTGTTGGACCATTTATGTAAATAAGTTAGTATCGCAAACCTATCCTTTATCCTTGATGGACTCGTAAGAAGTCCGCCAAAAGACGACACAGTAAAAAGCTCCAGATGCAAGGCGCGCGTACCGTCTTCAAGCCACTTCAGTGGCGCTATCTTGAGGAATGAGCCGTACTTATCGTACGTCGCAATGACGAAAGATGAAGCGCAACGCCGCAGATGGACTTCCAACAAACTTAATTCAAATTCGTTGCTGACAGGATGCCGCGAAACGGCATAAACCAGCTTTTTACGAAGTCGTCATCCTTGGCCCACCTGTTTAATCGACAAGCCACAAAAAAAGAATGCCCGATCTGCTTTATATCTGCTTGAAAATTCGTACAATTTATGAGATAAATAGGTAAGGGAGAATGACTATGCAAGGATTGAGAATACTCATAACAGGTGGGGCAGGTTTCTTGGGTAGCCACCTGTGTGACAGGTTGGTCGCACAAGGGGCGGACGTACTTTGTCTCGACAATTTCTTTACCGGAGCAAAAAGAAACATCCGGCATTTGATAGACAATCACAACTTTGAGTTGATTCGTCACGATATTGTACAACCTATGTTCTTGGAGGTAGATCAGATTTATAACCTGGCCTGTCCTGCATCGCCGGTACACTATCAGTACAACCCAGTTAAGACCGTAAAGACCAATGTAATGGGAGCAATCAATATGCTGGGGCTGGCCAAACGTGTAAAGGCGCGTATATTGCAAGCTTCGACATCGGAAATCTACGGTAGCCCTCAAGAACACCCACAGACCGAAACTTACTGGGGGCATGTAAACCCGATAGGGC
>CAYSBQ010000121.1:0-8733 GCA_964429315.1 uncultured Desulfobacterales bacterium
GACTACAGCCTCACCCTTGACGCCTTGCATCTGCAGCACCCTCGGCTTTTGCAACATTAGGGTAAATAGACTTCGTAATAATCTGATCAACGCTGACTGAAAAAGCTAAGGCGTTTTTTTGTTCTTACCTATGTTAGTATTTATTGATTGTTTTGTATGTTTACGTAAGCTTTTTCAGTATGTTATCCGCCGCGTCGGACTTACAAAACAAACCCATAAGGAGGATTGGTTATGAAGAAAATGAGGATTGGTTTATCTTTAATCATTGCCGGATTGTGTCTAACATCAAGCAGCTTGGCTGGGGAGAAAGTCCACTGGGGTTATTCGGGCCATGGAGGTCCTGAGCATTGGGGGGAGTTGGCTCCAGAATACTCTCCCTGTTCAAAAGGCAGAAACCAATCCCCAGTGAATTTGACGGGTATGATCGAAAGTGATTTGTCACCCATTGCCATCAACTACCAATCATGTGGAAATGAAATTCTGAATAACGGCCACACCATCCAGGTAAATTGTAAACCGGGTAGCACTATCACGGTTGACGGACATAAATTTGAACTGAAGCAATTCCACTTTCACTCACCAAGCGAAAATACAATAGAAGGGCATTCCTATCCAATGGAAGCTCATTTTGTACACTCAGACAATGAAGGTAATCTTGCTGTTATTGCAGTCATGTTCAAAGCAGGCGAGAAGAATGCGGAACTTGAGAAAGCATGGGTACATATGCCTGAAAATTCTAATGAGAAATATGCGCTGCCGAAGAATCTTGATGCTAATGCGTTGTTACCACATAACCATGACTACTACCGTTTTAATGGATCTTTAACAACTCCCCCATGTTCTGAAGGCGTCTGGTGGTTGGTTATGAAGTCTTTCGATACCGCATCTGAAGAGCAAATAGATAAATTTTCTCACATAATGCACCATCCAAACAATCGCCCCGTACAACCCGCAAATGCCAGGGCAATTTTGAAGTAAACGCCTATACGGGATAGGGGGGAGCCTCGCAGCTCCCCCCCCTCCCACAACAAAACGGTCGAGCAGATTTTTGGGGTTTCGCTACGCTCCAACCCAAAAGCACTCATCTTTGGAACTCCGGGACTTCGGGGACGCCCTTCAGTTTTACAGTTTACAAACGATTATTCGTATGCTAAGCATTTGTCATGCCAAGAAAATCAAGAATAGATGCCCCAGGAGCATTACATCACATAATAGCTCGGGGGATTGTGCGTTCTAAGATATTTAGGGACAACACGGATCGGAATAATTTTTTAGCCCGGCTTGGCGGTATTATTAAAGAGACCGATACACGCTGTTTTGCCTGGGTACTTATTCCGAATCATTTTCACTTGTTACTAAGGACTGGTAATGTGCCGATCGCAACAGTGATGCGACGTCTCTTGACTGGATATGCAGTTTCTCATAATAGACGTCACCATCGTAACGGGCACCTTTTTCAAAATCGATATAAATCGATTCTATGCCAAGAAGACGCGTATCTTTTGAAGCTGGTACGATACATTCACCTTAATCCGATACGTGCCAAGCTTGTAAAAGATATTAGCGCATTAGGTACATACGCATTTTCCGGTCATAGTGCAATTATGAGCAAGGTAAACAGGGACTGGCAGGGCATTGAATGGGTATTGAGATTTTTCGATGACAGGCAGTGGATTGCGCGTCGAAGGTATAGGGCATATGTAAATAAGGGTATCCCCGAGGGACGTCGAAGTGATTTAATCGGTGGCGGCTTAGTTAGAAGCAGCGGGGGGTGGGAAGCAGTCAAGGAAAAACGCCGGGCCAAGATATTCGATAAATCAGATGAGCGTATTCTCGGTAATGGTGATTTTGTCGAAAAGGTGCTCTCAGAGTCCCAGGAACAGATGGAGCAAAAGTATAGGTTGGTTTCTAAAGGCTATGACCTTGATAAACTTGCCTCAAATGTGTGTGATGTAATGGAACTTGAGCGATTGAACATTTGGGCATCAGGTAAAGAGCGCAAACTGGTTGAGGCAAGAAGTGTATTATGCTATTGGGCGGTAAGAGAACTTGGCCTTACCCTGTCTGAATTATCAAGACGTTTTAAACTTTCTTTGTCAGGGATAAGTCTGTCTGTGAAGCGAGGGGGAAAAATAGTCCAGGACAAAGGCTACAAACTCGTTGATATTTAAACCAGAAACTGCATAACTAAAGGGCGTCCTATCAGCCCTCCGTGGGCGCTCAGATTTGGGTCGGAGAAATCCGGGCCATGTTATCGGAGAATATTATGAAAGCAGGCAGTCGTTTGATTCAGGTATCCATCAAGAACCCAAAACTGGTGACGGTCTTAATGGTGGTAGCCACTATTATCCTTGGATTGATGATACATAAGGTGAAAGTGGATACAGACCCGGAAAATATGCTTTCCGAGCATGAGGCCGTAAGGGTCTTTAATGACCGCATGAAAAAGGAGTTCGACCTGAATGATGTGGTTGTTTTGGGCATCGTCAATGAAAAAGACCCAAACGGTGTATTCAACCCTGCTACCCTTAAGCATGTCCAGGAGTTAACCGAATTTGCCATGGGCCTGGTCGATAAAAACGATCCGGATAAGCGTGTTGTGAAAAGAAACCTGATGGCGCCCGGCACCGTTGATACCATTGAGCAGGCCGGCCTTGGCCAGGTGCGGTTTGAATGGTTGATGAAACAGGCGCCGGAAACGCAAGAAGGTGCGATTAAAATTCGGAACAGCGCCATGGCCAACCCGCTGCTGAAAGGCACCCTGGTCTCGGAAGATGGAAAATCCATTGGTATCTATATCCCCATCACGTTCAAAGACTTCGCCTTTGAAGTTAGAAAACGCCTCCTTGAAAAAATTGAAACCTTTAAGAACAAAAACGGTGATCAGTTTTATATCACCGGACTTCCGGTGGCGGAAGATACATTTGGTGTGGAGATGTTTATCCAGATGGCTGTTTCCGCACCGCTTGCCATGCTTGCAATTTTCTTGCTCATGCTCCTGTTTTTCAAAAAAGTTAAGCTGATAATTGCGCCTATGATTATTGCCATGTTTTCGGTCGTCTGTACGATGGGGTTGCTAATCGGCACGGGCAATGCACTGCATATCATGAGCTCCATGATACCTATTTTCCTGATGCCCATTGCCGTTGTTGACAGTGTCCATATATTGAGCGAATTTTTTGATGTCTATAAAAACAATGGGGACCGACAACAAACTATTGAGTATGTAATGGATGAGCTTTTTAAACCCATGCTCTTTACCTCCCTGACATCGTCGGCAGGGTTTGCCTCTCTTGCCCTGACTCCCATTCCGCCGGTCCAGGTCTTCGGCATTTTCGTGGCCTTCGGCATTATGTTGGCCTGGCTGCTCACTATTCTATTCATACCTGCCTATATTATGATGCTGAAGGAAGATAGCCTGGAAGGTCTTGGAACTTCAAATGTGTCCAAAAAAAGCAGCAAGAAATCCCTCTTGTCCCGGCACCTGCATTGGCTGTCAGGTATCACATACCGTCATGCCAAGGTAATTATCTGCCTAACGTTGGTCACAATCGTATTGGCAGGTTACGGTATCAGCAAGATCAGGATCAATGACAACCCGGTTAAATGGTTTAAACAGAGCCATCCCATAAGGGTGGCGGACAAGGTCCTCAACCATCATTTCGGCGGCACCTATGAAGCTTATCTTGTTTTAGAGGGCTCTGAGCAAAAGATGACCGTTGATACTGCCGCCGCATGGATAAAAGATGAGATTAACAAAATGCATGATAGCCAATTGTTGCCCGGCTCCATTCCCACGGAAGCGCTGTCTTCATTGGATCGTATTGAAGATCAGCAGGCATCTGTAGATGATTTTTTGAATGCTGTTTCAGATGCCTGGGCAGAGAAGCTGGATCATGCTAAAGATGAAAAATACGATGCCTGGTCGGATGCCATCGATATTATTGACAGGTTGAAAGACAGAGGGCAGATTTTTAAGCGTCCTGATATCCTTCGTTATATTGGCGAACTTCAGGCGCAGCTCTTAAAATCGGGTGTTGTCGGCAAGAGCAATACCCTGTCCGATGTGGTGAAAAAGGTCCATCAAGAGCTATTTGAAGGCAATCCCGATTACTATCGTATCCCAGATACGGTTCCCGCAGTAGCCCAGTGTCTGATATCTTTCCAGAACAGTCACAAACCCAATGACCTCTGGCACCTTGTAACCCCTGATTACCGGAAGGCCAATGTCTGGATACAACTAAAAACCGGTGATAATAAAGACATGGAAGCTGTTGTAAGGTCCGTGGACAAATTTATTGCAGCCAATCCCCCTCCGGTTTCTCTTTCCCACAAGTGGGCAGGGCTTACATATCTCAACATTGTCTGGCAGAATAAAATGGTATTAGGCATGCTGAAATCCTTTTTGGGCAGCTTTGTTGTGGTATTTGTTATGATGGCATTCCTGTTTCGTTCACCTGTTTGGGGATTGATTTCCATGATCCCCCTAACGGTTACCATTGCACTTATTTATGGTATTATCGGTTTTGTGGGCAAGGACTACGACATGCCGGTGGCCATACTTTCATCCCTTACACTCGGCCTGGCAATTGATTTCGCCATTCATTTTTTAGAACGTTCTCGGGCGGTATATCTTAAAAATGGGTCCTGGGATGAGACGATTAAAGAAATGTTCGAAGAACCCGGCAGGGCAATTATGCGCAACGTCATTATCATAGCCATTGGGTTTACGCCTCTTCTGGCCGCACCACTGGTGCCGTACATAACCGTGGGGGTTTTCCTAGCAAGTATTATGGCCATCTCCGGTATCGGCACATTGATCATCCTGCCGTCTTTGATTACGATACTTCAGAAGGTGTTGTTTCGGCGATTGAAAAAAGTGTAACCTTTCACAGGTTTCCCGCTTCCGCTTCGCTCCGACAGGGTTCAGAGTTTCCCCATGGAATCGGGAATCGTTGTAAAAAATCTATAAGGAACAAAGGAGTGAGAGAATGAAAACAGTTAGAATCGTTGTTACACTATCAATCTTTTTTATCTTCACAATGTGTTCATATGCGTCGGAAACTCCTTCCATTGATGAGATTGTTGATCGCGCCAATAAGGTCGCCTATTATACGGGTGATGACGGAAGAGCAAATGTGAAGATGACTATTACGGATTTGCAAGGAAGAACGAGAGAGCGTGAATTTGTAATCCTGAGACAAGATGTAACAGACGGCGGTGATCAGCATTTTTATGTTTATTTTAAAAGACCTAGTGATGTCCGCAAAATGGTCTTTATGGTCCATAAGCATATCGATCGGGACGATGACCGATGGCTCTATCTTCCTGCACTGGATCTCGTAAAAAGGATTGCCGCATCAGATAAACGAACAAGCTTTGTAGGGTCGCACTTTTATTATGAAGATGTATCCGGCCGTGGCATAGGAGAAGATTCTCATGAATTAGCTGAAACCACGGATAAATATTTTGTTGTTAAAAATATCCCCAAAGACCCGGCCGTCGTGGAATTCGCCACCTACACGGTTTGGATTGATCGCAACACGTATATGCCTATGAAGGCGGAATATTATGACAAGTCAGGCAAAAAATATCGTGAGGTAGAAGCTCTCGTTGTAGAAGAGATCCAAGGATTTCCTACTGTAACAAAATCCATGGTTCGTGACCTTGAGTCAGGAGGGGAAACGGTGTCTGATTTTATGAATATCAAATACAATATTGGTTTGAAAGATAAAATATTTACAGAGCGCTATCTCCGCAAACCGCCCCGTGAAGTTAGAAAATAACGGAATGAAGAAGATACTGTTCATAACAGTGTTGTTGTTGTTTTCTTTGCTCTTTGTCTCGCCTTTATCGGCCTTTGAAGAAAAACTTTCGGGCATCAAGAAATCCCTCTACGATGTATACGGGATTGATTACTACACTTTTCTGGATATGCGTTCCGGCCTTAGACTGCAGGAAGACCCTTATGAAAAAGATGCAACGCTTGCGGAGATGCGTTTGCAGACGGATTTGACGAAGAGTTTCGATTGGATCGAATTAAAACTGAAATTTGATATATTGGGGGATATGGTCCTTGAAGAAACAGACGTCGATTTGAGAGAACTTCATCTGTCGTTTTCTCCATTTGATAACATGGATGTAAAACTTGGCAGACAGGTGATGACATGGGGTACGGGAGATCTTTTATTTGTCAATGACCTTTTTCCGAAAGATTGGAAATCGTTTTTTATCGGCCGTGATACGGAATATCTGAAAGCGCCGTCGGATGCAGTTCGAATAAGTGTTTTCTTTGAATCCATAAATGTGGATCTGGCCTATATACCTGCGTTTTGCGGGTCTGAATATATTGATGGTTCAAGATTGTCTTATTGGAACTCTCTATTGGGACGAACAGCGGGTCGTGATTTTGTATTTGATGATCAATATCCCAATGACATAGGAACCGATGATGAAATTTCTCTTCGGTTTTCGAAAAACTTTAACGGTATTGAACTTGCCTTATACGGGTACCATGGATTCTGGAAGACGCCTGAAGGCGTAGATCCCGTAGTACCAAAACTGATTTATCCGAAATTATCCGTTTTAGGTGGCAGTGTAAGGGGCGCCCTGTTGGGGGGGATCGGCAGTGCAGAGGCGGGGTATTACTACACCCAAGACGATAGCTCCGGGAAGAACCCGATGGTACGCAATAGCGAGATTCGATTCTTAACAGGATTTGAGAAGGAGTTGGCCCGCAACTTTACGTGCGGTTTCCAGTATTATCTGGAATATATGCAGGATTATGATGAATATGAACAGTATCTTTCCGTGGGGATGAGGAAGAAGGATGAATACCGGCATGTATTGACATTACGGCTCACGAAGATGTTGATGAATCAAAATCTGAAACTTTCCTTTTTTACCTATTATTCGCCATCTGATGCGGATTGTTATATGCGCCCTAACATTCATTATAAAATTGATGACCACTGGTCAGCAGAACTGGGTGGAAATATTTTCCTTGGGGATAACGATCATACGTTCTTTGCCCAATTTAAAGAGAATACAAATGTCTATGCGGGTTTGCGTATTAGTTATTAATCAAGTTTGACAATTCCGTACAAAGTCCGTCTCCTGCGTTGCGCTGCATCCACGCCCTGTTCCCGCTATGCGGGACGGCAAAGCCGATTTAACAGGGTAAATCACTGAGGCGTATCTTTAAAAGTACGCATTATTCCTAAGGATTAGCGCCTGGCGGCTTGAGTGCAGTAGCGTGCCTTTTATTCGTAGCTTTTTTCAAAATAGTCTGGAAACCGACTTTTTACGAGTTCATCAAAATTCCCCTTTTGCGAAAGGGAGCTTAAAGTAAAAAAGTCGTTGAGGCGATAACATTAACATGCAAAGGAGAGACGTCATGGTTGTAGAAGACTGGGTTCATACCATTGCCGGGTTTTTCATCCTGTCAAGCTTGGCCTTGGGATTCTGGGTAAGTCCCTACTGGTATCTTTTTACTGCTTTTGTTGGCGCGAATTTATTCCAGCTTGGTTTTTCAGGGTTCTGTCCATTAGCGCATATATTAAAAAAATTCGGAGTGCCTGAAAAAAGATAGCGTGTAGAATGCATATAGGTCCCTCGAATGATGTTTCCTGTGGTTTTCCTTCCTAGGGGAGGGCTATCCATAATCAGATATCAATATGGATAGGACAGATGGGATCTTCTTTTTTTAACATTGTTGCCACAAACCGGGGCCGAGTTATCGGACATGCTGCAATGGACCTAATAGAAAAAGATGGGAGCGGAGAATATCTGATTTCTTTTAAAAACTCGTTGATATTTAAACCAGAGACTGCAAAACTGAAGGGCGTCTCGTAAGCCAAGCAAGCCAAGCTTCTTTTGTTAATATCTTTTAAGGTTTTAATCCTCCGCCCAGACGCTCTTTTCCCGAAAAAACCAACAACCCACCTTTTTCGCCGGTGCAGGCCAGGGTCATGTTCAGGGTTTGGCCAAGTTCCACTGCAAGAGCAGTGGGGCGGGACATCCCTATGAGAATCGCCGTCTGTGCCCGAGCTGCTTTTTGTACCAATTCATAACTGATGCGAGAGGAAAGAACTCCCAAAAAGACATCGGCAAGCCTTCCACTCAAAAAAACCCTGCCGATGGCTTTGTCCAGTGCGTTGTGACGGCCCACGTCCTCTGCCATAGCCAGCAACTCGAACCTGGAATCAAATAGCAGGGCAGCGTGGGATCCGCGAGTCCTTTCGTACAATTGCTGATGCCCCGAAAGTTGCTCAACGCAGCACAGGGCATCGCTCACCTTGATTCTTGTGTCGTCGGTAACAGGGACCAGGGTCTGGCACAAGTCCTTTATCAGTTCTTTGCCGCAGATCCCGCAACTGGTTTGACTCACAAACCCCCGTCTTTCCAGAAGGGCGGAAACCTTGTCGCGTCTTGACGGTTGTAGCGTCACAGTGGCCACGTTGCCATCCATTTCATTACAATAACCGAGGGTGGCAATTTCCTCCGGATGATCTACCAGGCCTTCAGACAGACAAAAGCCGGCCACGTGGCAGCTTTCTTCGCCAGGTGTACGCATCACAACCGAATAGGGCTTCCCCTCAATACGGATCAGAAGGGGTTCTTCCCGAATCAGATCATGTTTTTTGGTCTGAAACGTCTCCCCTTCACATTGCAATACTTGGCGAGAAATGATCTGTTCCATCATCTGTTCTTTGTTAGGGTTCATCACGAAAT
>CAYSBQ010000122.1:0-8629 GCA_964429315.1 uncultured Desulfobacterales bacterium
GCCACTTGTATAAGTTTTTCCTCGCTAAAGTGCTTGCCCAAAACCTGTAGTCCAATTGGAAGTCCTTTGGCGCTAAATCCGCACGGCACGGACATTCCTGGTATACCGGCTAGACTGGCAGGTAGAGTAAAGATGTCCGAGAGATACATAGACAGTGGATCATCCAGCTTTTCCCCAAGTTTAAAGGCAGGTGACGGAGTTACCGGGGCAAGCAAGACATCGCAGGTTTCAAAGGCCTGTTTGAAATCTTCCATAATAAGGGTGCGAACTTGCGATGCCTTTTTGTAATAGGCATCATAGTATCCTGCCGATAGCGCATAGGTGCCAATAATAATGCGTCTTTGTACCTCTGGTCCAAAACCCTTCGACCGCGTGTTTTGATACATTTCCATCAAATCATTTGAAGATGTATCCCTGAGCCCATATTTGACTCCGTCATAGCGGGCCAGGTTTGAACTTGCTTCAGCCGGTGCGATAATATAATAGGTGGCAACGGCATAGTCTGTGTGGGGAAGAGAAACATCTTTGATGGTCAACCCAAGTCCTTTAAGGACGTTGATTGCATCATCTACAGCTCTTGCCACGTCTTTGTCCAGGCCTTCTACATAATACTCCTTCGGTATTCCAGCCACAAGCCCATCAAGACCGGATTGCAATGCTTTAGTATAATCAGGAGCTAGGAGAGAAACAGATGTGGAATCGAGGGGATCATAGCCGCATATTTCATTCATGAGCAACGCGCAGTCCGTCACATCTTTTGTGATCGGCCCTGCCTGGTCAAAAGACGAGGCGAAGGCAATCAACCCGTAGCGAGAGACTCTACCATATGTAGGCTTGAGTCCTACAACACCGCAGTGAGAACAAGGTTGCCGGATGGACCCTCCGGTGTCGGTACCAAGGGCGGCAAGACATGCATCGGAAACGGTGGCTGCTGCCGACCCCCCACTGGACCCACCTGGGATCCGTGTTAAGTCCCACGGGTTATGGGTGGGCCTGAAAGCAGAATGCTCATTTGAAGACCCCATTCCGAATTCATCAAGATTAGTCTTGCCCAAAATGACTGCATGGGCTTGCTTGAGTTTCGCCACAACGGTGCTATCATAGATTGGGACAAAATCTTCCAATATCCTGGATCCGCAAGTTGTCCGAATCCCTTTTGTACAAAGGATATCTTTGATTGCCAAAGGAATGCCGGTAACTGAAGTTGCCCCGCCTTGTTTGATCAACTCGTCTGCAGCTTTGGCGTCAGCCATTGCCTTGTCTTTGACAAGAGTAATATAAGCGCAGATCTTGTCTTCTACCGCCTCGATTCGCTCAAAAACAGCCGAGGTCAGTTCAACAGAGCTGATTTCTTTTTTTTTTAGTAGTTCGTGTGCTTCATGTATCGTTAACTGATAAAGATCCATCTAGAAGTTTTCCTTTGATTTGATCACCTTTGGTACAATGAAGCCCCCATCGCTTGATTCCGGTGCATTGGTTAAAGCGCTTTTTGCGGATACCGATTCCATGACTATATCATCCCGAAAGACGTTGTTGATAGAGATGGCGTGAGAAGCAGGAGTAATGCCGGCAGTATCCAAGTGATTTAAGGTCTCCATATATGTTAAGACATCTCCTAGCTGTTTTGTGTAGAGATCAACGGCTGCATCGTCCAAATAAAGCCTCGCCAGTTCTCCCACATGAATAATCTCTTCCTTGGCAATCCTCATGGCCAAAAAACCTCCTGGTTTTTCGTTTCTTTATTCTTTTACGACTATTGGCTCAAAATTATCTTGCTTAAGCCTTTCAAGCATCTTGTGGGCTGTGTTGCGATCCTTAAAATGGCCTGTCCGTACTCTATGGTAGGCGCCTTTACCGTTTACATGAGCAGTTACCTGATAGGCCCCGTATCCTTTTGCCCCTAATATAGAGATCAAGTGTTCCGCCCTTGCTAAATCCCTAAACGATGCTACCTGCAGTGTATAAGAGCCTGAAGTTGCTTGTTCTTTAACTGTAGGAAACTTCGGTTTTTGTTGCCCTACTTTAGGTAAAAAGGCTTTGTCCATATCCGTTACTTTTGAACTTGCCTGACGGTCATCCTTTGCAACTTGCCCTGAGGAAGGTTTCCGATCTTCCGCCAGTGATTTCAGCAGCGCTTTTTCCTTCTTTTCAGTCAAGATATCATAGAAACCAAGCTGTTTGGCATCTGCCTCTATCTCGGGTTCGTTTATTTTTTCCTGGCTCTTAAACGCCTTTTCCCTTAAAACGACCAACTCTTGTTTGAGTTTTTCGACATCGAAACGGACCGGAGAAATCCCACGCCCTACAATAACGCCCAGGATAAACATCCAGACCATTACGAGAAAGGCAACCCCCAACCAGAGGAATAACTCCTTCCTGGTGAACTTGACGGGTGCTTTCCCCTTTTTGGGTTGGCTTTTTTTCGTCGGCTTTTTGGCTTGAGTTGTTTTTGAACTCATGACCACACAGATCCTCTACATGCTTTCCGGGGCAGAGACACCCATCAGGGCAAGGCCGTTTTTTATGACAATCCGAACAGCCGAGACAAGAAAAAGCCTCGCTGCGGACAGCCCGGCATCATCATTAACCACCTGATGCTTGGTACGATCATGGTAATAGGCGTGAAAGGCCCCTGCCAGTTCCTTCAGGTAGAAGGGAACCCGATGGGGTTCCAATAAGCGCGCACTTTGGGCGATAACTTCGGGATAGCGTTCCATTAATTTGATTAACTGAATCTCCTCAGGCAGGTTGATCAGCTCGGGGAAGTCATCGTGCCAACAAATATTACTATATCCCCGCTCTTGGGCCTTCCTCAGGATGTTGGAGATCCTTGCATGGACATACTGGACATAATAGACTGGGTTCTCGTTGGACTGTTTTTTCGCCAGCTCAAGGTCGAAATCAAGGGGACTATCATAATGGCGAAGTAGGAACAAAAAGCGTGCTGCATCCTTGCCGACTTCTTTTACGACTTCACTTAAAGTGACAAATTCTCCCGCACGGGTAGACATCGCAATCGGTTTGCCATCCCGAAGAAGATTGACTAGTTGTACCAGGACGAAGCCCACCTTGTTCTCGCTATGACCTATTGCCTGGACTGAAGCTGAAATCCTGGGGATATATCCGTGGTGGTCTGCACCCCAGATATCAATAATGCGATCAAATCTTCTTTCAAGTTTGTTCTTATGGTAGGCAATGTCTGACGCAAAATAGGTGGTCAGCCCATTTGTCCGAACAACAACACGGTCTTTTTCATCACCATAAGCGGTGGTACGAAACCACATGGCCCCATCACGTTCATATATTATATTTTTATTTTTGAGCTCTTGGATCGCCTTTTCGACAGCTCCCGCATCAAACAGAGATTGCTCACTAAACCAACAGTCAAACGAAACATTGAATGCGTCGAGATCTTTTTTGATTCCCTCAAGAATCTCATCGGCTGCAAATCTTGCGCAGACCTCTATGGCTTCGCTTTCAGGTAAATCCGAGAGACGTTTTCCTTCGTTGGAAAGGAGACTCTGGGCCAAATCCTTGATGTATTCTCCCTGATAGGCGTCAGTCGGAAACTCAACTCTTTCTTCCAAGAGCTCCCGGTATCGGAGAAATACAGACCTTCCCAAGGTTAGTATCTGTCTTCCCGAATCATTTATGTAGTATTCTTTTTCCACTTTAAAGCCTGCCGCGTTCAATACAGCGGCCAACGTGTCCCCCACGGCGGCACAACGCCCATGACCCACATGCAGGGGACCTGTGGGGTTGGCACTTACAAATTCTATCTGGATATATTTTCCTTGTCCGACTTGAGACGTCCCATAGCTTTTGCCCTGGCTGTGGACCGATTTTAAGACCTCATACCATTGAGCTTGTTCAACAAAAAAATTGATAAAGCCGGGACCGGCAATTTCTACTCTTGAGACCAAGTCGTCAGAGTCCTTGATATGATCTATAAGGACACTTGCAATCTCGCGAGGCGCCCTTTTTTGGCTTGATGCCATAGTCATGGCAATGTTCGTGCTAAAGTCCCCATGAGAAGCTGTTTTGGGGATCTCGACAACAATGGATGTTTGGGGGGGCGTAGGTTGCAAGTCCCCGGCATTAAAGGCAGAAACCAAGGCCTGCTCTACTGTCTTTTGAATCATCTGTTTCATGAGACACTTATTTCGTGACGAACTCCAAGTCGCCGGCTAGTTCCCCTTACGCTCTACAATTCCCTGCCTGCGGCAGGTAGGCATGTATGAGGCAAAAATTTACGTCCCAAGAACCTTCTATGATTTTAATGAGTTGCAGAAATTCTGAGACGTAAGACATTAATCAAAATAAGGTCTGGCAACCTTATTCCACAGGCCCTGTACACCAAGGATCAACTCGGCTACCTCTCTGACAGCGCCACGCCCTCCCGGGGCGATGGTAACATAATGAGCTGTGTGGAAAAGAAATTCTGATGCATCCGCCACTGCCACGGAAAATCCTACAAGGTTCATCACAGGCAAATCGACCACATCATCGCCCACGAATGCCACTTCCTCAGCCTTTAGACCTTTCTTGGATAAGAGCTTTTCAAGGATTGGCGCCTTATCCCGGACTCCTTGGGTTATCTCGGTAATTCCCAGATCCGCAGCCCTTTTTTCTACTGAAGGCGAGCTTCTGCCCGAAATTAAGGCTACCTGCACGCCGGCTTGCTGCAACATCTTTATCCCGTGGCCGTCCCGAACATCAAAGGCCTTTGTTTCCGTGCCATTGTCGTGATAAAAGAGACGGCCATCAGTCATAACCCCGTCAACATCAAGGCCAAGGAGTTTCACTTTGGCCACCCTCGCGCGTACTTCCGCGCTAAGTCGCGTTACCACAAATGGAGATCTCACCGATCCTTTTGTGCCCGGCTTCCCTAAGAATCCAACATTTTCACTCATGTGAGCCAGATACCATGATTTTGTTTGGGGGGTCAAGGCTATTCGGGTTGAGACCACGGGACTTTTGAGATAGCGAAATATCAGGAGGTAAAAAGACATCTCCTAAGACACCTTGTAATCGTTAAGCAGCAGCGTAAGTTGGGTTGAGCCTTGCGCAATGGCCTCAAGGCGCCAGCCATGATCGTCCTATCTGGGTTTCGGCTGGATCTCAAAAACAGACCGCCGAAGGCGCACCTCAACTCTAGTCACTCATTCGTTTTCCCCTTCAACCTCAAGCGAAGCTTTCCTCAATCTCGCCTTGCTTCTAACCGCTTAATATGGTATAGGATTTTTCAGCTGTTAACAGGTTCTTTTGAACACACAGAGCCGGAGGGTTACCGCCGTGCCTCAGTTGTTTTCCGCTACACTAAATTCAGAATCCAACACCGGTCCTTGGCCGGCTGCGCCGATATTTCCGTCACCCGGTTTTTGGGGAATCAGACATGGCAAGGTTGGTTCCTGTCGTCCCATATCCAACTTCGCATACTGCGCTCGTCAATTTTTTGAACATCATTTCCGATTTTTTACACGTAAGAATCGCAGGACAAACTCACCCTGGAGGGAAAACCCAGTCTTCCGGATAACACTCAATTTGTGGAGATATACAGGTAGGAATTTGGAGATTTCTTAAGAAAAAGTCTGCGGCGCTATTGGAATTTGCAGTTATACAGAAACCATATAATTACTTGTTGAGCCCCTTGTCTAATTGAAAGGTATAGAAAATGGGACATGAAAGAGTCGGTTTTTTGCCCAAGACCAAAAAATGGACTGATCTTGTAAAACAAATGGGGGAAGTATATTCCTCCGATGTTTCCATTGCATCCGTTGCGACTCAAGTCCTCAAAAACGTTCAAAAACAGTATGAGACTTTATTTCGTGATGATTCTGTAAAGACAATCTTTGCTTTTCTCGTCGCATTTTCACGTGCATGTCGTTTTTCCAATCCTCGTGATGAACTAAAGGCATCCGGAATCCCCATTTCCGATCAGCCGACACTGCTCGCTATAATCAAGGCACTCCAAGACCATGTACCGGTTCTGGAATCCACGTCTGAGTATGGCCAACTTGCAGTAGCTGCCGCAGGCGATGCAGTTGGTCAGTGGTATACGCAAAACGCCACCGCGCAGCTACCTCTCTTTAAAGCATCCGAGGGATTTCTCGAATCTTTGAATAAACTCGGAAATGGTTCAGGCTTTTGTGAACTATCTCGCCTATATTTCGGTAGATTGACAGAACGCTATCTTAATTACTTCTTGGATAGAGCGGCTTCAGCTACTTTCCAAGATATTCAACAACGTGAAAGGTTTCAGCAAGACATTCATTCCCATGTTGATGATATTTCCAAACATGCATTTGAAACCGCAAAAATAACACAATCCTTTGCAGCCGGGTGGTTTAACGCACATGCAAGGGATCAAATCCCCAATGAAAGAGAAATTGAGGGATTTCTTTCGCTCGCCTTTGGAAAACTGCGAGATGAACTCCGAAGGGAGGAGGAAGCGAAATGAGTACGCTTGCTCCAAACCTCTTTCTTTGTAATGGAGCCGCTCGAACTGAAAACCTTTCTGCAGAAGCAAAGACTGTTACTTTGAAATACTTCAGGGATGATCCAGATCGCGTTGTTAATCTTAAGCTTCCTAATTTTGTTAATCAGCTTTATCACTTACCGGACCGTATTCTCGATTTGCTTGAGATTTCTGCTTATATATTCGCAGCAGACAGATTGACTTCCAGGGGGCCAAAACAAGCCGTTGAATTTCATTCATGGCTCAGATCAATGCATTTTTCTATTAAAGTTCGTGAAGCCGAATTTTGGAACAAGGATACTGTAAAAGAGAAATTGGCAGCGGCACTTACCTTCATGACCGGCGATCGGGAGTATTCTTTTGAGTTTTCATCGGGGCATTCTACTCCTCCGGCATCGCTGTTTGACAGTGAAGACTTTGTCATTACACCTCAAAAGGATACATCTGTAACCCTTTTTTCCGGTGGGTTGGATTCTCTTGCTGGGGTTTTAGAGAGACTGAATTCAACGAAAGAGGACATCTATCTGGTAAGCCACCGGTCAGGGCAACCAAGCACCAAGCGGACCCAAAAAAGACTTGTCGAAGCATTAACCAGGTCCTATCCCGGAAGGATTCATCATTATTCCTTTGATTGTGGTTTATATAGAACACGTGCAGTGGAAGAGACACAACGGACCAGGGCGTTTCTTTTTGGTTCAATCGCTTTTGCTTTGGCACATCAGCTTAAACTCGATTCTTTTTATGTTTATGAAAATGGTGTCACATCCCTAAATCTAATACGTAGGCAGGATTTAATTAATTCAAGGGCTAGCCGTACCACGCATCCGAAGACACTCTTTTTATTGAAAGAGTTTTTTTCCGCGGTTCAAGGCGGACCAATAAATGTGCGGAATCCCTTCTGGGACCGTACTAAAACCGATATCTTCGATTCGCTAAGTAGGGCGAATGGGCGCGATCTTATCGGAAGTGCGGTATCCTGTACTAAGACTTTTCAACGTCTTGGGAATGCAACCCACTGTGGATGTTGTTTCCAGTGCATTGACCGCCGGATTGCTGCGTATGCTTCTCATCTTCAAGATGTGGACGACGTAGGTATCTACTCAAATAACGTTTTTATTGATCCGCTTAATTCACCAGATACAAAGACAACAGCCTTGGACTATATTCGGCAGGCAATCGCGTTTTCCAAGACAAATGATGATGCATTTTATAAGGAAAAACTCGCCGAACTTGTCGACATCATATATTTCCTCGATCTTAGTGAAGAGGACGCAGTTGAAGAAATCTGGCACTTATGTCACAGACATGGCAATCAGGTTGTCTCGGCAATAAAAGAAATTCGAGAACGGTTCGATGATCCAAGGTATAAAGTCAAGGCTGGCAGTTTGCTTCAGCTTATTGCTGATCGTGAATATTTAAAGGAAAACTCGGCACGACTTGCTGTGCGAATTACAGAGATTTTGAGTCATAGTATTCCCATCGCATTCAAAAATACCAAGCCAAGAAAGGAAGACGATTTCAATAATCAGATTGATGCACTATTGCGTGCCCATGGCGAAGATTTCCGCAGGGAATTCCCAATAACTCAATTTGCTCTTGCGAAGGTTGTCCCTGATCACGAAACACGGTTGGCGGACTTACTTATTGAAGCAAAGTACATCAGAAAGGGAACTTCACCGAGCAAGGCTTCCGAAGGCATTGCTGCCGACATTACGAAGTATCCGTCCCAAAAATTTATTCTCTTTGTTGTTTATGACCCGGAGCGAGCAATCATTGACGATGCAACATTCAGGAAAGATATTGAAAGCAAGCGTGCTTGCCTGGTTTCAGTATTGCGATAGAAACGCCGAACTCTTAGAGAAGAGGAGACGGGGCACCCTTGAATCAGGACAAAATTTATCTGGAAACCGCGATGCCCTCAATTTTTTACCCCTTGCGGTTTTGGGTTTCCACTATATTTAATGACCCAACAAAAACATGCTGCGGACAAGCCGCAGATGTTTGCGTTAAAGGGACAAATTGAGGAGAATTGAGATGTCAAAAAAGATTAGTAAAAGCTCTTCGAAGCGCGCCCATGTTATTTCAAGAAAAGACGGGTGGGCTGTAAAAAAGGAAGGGGCTTCAAAAGCAAGTAAGATATATCAAAAAAAA
>CAYSBQ010000123.1:0-8521 GCA_964429315.1 uncultured Desulfobacterales bacterium
AAGACTGTCAATATTGCTTAAAAAACCGTAACATATTAATTTAAACACAAAAAAAGCTGTGTTTCATTGTTTTAAAAAAACACATAAAACAGATTTAAAAAACCCCATTGTTTATAAACAAACAAATATAAACAAACTATCATGATTTAAAAAAATCTCGTACAACCTTAATAGCACAGAATTCCCCGCACATTGTGCAAACATCTTTTGAAATAGGTATAGAACTGTTTCGATAGGTTTTTGCTTTTTGAGGATCTATACATAAACCTATCTGCTTTTCCCAGTCTAAGGCTTTTCTAGCCCGTGCCATTTCAAGATCCCACTTTATAACACGCTTGTTTCCCCTTGCAATGTCTGCGGCATGAGCGGCTATTCTACTAGCTATAACTCCTTCTTTTACATCCTCTACACTTGGAAGTTTTAAGTGTTCAGCTGGAGTTACATAACAAAGAAAGTCAGCCCCAGCCTTACCTGCTATAGCACCACCAATCGCGCCAGTGATATGATCGTAACCAGGAGCAATGTCGGTGACAAGAGGTCCTAATACATAGAAAGGAGCTCCATGACACAGACTCTTTTGTATAATTACATTTGCCTCTATCTGATCTAATGGAATGTGGCCGGGACCCTCAATTATTACTTGAACATCAGCAGCCCACGCTCGCTTGGTCAATTCTCCTAATGTCAAAAGTTCGTGTATTTGAGCCCGATCTGTTGCATCTGCCAAACATCCAGGTCTAAGCCCATCACCAAGACTTAGTGTTACATCATATTTTTTGGCAACAGAAAGAAGCCTGTCAAACTCTTCATAAAAAGGATTTTCCTTTTTATTATAAAGCATCCAAGCAGCCAAAAAAGCCCCCCCCCGGCTTACTATGTCTGTTGTACGCCCTTGATTGCGCAACCTTTTCAATGCGGCCAACGTAACACCACAATGAACCGTCATAAAGTCTACACCATCTTTAGCTTGTGCTTCAACAGCCCCAAAAAGGTCATCTGAGCTAAGATGAATTATCCCACCACCACCTTCAGTTATTTCCGCGACGGCTTGATATATAGGGACAGTTCCAATTGGCACCTTTGAGGCTAAGAGTATAGCTTGTCGTATTTTTGTTATATCTCCACCCGTACTAAGATCCATAACAGTATCAGCCCTTGCGTCTACTGCTGTAGAAAGCTTTAAAAGTTCCTCTGTTATATTAGTGTGATCTCGAGATGTTCCAATATTTGCGTTTACTTTTATTGTCAGATTTTTTCCTATTCCCACCGGATCAAGGTGGCCGTGAAGTCTGTTTGCGGGAATGACCGCACTACCCTCTGCAACAGCGTCTAAGATAAGTCTTGGATCAACACCCTCCTTTTCAGCCACACTTTTCATAGCCTCTGTAATAAAGCCTTTTCGTGCTTGTTCCTTTTGTGTCATAGTCATCCCCCAAAACAACCAAGTTTTTCTACCGCAGATAGTATCAAAATTAAAAAAATAAAACAAATCAAGTTAATTTATTGACCAAATTTTTTTATTTGGATATGTTTTTTTAACCTGCCCGACGAAAGACAGTCAAAAAGAAAGGGAATATATGAAAACCAACAATATTTCAGCTTTATTAGAACTAGGACAGAGTCCTTGGTATGACAATATTAGCAGGGAATTAATTAATAACGGAGATTTCCAAAGGCTTTTAAAAATTGGCATAAAAGGGGTAACTTCAAACCCAAGCATTTTTGAGAAGGCAATAAAAGGATCGAATGTCTATGATAAAACGATCAACGATTTAGCAAAGGCCGGAAAAACAACCCTAGAAATATACAACTCCATTACTATACAGGACGTGCAATCTGTTGCAGATTTATTAATAGGAGTTCACAAAACAACAGGAGGCAAAGATGGTTATGTAAGCCTTGAAGTGCTCCCCGAGTTCTCCCATAATACTGCAAAAACTATAGAAAACGCAAAAAATTTATGGAATAAGGTAGCAAGGCCAAATTTAATGATCAAGGTTCCCGGAACACAAGAAGGACCAGAAGCTATTCGGACCCTAACCAGGGAGGGTATTAATGTAAACGTAACGCTTATTTTTTCAATGAAACACTATGAGGCCTGTGCAAAGGCCTTTATTGAAGGGTTAAAAGATAGGTTGCGCGACGGCTTTGTTATAGACAGGGTTTTTTCTGTGGCAAGTGTTTTTATAAGCCGGGTAGATACAGCGCTTGATAGGCACCTCAAAGATGTAAAAAAAGAACACTTACAAGGTAAGATAGCCGTGGCAAACGCAAAGAAAATCTATCAAAGGTTTAAAGAGCTATTTTACGGCAAGGAATTTACTAACCTTAAACGCAAAGGAGGTAATATACAAAGGGTTCTTTGGGGTAGTACAGGCTCCAAAAACCCAAACTATAGTGATGTTAAATATGTTAATGAATTGATTGGGAAAGATACAATAAACACCCTACCGCACAAGACCTTTAAAGCATTTCTAGACCATGGTAAACCAGACCTTACAATCGAGAATAATATAGAACAGGAAACCAGAAACCTAAGAGAACTTCAAGATATTGAAATAGACTTAGACAAAATATGTGATGACATACAAGAAAAAGGTGTGGAGGCTTTTACAGATTCTTTTAAGACGTTAATGGAAGCCATTAAAACAAAGAATAAATAGCATCTAATAGACTTATCCAACAAGCCTGGAGACAGGGACTATATTTACCTGGCTTTTAATGTTTGGCAATTCTCTTTCAAGCGTTTCAAGAGTTATTGTATAAGGATGGCCGATTCCTATAGCCTTTCCACGTTCTTTGGCGATAGAAATAAGTCTCATAATCTGAAAATGGATGGCATTAGTTTCTTGAACATTGTCTAAAAAAACCTGACGTTCGGCAAACCTTAGTTTAAAAAGCTCAGCTACCCTGGAACAACATGATTTTGGCGTAGTGAGGCTATCTACAAAAAAAAGCCCCCTCTTTTTTAGTATAGAAAATATCTGCCGCATTCTAGCCGAATCTTGGGTTAGCTTTGAACCCATATGGTTATTGACTCCCGAGATAAATGGAATAGCGGCTAAGTCATCCTTTAAGTTCTGCAAAAGTTCGTTAGCACCCATAGAGCTAAGAAGAGCCCCTTTACCCGGATCAATCTTCGGATACCCGACTGGTTCCATAGGAAGGTGAAGAAGAACATCTCTATTTTTTTGGTGAACCATATTGCCTATTCTTTCTTGAAACGGGCTGTGCGGAAGGATAGAGAAGGATAGAGAAGCATCAAGCATCAAAAACCCCGAAGCTATCTTTTCGTCATATCCAATGTCATCAATTATGATGGCCACCAACGGAAAAACATCAGTTTTAGAGACAAAAACCTTTTTCTTTTGAGGTGGCACGAAGATGAGTCTATGGGTGAGATTTCCGTGAATCGATATATCAACAACATTCCCCTTTTTTGATTCCCACCTAAATCGAAACGATGGCGTAGGTTTAACCTTCTTAAGGTATTTAGCAAAAACCTGTTTTATCCTTTTTTGGGATAAGGGTTTTTTGGTAAGAATCTTAAGCTCTGAATAAGTCCATTGGTCTGCTACCCCCCCTTTTTTTCTCACATAACCAAAGGAGATGTTTTTTGCAGGTATTTTTAAGTTCAGCAATGCGTCGTAAACATACCTGTCTAATTCCTTAATTGCCGTTTCTGTTTTTCCCGAGGAGTAGGTTTCAAATACAGGAGGTTTTTTCGAAATTCTGGACTTAAAAAAAGAGTATATAACTGGTCCCACTAGCGCGCAAAACAAGACAATGCCGACAAGACCAAAAACAAGAGATCGGGTTTGCCCCCTTGAGGAGCTTCTCGTCCTGCGAGTAGCTTTCTTTCTGGTAGGGTTTTTCCGGGATTCCTTGTGCACTTAACCCCGATGTTCCATTTTTGAAAATATCTGCCAACTTCTAAGAATTTGAAGAGCCCTTATAACCTGATTATCTTTTGTCACAAGTGTTTTGACTATCTCAGAGGTTTTTTCCCCGGGCACCTTTACCCCCCCAATAAATTTAACACTATCTTTGTGATCTTTTAACGAGTCCCCATCCGGTTTGGCAGAAATATGGTTTTCGAGATCTTTTTCTTTAATAAAATGCCTAGGGGGTTCATCGGATTCCGTAACAAACCTGTTTTTTACAACCACATCGGGTTTAATCCCTTTAGCCTGGATTGATTGGCCGTTAGGTGTGTAATAACGAGCAATAGTCAGTTTTAGTCCTGCACCGTCACGTAAAGGTTCAACAGCCTGAACAGAACCCTTACCAAAAGAGGTAGTACCAAGAAGTAACGCCCTATTATGGTCTCTCAATGCACCAGCCACAATTTCTGAGGCACTAGCGCTACCCTCATTGATCAACAATACGATGGGATAATCACCATTTTTCCCATCCGGGTGTGCAGAGTAAACCTTGGCGTAGGCCTGAGACCTTCCTTTGATTGAAACTATTTCCCCTTCTTCCAGGAAAACATCTGCAACCTGGATAGCTTGTGGCAAGAGTCCACCAGGGTTGTCCCTAAGATCCAAAATCAAGCCTTTTAAAGGGATATCGGTAGATTCATGTTCTTGTAAGGCTGCTACCACGTCTTCAAATGTTCCCTCTCGAAAACTACTAATCCGTAGGTAAACATAGCCCGGCTCAAGGGTATACGAGCGAACACTCTGCAAGGGGATAACATCGCGCTCGAGTTTAAAATCCTTCGGTTTAGAGAAGCCTTTTCGCATGACAGTAATTACCACCGTTGTCCCCTTTTTCCCCCGCATTTTCTTAACGGCTTCCCACAACTTCATTTTGTTTGTGTGTTTATTATCTACCATTACAATGGTGTCCCCGGCCTTGATACCAGCCTTGTATGCAGGAGTTCCCTCAATAGGCGAGACCACAGTAAGCAAACCATCCTCTATTGTAATGACTATGCCAATACCACCAAACTCGCCCTTAGTGTCTATACTAAGTTCCTTGTATGCATCCGGTGACAAGAAGCTAGAATGAGGATCAAGAGATTCAAGCATGCCTTGTATTGCTCCACGTATAAGTTCTTTGGAATCCACGGGGTCAACATAATTTTTTTCAATAATATCAATAATATCACTAAACACTTTTAGTTCTTCATAGGTTTTATCTGTTTCCGCCAGCAGGTTTTTGTCAACTCTGGCGGTCCCGATCAACAGGACGATCGAACAAAAAATCGCTATTCCAACAACATTCCTATGCCTTATCAAAAAAGACTTCATACTTCCTCCTCATTATGGTCAAAACCCTACTTTCTCGTGGAACCAAAAGGGATGCCCCCTTGATGATAAATCCCCAACCAAATCGATGTTATAGTTGACACATATTATAAGTTATGGTCAAGCCCTAAATTTGATGGCTTCGTAAAAAGTCCAAGTTAGCGCTACGGTTGCGCCTGGCGGCTTGAAAAAATACACTGCGTGTCTACGTTGCGCTGCGTCTTTCGTCACTGCGGCGTACTATAAGTACGCTTCATTCTGTAAAAATTGCGCAACTGAAGTGGCTTGGGAACAAAACACGCGCTCCCGCAAGCCGGATTTCGCAGGGCTCAACTTGCATTTAAAGCTTTTTGCTTTGCCATCAAAGGTGATGTCGGCAACAAGCGTTTCAATCTTGACTTAACCACGCCGTAGGATCCACGGACTTTCCGTAATGCCTGATCTCAAAATAAAGCCCCCGCCCCGCGTCTTGTCCGATATCTCCCACCGTCCCGATAACCTCCCCAGCCAAAACCAAATCTCCTCGCTTTTTATAAGGCTCACCCAACTGTGCGGATAGCGTGTAGTAGTGGTTCCCATGGTCGATGATTATGATATTTCCGTATCCGTTAAACCAATCTGCATAGATCACCCGACCGTCACTGACGGCCCGCACCGGGAGATCACGATCGGCACAAAAGGTTATGCCGTTTCTAAACCCATTAATACCATAACGGCCTTCGATTTCATAAGGCCCAAAAGGCTTAACAGGCTTGCCCTGTACTGGCAGGAGCAAATGCCCTTTTAATGCAAAAAACGTGCCCGGCACAAAACCCGGGTAAGGTAAATGGACGTCCCTTTCTTCCCTAAGAGTTTTAATGGTCTCATCGAGTTTCTTTGCAGATTTTTTTAGTGCTGCCAAATACTTAATGGTTTGTTCTTTATCTCCGCGAATAGTTTCCAGCAACTCGGTTCGCCTGTCCCGCTGTTCTGTTATGTCGGACATTTTTTGTTTACACTCAAGCAAAAGGCGCCCCCGTTCTTGCTCTACTCCCATTATCTGTTGGCCTAAAGTTTGGAGGTGGCCCTTTTTGTTTTGAAGCGTGTCCCAAAGATCGGAATCGTGTTGGAGAATCACTTGTAAAGCCTTTTTTCTTTGCAAAAACTGGGACAAAGACGTGGCGGAGAAAATAACCGGAGCAACACCTACTCGTCCAAGCTTATAGAATGCCACCAATCGTTCGGAGGCATAGTTTTCTTCGGCCTTAATTTCTTGGCGTAAGTTATTACGTTTGGCTTTTATGGTTTTTACCGTATCTTTCAATCTTGCGATTTCAAAACGTATCTCTCTTTCACTTTCCTGCAATTTATTTAGTCGCAAATTCAGCATATCGAGTTCCTTAATGATTGGCAATTCTTGAGCTTCTAGCTCATCCACCCGATCTTTTGATTTGCGAATTTTCTCTTGCGTGGTCCCGATCTTAATTTCGAGCCTCTTGACTCCCCGTTCAATATCCAAAGAAAGATTTCCTGCTTGGACACCTTTGCTCGAGAGAAACATTATTGCCGTCAAGGAGACTACGATTTTAGGAACTGTTTTAGAGATATATAAGAACCTAGCCATGCAATCACCACCCCTATCAAAATAAGCTCATATACCTCTGTCAGTGATAAAAACCGTATTTTCCAGGTTGCCAGCAATATTCCATAAGCTTCAACTTTTGCTATAAAGATGTTATATACGACCAAAAGTAAAGTAATTGCTAAAAGACTGCCAAGGAGACCTTGTATAAGATTTTGGATATACAAAGGGGCTTTTATAAAGGAATCGGTTGCACCGACCAGTCTCATTATATCAAGTTCGTCCCGCTGGGTATAAAGAGTAAGCCCAATTGTGCTGCTGCAGATAAAGACCGTGGTTACGCAAACGACCAGTCCGACGACTAAGCTTGCCAGCCTAAAAAAGCTTATAAAACCGGAGAAACGGTGTAACCACGCCTTGGCGTACTCAACATCTTTAATTTCGGGCAACTCTTTAATTTTTCTAGCAAGAAGGGTAACATTAACCCGATTTTTTTGTGATTCCACCAATTTCACAGTAAAAGAAGCCGGCAAGGGATTTGTGTGTAATCCATCCAACAACGATGAACGGTGTTTCATCTGCTGTCGCAACTGTGTTAAAGCTTCATCTTTGGATGTGTACGAAATTCCCTTGACGCCATTGAGCTTCGATATGGTTTGTGCAAGTAATGTACGTTGCCTTTCGGATACACCGTCTTTGATGTATGCCACTATCCGTATGTCTTGTTGCCAGACTTCTATAAGATCGTTTAGGTTTGTATACAGTATTATAAAACAACCCGTGATCAAAAGACACAAACCTATTGTGCCCGTAGCTGCTAAGTGTAAGCATGGAGCGGCCACAAAATTGCGTTTCACTCTCTTTAAAACAGAGACAACTATCGTCAGGTTCATGGGTGGTTCTTGATCTCCATGTGTCCTTGGTCCAAGGTTACGATGCGCGCTCCCACCTTATTTAGAAGCAACTTGTCATGAGTTGCCACTATTATTGTAGTTCCCAGCGCGTGGAGTTGTGCAAAGAGGTCGAAGACCATATCAGAGGCATCCGCATCCAGATTGCCCGTTGGTTCATCTGCCAACAAAAGCAAGGGCTTTCCCACCGCAGCCCTGGCAACGGCGATACGCTGTTGTTCCCCACCCGAAAGGCGCGCGGGATAAGCATGAAGGGTTTTTTCTAAGCCCACCATTCTAAGGACTTGGTGCACCCTTTTGGGGATGTAGCGTGCTTCGTGACCGGCTGCTTCCAGAGATAGAGCAATGTTTTCATAAACCGTGTAGTGCTCTATAAGCCTGAAGTCTTGAAAGACAACACCAATGTCGCGCCTGAGCAGGGGGATTTGCCGTCGAGGGATACGTTGAAGGTTGATCCCGTTTACTAATATGTGTCCTTGAGTGACTTGTTCTTCACGGAAGAGCAAGCGCAAAAAAGTGGTTTTTCCTGCGCCACTCGGGCCGGCGATAAAGAGGAATTCGTTTTCTAGAACCCTCAGATTGATGTCAAAAAGAGTCGGCCGGGGCCCATAGTTTTTATAGACATGAAACACTTCTATAATATGTCTTTTCCCGCTTTCGTTGAATCTTGTCACCCGTTAATTAACCTCGGCGCCCATGGCTCTGTTAATGAGAACCTTCAATATTTTGTATCTAGCGCCCATCCATAAATGTTTTTAACCGAATAGGCACTAGCGTGAGTTTCCAATTGAAGC
>CAYSBQ010000124.1:0-8504 GCA_964429315.1 uncultured Desulfobacterales bacterium
CATCTCCAGAGAATACCGAGGATGAAGGGGAATCAAACTTGTTCTCTGTCATGAGAAGATAACCATCTATTCCACTCTGCGTCTGAACAAGGAATCTTTTCTGTTCTCCGTATGAGTCAGTGTTGTTTATGATATACATATTCTGTAATCTTCCGTCTATCAAAAAATCTATCGTAGATGAATCACGTATGGTCAGATTACCTTCACTATAGCTGTTCTGATATATGATTGAATTGTAACTGTTAGGTTGATTGATGTTTACATTGTCGATGAGGATATCGAAAGGCTCATATTTAGCGAAAGAATTCAATTGGAATCCACTATATTGCGACGGATTTATGTTATCTAAGTAACAGTCTTTTATCGTGAATGTAGACAAGTTCTGATAATAATCATAGATGTATGTCGAATCAAGACCCCATGTATGACCGTTGCAATCTAATGTGTTCCCGTCTGTCAGATATACAATATTTGAAGAGTTCTTGCTTGAAGTCATCTCAACAGTCTCATTGAACCAGAGATGGCATTGGTCATCAAATGGTGTGTCGTCAAAGAATTTTGAATATGGAGCAGAGCATCTCACGGTTTCATAGTTCAGCATAGAACCGTCACAACGACGAAGATAATCTGCTGATATGTTATAATGACCACCACCAGAAATCAGGTTCATGTCATATCTATAATAGACACCATTATCTTTTATGATGAGAAGTGTCACGTCTGTATATCCTGATAAGTCCCTTATAGGTTCATTCGTCCAGACCTGACCCCAAGGATAGACCTTTTCAGACAATGATGAAGTGGAAACATCTACGATAGCATTCAATGCTGACGGGATATAGAACTCTGCTGACGAGGTATTGAAACAGAACGTATAATTCAGGTAATCGACGTATTCAGGATAGAGGTATATATCGCCTTCAGTATCAATGCATTGGATTTCATTGCCACCCCCCCATTCTGAATATCGGGAAAACCAATAATTATTTCCGTCGCAAGAAGCGTTAGATGTGTATGTATAGATGCCTGAGAAATTCTGAATCTTTTCTGTCTCCCATTGGAAGATAGGTTTATTGTAATAAGAGAACTTCCATATATCAATAGAAAAATTTTCCCATGCTATGTTTACAGGGTCATAGAGCTTTGATTCTTCTATCTCATATGCCTCGACAGGATTGATATCAAATGCTTGTAATGAAGATTTATTCACCCATATCACGTCATCAGCGATGATTCCTATTCCGTCCTGTGTGATTGCATATTTACTTGAACCGATAAAATCATGATATACATCAGATATTATATTGGTCATCGATATATTTGTATTGATACCGTTTCTTAACCCGACGAAAACACCTTTTTCATTGTATCCTGTTATGATTGATTGAGTAGAGTTTATGATATATGAATCAGTGATGTGTATCTGTTGATTTGAATCCCTCAATCCTAGAAAGAAAGCATCTGCTGTTCTGCATCTTATGTAGCCGTCTCTGATTCCTACACCTGAAATATTGATGATAGCCCCATTAGAGGCATCACCGATAAGACCACATTCTTGTCCAAGACCTGATGTCCCTGCATCAAGACTGAATCCCTCAAAGACAACATTTTTTATTGTAGTTCCATCGAGAGCATTTCCGATAAAGCCAAACTCGATAGGTGAAACAGTCACATTCAATCTGAAATCTTTGATGACATGATAATTTCCGTCGAAAGTTCCGTTGAATGTGTTATACATACTTATGGTTGAATTGAAAGGGAATCCTGAACAGTCTATGTCAGCAGTCAATCTGAAATATCCTGATGTATCAAGAAGCCTTGAATCCCATAGCTCTTGACAAGTCCCGATATCATAAGCTGATGCAAAAGCAGAAGCTAACACTGTCATCACTACAAACATGATTAATCGTTTAACATTCATTTTATGAACCCCCACCTATCCAGATGTTCCTTGCGATTGTAAGATAGAACACTGCACGAAATATCCAAAACAGTAAATCAAGCCATACAGGAAGTGCTCCGAATGTCCAGAAGAACATAGACAAGACACTCGTAAATATCTTCCATGCAGATATCGTCGTGAAATCCCCTTCATCTGTAGCAGTCAAGTCACCCGTGTCACCTATGCCACCTGTATATGTCGCATCAAAAGCATCATTTATATTTGCTACGATGAAACCCATGCCGACGAATAATATAAGCAACGTCCCTATTATAATCATATCGTTTGACATTGTCTACGTCCCCGACCCACCGAAAAATATCTTAAATAATCCGACGGTGAGACCGAATGCTATTATTGCTGATATTATCACGAGTGACACAGGGATGACCTTGAGATAGACACCTGCTGTAGTCATCAACACCATTATCAAGACAACCATAGATGTGGTCTGAAAACCCGTGTAACCTCTTCCTGCTCCAGTGAAGAATATCGCTCCTGCGACGATAGTCATCAAGAACAACCATTTAAGAGTTCCACCAAGACCTCTGAAGCCCAAATCGTCCATCGTGTTAAGACCGTCAGCGATTGCATTGTCATTGACATCAAAAGGAGAACCTGTTGAATCATTAGTCTGTTCTTCTCCAAATACAGGGTCTTCAAATACAATTTCTTCGATGCATTCATCAAAAATAACCCCTTGTTTAGCAACAGAGACATAAAATAATTCTGAACCATAATTTCCTAATACGTCTTGAAATTCAACTAGAATCTCTTCGTTAATCAAAGGATATCCATCATATGTTATATTTATCGAAACATCGTCTAAGTAACAAACTGCGTTACCTGCATAGTTACTCATTTGAATGCTCATGAACGATGTAACATCATCTGTCATGTCATAACTGAAATATCTATATATGTTATCATCTAGAAGTAAAGTTCTTATCTCGACTAATTCTATTTCAGGTTTTGTTCCCGTCAAGTCTATGAGGGACAAGTTACATTCTGTTCCAAAAGGAAAACCTGCTTGACCTCTTATTGCGAATGTAAGGTTCGCATATTCAACCAATTCTGGAGACGGAATTGAAAAATTTCTTTTCAAATCTCCTGCGACCAAAATGAAATGCCATGTTCCTTCAATAAAAGGGGGAGATAGATTGACAACAAATGATAAAGGGTTTGAAGCAATCCATGCACCATCCCAATTATGCCCACCAGATAAGCTCCCACTTTCAAACCCGTCAGAAACTAGAAAATCTGTAGACGATATGACTTGAGGATAAGTGAAAGAATGTTGAACACTATTTGATTGATTATCACTCCACCCGTCAGCAGAAACATATATAGGAGATGTCTGTTCATACGTCTTGTTAGGAAACAATGTAACTTTCGCACTAGCAAAATCAGCTTCTCTGTCGGTTAAATCAACAATTATATTTACATTAGTGTCTTTATCCCATAATTTATCGACACCATTATCTTCTCGACAAGGATTAAATCTTACTCCTGCAAGATATGGTGGATAATTAATAAATGCGTCGTCGATATATAGTATATTTGAAGTCGTTAATGCAATCAAGTCAGCTTTTCCTTGACCTTCATAATCAACAGGAATCATGACCTTCTCTCCCAACATCGGTTCAAAAAATACTTTCATCTCACCGTCAAATACTCCAGATTCAGGATAAATAGTAATACCTAAAATTCCATAGGTTGTAACAAATTCAGACGGTGAAAAATGTCTTGTTGAATCTTCAAATATATGGGTATCAAATTCAACCGAGGTTGTTGTTCTCGACCAATCAGTTCGGCTTTCACCAAGAGTATTGTTATAATCTTTGTAGAAGAACTGTCTTGTTGATTCAAGCCATTCAGCAGTGATACTAGACCCACATAATAGATTGACCTCTTGACTTATATCATTGTATCCCATAACACATGGGTCTACCTGACCTGTGTCTGGAAAGATGTCTGCTCTAAAGACATTGGATATCAATTCTCCTTCTCCATTTTCAAGAGTAGGATATCTGACATCTTTACTACCTATTGATGAATCCCAAATATATAAAACAAAATCATTTGAACTTATCATCTCTGCAACAGCTACTTCTAATCCGTTCCCTATATTCCCGTTGTAATCATATACAGATGGGCTTGTGAATTTTTTGCCTGTCTCTTCACTAAAACAACTTCCTGAAGAATACATACCTGACCAGACATCATCTGACATCAAGGTTACACCTAAGAAATGATTTGAAGCATTCAATCGAGTATGAGCGATATATAATGTTGTCGCTGAAGTGGTAGGTCTTATTTTTACGAATGTAAAGATAAAATCATCTTCACCGTCTTGGTCTATATCGTCTATCTCTATATGTCTTGTATCAGGCAAACACCATCCTTTAGAATTTATGGATAAGTCTTGAGCTATGATATTCTCATCAATTAGTCCAGAAGAACCGATTGATGTCCCTCTAACATATTGAGGAGACGTCCCTACTCCACCAGAAGTGGTATAGTATATGATACAATCATCTGCTTTACATCCCATTATTGAATATTTTGTTATACCACCAAAACCTGATGAATATGAATATGTCGCTCCAGAGAATGAAGAGGCATTATCATAATCAATGATATGATAGTTCAGTGTATCAAGAGCGATAATTTCTTTTTTCCCGTCTGCATCAATATCGGTCAATTCAATCTGTAATAGACTATTAAAACCACCAATAGGAGTCCATGAACCAGTTTCTATCAATGAAAATCCATTAAAAGTGAATATTTTAATACCATTATCTGTAGGAGCGATTATTTCCTTTAACCCTTTATTATCAAGATTAGCGACTAGAGGTATTCCATTTCCAGACGTTAAACTTCTTCCAATAATAAGAGCATCATTAAATCCTTCACCAAAAATACCGTCTTCACCTGCATAATCATCCATTCCGTAGTGAATGTATGATTTATCATTTCCGATATCAATAGCCGTAATAAGTGACATAGATAAGACTGATATGATTGTCAATATGATAAATTTCTGTATAAATTTCATAATGTTCACCTTCCTCGATGATGGATATAAGAAAAGGGATTTATAAACTTTGCCTTTTATGGTAAAGTTCCTCTCTCATAAATCCATGTCCTTTATAACCATTCACTTTCCTTGTTCTTGAATGTCTTCCTACGGTCATAATCATTCACGTCTGAACGGTTTGCACGTTTCTCATAATAAATATTTCCGTCGGCTGATTCTCTCTTTCCACCATGCATTGCTTTACGTTTCCTATCTTTCTGTATGTCTAGTCTTTTCCCGTGAGGGTCTACCCTTACAGTCTTAGCAGAAACGTATGGTGTCTTTGCTCTCTTCATCTTAGCGAATATTGCTTTTAGCTGTCCTTGTGTCAATCTTGCTCTTTTCATCCTACCCATTTTCTTTTGCCTCATCTATTTGTTTGCGTCTAGTAACCATTGGAATGGACTAGATAATTGTTTTGTCTTAATCTGTTTTGCTTTCCGTCGTTGTTTCTTTGGTGATATCATCTTAAGCTGTTTCTTTGTAAGCTCTCCAGTGGCAATGGCATAGTTCTTCGAGACAATCAAATCTTTACGGGTTATAGGATTCATCATACTTCCTACATTCTCATATTCAAGGTTAGACCAATCATTCTCATTCCTTCGACCTTCATCTCTATCTCGTATGTCAAACTTACCACCAAGACTTTTGACATTCGCATTGACCTTGAACTTATCTAAGGTATCATTGACGGTATCATTGACTTCTACCCAATCATCCCATGATAGATTATTTGTCCTTTTATATCCACCATCTCCCCATTTCTGTCGCCAGTTATGTCCTCTTCTATCTGTATCAACCCTTATATTCCGTAGCATAATCTGTCCTTTATACAATTCTACATCAACAGAATATCCTTTTTTCTTCAACATCCGTCCAATAGATTCCATGACAGAACCTTTCACGTCGGAAGGGACATGAGTGATTGAATAATGTCTCTTTGGATTCAGTGGAGCACAATCTAATTGATTCACTCTTCCGTCCTTGTCAGCGTCTCCATATCTCTTCAGTTTAATACCTTGCCGACTTAACTGTGAAAAACCCATATTACGGATGTTAGCCATTACAGCTTTTCTTTGGTTTGCGTTTTTAAATTTCATCTTTTCACCTTCTTAATCTTTTTTCCGTTGAATATAACAAGACCATCAAAACTATCCTGTGATATCACACCATCATATCCTACATCTCTCACGTCTCTAGTGATAAGGGTAGCTCGAAGGTCATTCGCAGGATTCTCCCATGCCTTGAGACCATACTTCTTCTTTATATCAATAAAAGTTTTTGATTCTCTATCAAGTATTTTTATATTGCTCGGAACTTTGAATTTCTCAATAACAGGTTTTCCACCTTTACTGCTGACTATAATATCAGCAAATGCTTCAGCGACTTTTCTATCGTATGTGACATATAGCCCTTTTCCAAGAGCAACACTTTCACCCATACCTTTCCCTGACGCTGTCCCTCTATAAAAGATTCCATTGTTTCGTTTATGTAGAGACTTGAATAACTCTGATGATTTAAGCCTAGCCATGACTGCTCGTCGTTGTTTATTGGATTTGAAGTTCACGATAGTGAACCCCACAATTTTCTTTCAAAATTGTCGTGTTTCATTTCTTCCTCTTAGAGCGAAGTTTTGGGTCTATCTGATATAGAGCATATCTTCCTTTTCTCTTGTCAATATAATAGTCAATAGCGTCTTGTCTAAGCAGTGTTGCTATACCACCACTCATCCCTATTCTCCAAAAGATTATCTTAAATTCAGGTAATGCCTTTCCTATATTAGCTTCTCCTGCTCTCGATAATCCGTTTGTATTTATCTGATATACGTCGGGATTCTTCTTGATTATCCTTTGAACAAGTTCTTTACCATAACCTTTTCCCTTGACGTAAGCTCTCCATGTTTTGAAGTTAAGTATCTCATCACCAAACTTCTTAACTCTGATAGATGCGAGAACCTTCCCGTCTGTTTGAAGAGTATATCTACCCTTATTCTGCATAAGTTTAGCCATGACTGCTCGTCGTTGATTTGCGTTCTTAAATTTCATTGATTCTTTTTCTTTCTCGTCTTGATAGGTATTGACGGATTGAGTCTGATAAGACGGACTCTCTTAGGCATATACTTGAGGTCTTCTTTTGTTCCGTAGAGTTCACCTTTATATGTAGCCATTCCGTCGGATATAGGTCTGAGTTCTGGATTGTTGTAGGCGACAGTCTTGAAAGGTTTGTATCGTTTGAAGGTAGGGTTAAGCTTTGCGAACATTGCACGTCGTTGGTTGTCTTTCATTTTCATGTGATATCACCAATACCTTTCTTTATTAATTGGGTTGCCTTGTATCCTTGTAGTCCCACTATCTTTATCCATTAAAAATAGTTTTCCTCTCATATTTCGTATTTTCGACGGATTCTTTGCAAATTCATCCCATTCCATTACTTTCTGACCATAGATATTTGCTATACCTTCAAATGTCCAAGTATCACTAGGTTTATCATTGACGAGGAATCTTCCTTTTTCATCAAAATATTTTCCATTGATTGATTTAGCTTTCTGTTCTTTTGGTTTTAAGACAGGTCTCAATTTATTCTCAAGATGATGTATCTCTTGACTAAGATATATTTCATCTACTAAATCTTTTTTCGATGGTTCATCTTTGATAACTCTATCTCCTTTCATAAGTTTCATACCGACGAATTTCTGTTGAGGTTTCATATCCCAGTAATCTCCTGCATTTGCACTAAATGTAGAACCATGACTAAAATCATATAAATACCTACCTTGTTTTCCTCTTAACATTGCTAACTTTGCCATTACAGCTTTTCTTTGACTAGCATTTTTAAATTTCATCTCTTATCACCCGAATATCTGTTTCTTGATGTTCTTTATTGTCTTCTTAGTCTTAGGGTCTGTTGCCCACCGTCGAGTATTCTCTCGAAAGTTCTTTGCTCCTGCCTTCGCTATATCTTTAGCTTTACCTTTAAGAGTCCCTTTCTCAAGCTCTTCATTCATCCGTCGGTTAGCTTCTTTCATATCTCTGATAGCTTTCTTTTCACCTTCCACTTGGTCGATGATTGCTTGTTTCTGCTCCATCTTTGACTGCTGAATCTTGCTTTTAAGCGTCAATTCTTCACGACGGTCTTCAAGTTTGTTCTGTAACTTCTGTCTCTTACCTTCAAGCTTCTCTTCCTGTGCCTTGAGACGTTTCATGTTCCAATCATGGAGCAACCCTTGCTTTTTCGGGTCATAGGGAGCACAATCCTTATGGTCAGGAACACCGTCACCGTCGGTATCTCTTTTTCTATTGTAAAGAAGTCTTTGAGCTTCTTCACTTCCAAGACCCATCTTTTTTCTTATTTGACCGACGGTATTACCTGAATTAAAAAGATTATTAAATCTTTTCATCTTTGCCATGACAGCTTTTCTTTGACTTGCATTTTTGAATTTCATCATATATTCCTCTTTAAGTCTCTTTTTAATCCATATCCACC
>CAYSBQ010000125.1:0-8466 GCA_964429315.1 uncultured Desulfobacterales bacterium
TTCTCAATAACAATACGGAGAATCCAGCCGACAAGACAGGCCTGCCATTGCAATCTACTCATACCATTTGCAAAAGAGGACACTACTAAAGCCTCTTGACAAGCACTGCAACCCCATAACCTATCTCCCGACAATGCTCAGCTTTCCAATCTGTATCGGCGGGACAATCAGCGAACCACCTACCCACTCGGCCTTGTCGCCAATGGCAACAATATCCCTGAGGGCCTCATAGGTGTTTCCCGCCAACATAACGTCCTTTACCCGGCCTACGACCTCACCATTTTCTATCTTGTAGCCCAACTGGACATTGACCGAAAACTCACCGCTAATCGGATTCCCCTGCCCCAAACCAAGCACATCATAAACGATGAGGCCTTCCCTTGTGTTTTTTATCATATCCTCATATTGGGTGTCACCCCCCTTAATAACCATGTTTGTCGGATTACAGCCGACGCCATTGCCGGTAGTTTTCATCCCTGCCCTACCTGCAGTGTCAAGATCATAGCGAAAGCTTTTCAGTATGCCGTCTTCAACAAGCGGCGTAACCTGGTGCGGCACACCTTCTCCGTCAAATCTACCACTTGCGCTTGCATAATCAATGAGTGGATCATCTATAATAGAAAACCCTTTGTCCGCAATCCTTTCTCCCACCTTCCCTGCAAGGGGGGATGAACCAAGAAACACGTTTTTTCCGTTAAGGCCCAGATTTAGCGCGAGCAAAAGCACACTCACGCCTTCAGGAGCAAAGATGACTGGAAGACCACCTGACTTAATTAGGGCAATCTTTTCCGCCATTCGAAATAACTTAATAGTTTTTCGGGCGATGGCTACGTGGTCAATCTCGCGCTTTTTCCAACTAAAAGAATCTCCAGCCCAAAGGATGTCAGTGCCTCTCACCAATTGACCTTGGATGCCAATCCCGAAATTAGTGCCTTCTGAAGAATGTTTTACACCAGCCGAGTTTGCAAATTCTCTCCTGCCAACACTCTTGCTTACTCCTGCGCTGAGAAGGATATCCGGGTTATACTCTTTTACCGGTGTCATCATTTCTTCGCCGATATCTACCATCTGCTCTTTGGTAACAGGCAATACAGCGCTGTCATAAACTGCCACCTCGGGGGCTTTTTGCGGCCCCGGAAATTCAAAATGTGCCGGGCTTCCAAAGGCTGCGGCTTCCAAAGCCCTTTCCACAACCCCATCCACATCATCTATATCGGTGGTATGAGATGAGCCGATCTTCCCGTTCACAATGACCTTTATACTCATTGCCGTACTCTGCGAAGATTTTACAAATTTGAGCTTATCGTTTTCAAAAGATACATTAGTGGTTTCGCCTTGAACCAGGGAAGCCTGAGCACCCTGAGCCTTTTTCATCGCCTTTTCTATCAACTGATCTACCGCCATTATGACCTTCCTCCCACCACTACGTCCTGGATGCGGACATAGGGACCTCCGAACCCTACAGGCAGGGGTGATTGTCCATCTTTCCCACAACCACCTCCTGCCGGCGGATATTCAACGGCATCACCCACCATATCAATATGCATCAACGTCTCAAATACATTGCCCGTAAGAACCACGTCTCTGACACATTCAGCCAATTGCCCATCTCTGATCATAAACCCATAGGCGGCGCTGAACGTGAACATTTCCATAGACGTTTGACCGCCAACCATGTCAACGGCGGAAAGTCCCAATTTTACATTTCTTATCATATCTTCAAAAGAGGCACTACCTTTATCAATGTAAGTGTTGGTCATGCGAACAATGGGTTGATGTTGGTAACTGATAGCCCTGGCATTACCCGTAGGTTCTTCACCCATTTTCCGGGCAGTCTCCCTAGAATGGAGCCTGCCCACCAGAATGCCGTCCTTAATCAAGTAATTCTTTCTGGTTTTCACACCTTCGTCATCGTACCTATGTGTGCCCCTAAGGCCTGGGATAGTGCCATCGTCAATGATACTCACTTTTTCAGAAGCCACTTGTCTTCCGAGTACCATTAGATCCTTTATTCGCTCATTTTCATAGACAAAGTCAGATTCACTTAAATGACCAAAGGCTTCATGCGCAAAAACCCCCGCTAACTTCGGGTTTATCACTACTGGGTACTTGCCCCCGGTAACAGGCGGTGCAGAGAGTAACTCCACAGCACGCTTGGCCGCAGTTTTCGCCTTTTCCTGCAAGCCTTCCACAATCTGAAACCCCGCACCTCCGGCAACACTTTCAAATCCCTGCTGAACATTGGCCCCTTGCCTGGCCATGGCCGACATCACAACCCCTACATCAGGCCGCTCATCCTCAATATAGGCCCCCTCCGAATTTACATACCAAATCTTTCTAAAACTGTCTCTGTAGCCAACATTCGATGTTTCAATCTTGTTATTATATTCGAGAATAATCGTGTTGTATTCCTCAATGACCCCCTTTTTCTCAGACAAGGGAATTTGGCGAAAATCCTTTTCCAGGCTTGCCTCTATCTCATCAACCACAGGGATCACTTCAGCAAGTTCACTTTCTCCCTTTCCAACTAACCTGGCAGACTCAAAGGCCTCAACCACTCTGGCTTCAAGATCACCAAGATCGTTAAATGTTGCATAACCCCAACCACCTTTGAAAAGGGACCTTACTATTCCCCCCAATGTCTTGGATGAACCAATGCTATCGAGTTCTTGCCCTCTGAAATTCACCCAAGAGGAAACCACACTTTCAATCCTGATTTCCGTATATTCGGCTTTGCTTTTCCGCAAGGCCCTTTCCATTATACCTCTCATAATGTTTTACCTCCGAATGAGATGGACTCGTAAATAGCTCGGCTTTGTTTTTTACTCCTTCCAGGATGAAAGGAACCCGTTCTTAAAATAAAGATGCCTTTCACCGTACCTCCATTCTTCCTTCTTGATGCCCCCGGTGTCGGCAAGCGTACGCCTTTCATCAGGAGAACCGAAAAGTTCTTTTACCTGCCATGTATCCATTCCACGTTCTAGTTCCTTCACGTCTATTGTCCCAGGCTGAACTTTATCTTGAGGCAGGCCTGAGTGATGTGGCAGTTCAAAAATCTCCCTGTTTTCCTGCGCCATCCAAGAACCAATGACAACTCCCAGTAATATCAAAAATAGAATAATACCCTTTTTCATAACTTTTACCTGAACCCAATTTATCACAAATAAGCTAATAGCTCAATAATATCACCAAAACATTTGTGATGTTCTCATAAATATTTGTGATGGCGTAAATACTTTTTCGTTGACTCGCCGGCCCGAATTACCTAGTCTTTCTTTGCATTTAGCACGAAGGCAAGTAATAGCGGAACTCAAGAACTACGAGGTAAAAAAAGATGGCACACCACAAGAGCGTATCCGAGACTAAGGTTCAAATGGCTCAAGTCATGTTTCCCCCCGATGCAAACCAGGCAGGTAATGTCCATGGTGGAAGCATTATGAAACTCATTGATACGGCAGCGGGAATTGTAGCCACACGCCATTGCCGAACTAATGTTGTCACGGCCTCTATGGATAGACTCGATTTTTACGAACCTGTATTCATGGGAGAGTTGCTCATCCTGCATGCGGCAATAAACTATTCGGGAACCACATCCATGGAAGTGGGAGTCAGGGTTGAAGCCGAGGATCTGATGACTGGAAATATACGCCATACCAACTCGGCATATCTTACAATGGTATCTCTGGATGAAAACAGAAAACCTACCAAAGTCCCGGAAATCATACCTGAATCAAGCGAGGAAAAAAGGCGGTTTCAAGAAGGCAAGACCAGGGCACAACAACGTAAGGAACTAAGGGCTCGCTATAAGGAAAAAAAGGATAATGAGAGTAGCCACTGATATAGGAGGAACTTTTACGGATGTTGTTACGCTGTATGAAGGTACGATTAGAGGTTGGAAAATCCTCTCCACGCCCAAATGTCCTGATCACGCCATAGCTGAAATCATAAGAAGCCTCCCGCGCATTTCCTCTTTCTCTCATGGCACTACCGTAGCTACCAACGCTGTTTTGGAAAGAAAGGGGGCAAAGATCGCCTTCGTTACGACTAAAGGGTTCAAAGACCTTCTCTATATTGCCCGACAACAAAGGCCAAGGCTGTATGATTTTGACTGCTCTAAAGCAAATCCCTTAGTAAACCACGACCTGTGTTTCGAAGCGCCTGAGCGGCTTTCCCATGACGGGGCTATTATCTTGCCGCTGTCGCAAGAGGCTGCCATTACTCTAGTCGATCAGGTCGTTAGCGCCGGGGTAGATGCTGTAGCAATCTGCCTTCTTTTTTCCTACAAAAATCCGATTCATGAAATAGTCCTTGAAGAGGAATTTAAGAAAAAACGAATCCCCGTTTCCAGATCCTCTGAGATCATCCCCGAGTTCAGAGAGTTTGAAAGAGCTTCTACCACCACCATCAATGCCTTTGTCCAGCCTCTGGTTAGCACCTATGTAAACAATATCCGCGAGGACTTACGCGCTGCAGGAGGACCCAGCGATTATTATATAATGAAATCATGCGGTGGTGTTGCAACATCACCAGAGATATATCCCGTGGAATTACTCCTATCCGGTCCGGCGGGTGGCGTCTCCGGCGGTCTTATTCTTGGACATGACATGAAAATAAAGAACTTGGTCACGTTTGATATGGGTGGCACAAGTGCCGACTTTTCGGCTATCATAGGAGGCGCCCCATTGTGGACGGACGAAGGAAAAATAGATGCTCTCCCTGTCAGGACTCCTATCCTTGATATTACTACGGTCGGGGCCGGCGGAGGGTCTATCGCATGGATGGATAAAGGAGGCGCCCTGCGTGTAGGGCCTCAAAGTGCAGGTTCTAGCCCAGGCCCTGCATGCTACGACATGGGCGGCACAGAACCTACTGTAACAGACGCAAATGTCCTGTCAGGACTACTCTCTCCCATTTCTTTTTCAGTCTCAAAAATGGCGCTGAATTGCGAAAAGGCCCGGCTGGCATTCAACACCCTTTCAAAGAATGCGGGGCTCGCAATTGAAGAAACAATATTGGGGGTCCGGTCTATCGTCAATGCCGCAATGTTAAGAGGAATTCGCAAAGCCACCGTGGAAAAGGGCATTGATGTAAGAGATTGCACTCTTCTTGCCTTCGGTGGCGCCGGCCCTCTTCATGCAGCCGAACTTGCCACATCCCTCGGCATAAGAGAAATCATCATCCCTCCCATGGCTGGAATGTTTTCCGCATTAGGAATTCTTCTTTCAGACGTAAGACTCGACTTTGGCAAGAGCCTCCTTATTCCATGGAACGTATCAGCACAACAGGACGTGGAGCGAACGCTGGATGAGTTCAAGGAACAGGCCATTAACTCCTTTAAACGCCAGGGACTAAAAGTCGAACAAATCCGCTTTTGCCCCCTCTTGGATCTTCGCTATGAAGGTCAAAGCTTTCATCTGCCCCTAGTTTACAGGAAAGATATTGACATGGCCAAAAGTTTTTGCAAGGCCTTCACAAACCGATATGGATACACTTTGGACAACGTCTCTGTAGAGGTCGTAGCAGTAAGACTTTCGGCCATCTCACCAAGAAAGAAGCTAAAGCTGCCCTGCATAGGGAAACGAGCTTCAAGCCCTCCTGCCGATAAGAGAAAGATACTTCTTCCTTCCGGCCGGAAAGTCGCTCCCGTATACAAACGAAAGCAACTATGGCAATCCTTTCTAGCTCATGGGCCAACCGTAATTGAAGATGAGGGATGCACCATCTTTGTACCACCGGGTTGTAAGATCACTACAGAAGAAAACGGCTGTTTAAAGATGACGGTCTCGTAAAAAGTCTTTTGTGAGAAACATTGAGCATTTTGGAAAAGATCATCTCCAAAAGAGTTGGTAGGTTAATAAGATGAAGAATAAAACGGCTGCCATTGACGCTGTAACGCTGGAAGTTTTCAAGCATCTCGTCCTAGCCATACCTGAAGAGATGGGGGCAAATCTTAGACGAACCGCCTTTTCTCCAAACATCAAGGAACGACTTGATGAAAGTTGCGCACTCTTTGACGCCAAGGGCCGTCTTATAGCCCAGGCTGAACACATCCCAGTACACCTCGGGGCCATGCCATCGGCTGTAAAAGCCGTTATGAATGATTTCCCAAAGTTGAACCCAGGTGATCAGGTTATCGTAAACGACCCATACCGCGGCGGGTCTCATCTTCCGGACATTACCCTGATCGCCCCCTTTTTCCGGCAAGGAAAACTCAAAGGATATGCCGTAAACCGTGCCCACCACGCCGACGTGGGAGGAAAGATCCCTGGATCTATGCCTGGATTCAGCAGTACACTTTCCGAGGAAGGGATAATCATTTCCCCTACTCTCTTTGCCAGAAACGGCGTCATCCAAAAAAACGTCTTGAAGCTCTTTAAGGATAGCACCAGGAACCCCCAGGAACGAATCGGCGATTTGAATGCCCAGATGGGTGCAAACTCTCTCGGTGTCTCCAGATGCACCGATTTCATCGGGCGCTATGGAGAACAGGCGTTTGACGGATTTGTCGAGGCCATTATTGGATATGCCGCCCGACGGGTAAAGACCTATATGTCATCAAACCTGCCCCAGGGAGAATCAAGTGCAACAGACTATCTGGATGGAGAGGACCACCCCATCCCCATCAGCGTGAGGGTCAGGCTTTCCGCAGATTCATTTGAGGCAGACTTTAGTGAAACCGCCCCTCAACACCACGGAAATGCCAACGCTCCCCTCAGCGTAACCCGATCGGCCGTTTACTATGTCTTACGATGTCTTCTGCCGGACGATATCCCACCCAACCACGGATGCTATGAGTCCGTACGCATCATCGCCCCCAAGGGTTCCCTGCTCAACCCGGTAGCCCCTGCAGCAGTAAGCTCTGGGAATGTGGAAACATCCCAACGGATTGTCGACGTCCTACTCCTCGCCCTAAACGATCTCCTTCCGGGGAGAATCCCAGCGCAGGCACAGGGCACTATGAATAATCTGTCTATCGGTTTCAAGACAAAGACATATTATGAAACCATTGCTGGTGGTATGGGAGCAACCTCTAAGAAAGATGGTGCAAGCGCGGTCCAGGTTCATATGACCAATACGGCCAACACACCTACTGAGGCCCTGGAAACCACATATCCATTGCGCGTGGTAAAAACAGCACTCAGGGAAAGCTCAGGCGGTTGCGGTCTCAACTCAGGCGGACTCGGCGTCACCAGAGAAATTCTATTTCTAAAAGATGCTCAAGTCTCTATACAATCCGAAAGGAGAAAGCTTCCCCCAAAAGGCGCAGCTGGAGGCGGCAACGGCAAGTGCGGATCAAACTCCTTAAGATACGTTGACGGCAGTACGGTAGAACTCCCGGGACGGTGTACTATTGAAGTCAAAAAGGGCCAGAGTATCATCATTGATACTCCAGGCGGGGGTGGGTGGGGTAGGCCTAACCTTCCTGCAATTCAATATTCCAATACAGATAATCAAGCCAAGCACCAGGAACGCTCTTAACTCCTACAGTTATCATAATAAAGGGGACCCATGAAGGTTTAACAGGCCTTTTTAGCAATCTAAGACCAGCCTCCTTCAATATCCGCCCCCCTTTTATGCGGTTACACCTGCAACAAGCGGTAACAATATTCGTCCATTCAGTTTTCCCGCCATATCTCTTGGGCACTACATGATCGAAGGACAAATCCCTTGATTCGAACTTTTTCCCACAATATTGGCACCGAAACCCATCCCGAGCATATATATTGACTCTGGAAAACTTGATATCCTTTTTTCTGTACCTGACAAATCTAAGGAGTCTGAGTACCGACGGAAGCCTTAAGGCAAAGGTGACTGAGCGAACCTCCCTATTGTACTCCTCCAATACCTCAACCTTGCCCAGGGTAAGAAGCCTTATCGCCCTCTTCCAGTCGATTACCTTCAAAGGCTCAAGTGTTGCATTTAGCAGCAGTACCTGTTCCATACAAGCCACCCACACCACTCCCATGACCGAAAAACGGGCAAGAACATCATTATACGCGCCTGTATACTCCATTTTTGCAAACATTGTCAACCGGAATGTTCAAATGAGTTTTGGCATGAAACCTGAATAGCCTTATAACATATACCATGAAACGAGAGATTAGAAAGAAACAACTCATAGACTGCCACAAGTGCAAGCATTACTATGTCACTTGGGACAAACGCTTTCCCTGTGGATGCCATCGAATGAAATTCAAAGGCAAAACACTGCCTGCGACACTCGTTCTTAGAAGCTCAAACATGCCATGTCTTATCTTCGAACCAAAGGAGAGGTAAAGAGAATCGTAAGCGTTCACAGGTTCACAGTAAGTATTTGTTTAACTTTGAACCTCTGAACCTCTGAACTCGTGAACGGTTACAGAGAATCAAGCCCGAAGGATGTGGTTTCTTACAGCGAAATGAAGATCACTTTAAGCCGCCTTTTTTTCTACAAGAGGGTATTTGTGAGAATAGGCTCCGTCGGAT
>CAYSBQ010000126.1:0-8180 GCA_964429315.1 uncultured Desulfobacterales bacterium
TTGGAAACTCACGCTAGTGCCTATTCGGTTAAAAACATTTATGGACAGGCACTAGCTGGTTTCCACCGACGTTGATCGGTTCTCAAACCGAGTGAATTCTTCCATGAAAGTAAGATTCACGGTGCCGGTGGGGCCATTGCGTTGCTTTGCTACAACAATCTCGGCAAGTCGTATCTTTGACGGATCTGCTTGTTTGTTATAGGCCTCTTCACGATAGATAAACATGATAACGTCGGCATCTTGTTCAATCGCACCGGATTCACGAAGGTCAGACAATACCGGTCGTTTATTGGTCCTGTCTTCTACCTTACGATTCAACTGAGATAGGGCAACAACCGGTATCCTAAGCTCCTTTGCTAGTGCCTTTAGTGAACGGGAGATCTCTGATATCTCTAGGTCTCGCCTTTCAGCAGAGGCACGCCCTTTCATAAGTTGGAGGTAATCAACAACGATCAAGCCCAGCCCCTTTTCCATCTTCATCCTACGGGCCTTGGCCCGTATTTCCAGAACAGAAATAGCAGGTGAATCGTCAATAAATAAGGAAATGTCATAAAGCGCTCCAGCCGCTCGGTTGATCTTTTCCAGGTCCTCCTGGCTTAAAAACCCTCCTCGCATCCGAGTGGAATCAACACGCGCTTCGGCAGAAAGCATACGTAATGAAAGTTGTTCTTTAGACATTTCAAGGGAAAAAACAGCGGCGGGTTCTCCAGATTCCTGTGCCGCGTTTCGCGCTATATTCAGCGCCAAGGCAGTTTTGCCCATGCCCGGACGGCCTGCAATTATAATTAGATCCCCAGGCTGAAAACCGGAAGTCTTCTGATCCAAATCTTTAAACCCAGTAGAAATACCGGTAATAAGGGCCTTGTTTTCGTATGCCTCCTCTACAGCCCTGTACGTGTCCGTTAAGATGTCTTTCAAGGCATAAAAAGATGGCTTGACCTTGTTTTCAGCAATGTCAAATATGCTTTGCTCAGCAAAATCGAGGATGTTGTCCGTATCGCCTTTGTCTTCAAAACATCGCTTAGTAATAGCTGAAGCACGCTCGATGAGACGCCTAAGAGTAGCTTTTTCCTGAACAATCTTGGCATACTGAAAGGCATTAGCCGCCATTGGCACGGTATCCACCAGTTCGGCCAAATAAGATGCGCCACCTATGGTTTCGAGATGCCCCTGTTGTTTCAGCAGATTTGTAAGGGTTACAAGATCAGCAGGTTCATTTCTTTCGAACAGCTCTATCATGGCCCTGAATATCTTGGCATGGACTTCACGATAGAAATCTTGTTCAGACAACACCTCCAGGACCTCCGGAAGCGTGTTGTTGTCAATCAATATGGCGCTTAAAATAGATTGCTCCGCCTCTACATTATTAGGTGGAACCTTTTGCAACCAAGGATCATTAGTAGTCATATAACAATCTATTCTTCTGAAACGACTTTAACCGTGATTTCCGGTTCTACGTCGGCATAAAGCCGTATAGGTACTACGTACGATCCAAGGGCCTTGATTGGTTCAGAAAGCAGTATCATCTTCTTGTCGATCTCTAAGCCCTGAGCCCTTAGTTGAACCTCAATATCTCGGATCGTAACTGAACCGTAAAGTTTATCATCTTCAGAGACTTTGGCAATAATAATACATGTGGTTCCTTCAACTGTCTCGGCAATAACTTGGGCTATTTTTTTATCCTTTATGGCCTTGAGATCAAGTTCTTTTCTCTTATTTGCAATCAGTGTTCTGTTTGCCGGTGTAGCCATAACCGCCTTGTTTCTCGGAAAAAGATAATTTCTTGCATATCCATTAGCTACGGTCACTTCACTTCCGACACTTCCTAAAGATTCAACTGTTTCCTTCAGTATTACTTTCATCGTTGTTGTCCACTCCTTTTTTTAGTCGTCTAAAATCTGTCCACAAATCAAGAAAACCTGCCGCGATAACCAGCAGAAGCACAAACTGTTGTAATGCTATCAGACTATAGAGGATTCCTCTGAGTATCTTGGGGAAGCCTTTCTTGTCAAAATAAAAGGAAACGATGGCTATACCCTGGAAGAAGTATATTACCACCATTATGATTAGACCGTTAACCCCAAGAAGCTTGAGACCCTTATGGGGAAGAACTGTTAGAAACCCCGAAAGGATAGCAAACCATATCAGAGATTCCGGGGCTTTCCACTCACTAAGAGTACCAAAATCTGGGCAAAAAAGCCTACTGTTTCGCAAAAGGGGGCGAACCAACAAGAGATTGCTCCAAACCACCAGAATGGTAGACGCGATCACGATTGCCGGCAGGATACGCAACATGACATAGAGGATACCATCCATTGATCGGGAAATAACGTCAATCTGATCCTCAGGAATATCCATCTGCCTGTACACACCCAAGGCAAGTTCAAGGTTTTTGTACAAGTATTGAGATACCTGTTCCCGCAGCGTATTTGTCGACACTAGCGCATAAAGCGCCAACACCGCAGCCCCAGCAACAATAACAACCCCAGTGGTTACTGCCACTGTTTTTTCCAGGGGCAGGTCCATTTCAAATAGCTCAGCCAGGATAAAGCCGATAAGGCCTAGTTCAAAAAAGAACACCACCGAGGTAATAGAACGCCCCTGCATCGCCAAAGCCACAATCAAGGTAACAGAAATAAGTATCAACGTCCCCTGAGAACGGCCTAATTTTGTTCTGTAAAAAAGGATTGGAAGAGGAATAAATAGACTCAACAAAAAACCGATGACCGGAAGATATAGGCCAGCCAAGGCAATCAACGTGGTGATTCCCGTAGCTATAAGGAATTCTTTGTGTTGGTCGCCAAAGCTAATATGGCTCACAGTAAAGCATCCCCTCTCGCCCACCCTGCCACAAAAGCGGGCATTGCGGGCAGCAGGCTGGCCAAAAGCGGACAATCCCCCGCAAGATCAAGGAAAACAATCCCGTTTGATACGAGCGAGATGCGAAGGCGCACCGTGGTGCGTCGCACCAGCGACCCCTCGGTTTGGCCTGCCTGCGTGAAACGTACAGGCAGGCGCCGAGATTGCATAAAAAGACCATTCCTGGCCAGAAACTAGCTGAAGTTAAGCCTGGCTGCGTACGGCATTAGCGCAATAGTCCGGGCTCTCTTGATGGCTACTGCAAGCCGACGCTGGTGTTTTGCACAATTCCCGGATATTCGCCTTGGGATGATTTTTCCCCGCTCCGTTGTAAAAATTCTAAGGGTTCGAGGATCCTTATAATCTATAGCAAGGGTACTGTCTGCGCAAAAACGGCAGACCTTCTTCCGCCTGTGAAAGACCCTCCGCCTTGGTCTGTCTGTGCTAGGTCTCCGCTGATACGCTACCATTTGCATCCCCCTCCTTTTCGTTCGACCCTGATGCATCCTCCTGGTCGGAAGCAGGTTCGGGTGTCTCTTCTATCAATGTCTCACTATCTGATTCAGACAGAGACTCTTCCTGCGTCAGATCTGATTGAGTTTCTTCTTGCTGTTTACTCACCTCAATCTCGGCCTTTACTTTTTCCTCGTCAACTTCCCGGACTGTACATATTGTCATATACTTCAAAGCTCGATCATCGAGACGTATATTCCGCTCAAGCTCTTTGACCAAGGTTCCATCTCCACAAAACTCCAAGAAAATGTAGTAACCACGTGTCTGTTTGTTGATCGCATAGGCCAATCCCTTTTGACCCCATTCGTCAAATTTGATCAGTAAGCCCTTGCCGTCTGAAAGGAGTTTTGTAAGCTTGTCAAAAAATGGTTGGCGTTCTTCCGGGGAAAGGGAAGGGTGTGCAATAATTGTTGTTTCGTACCTTCTCATAACTCCTCCTTTTGGATGTTTGTAGCCCCGATCGGTTCGGCTTGATCTCAAAAGAGCCAGGCAACCGGAGCAAGGAGACATCAATAAAGTTTATTATGTTACCTGAAAAGTTGTCTTTGTCAAGAAACTTATCGTTTCCGCTTCGAAATTTCCATAGGGACAAAACAGGGAAAATCAAGATCTTGTTGTAAACGTAACTATCCATCCGGGCGCGGAGACTATCTGACTATAGCTTAGATAGATATAGATCTTCACCCAGGCTTCGTCGGCAGAACTGCGTTGTAATGATCGCTAGCTTTTGCAACAACGGGAAATGGTGTAAGGGAGTTTTAGTTACGTCCCTGCATATACTCCTCTTCCGGTTCTTTTAATCTCGCCGGCCTTGGTAGCCTTGTAAACGATATTCCTAACGCTACCTTCCCCAAATCCAGTCTTCTGCATCAACGCAGAAACATGGACCCCCTTCTTTGACCTCTTTATAATTTTAAGTAACTGATTAGTAGGTGAATCCGTTGAAACTTTCTTTTTGTCTATAGTTTTCTTCATGGCCTTTTTGACTTCAGCCTGTTTTCTTTTAGGTTTTGCCTTGGTCGTAGCTTTAGGTTTTTTCGCAGCTTTTTGCTTGTCCAGCTTGCCAGCGGCCTTTACAAGGGTTTCGGTTTTCTTGGTGAGCGCCTTAAGTTGCATCGCTACCTGTTGTAGATCTTGCGTGAGTTTTGCCATAGTAATCTTCCTCCCTGTTTAGGTTTTTACTTATTTCTTATCAACTCTTTCTTTAAGTTCCTTACCACATTTAAAAAATGGCAGTTTCTTAGGGGGCACCCGGGTAAGTTCTCCTGTTTTGGGATTCCGGCCTGTGTAGCCTTTGTATTCCTTTACATAAATACTACACAACCCTCTTATCTCAACTCTGTCACCTTTTGCGAGAGCGCTAGACATCTCGCTGAACAATAGGTCAACAACCTCTGTGGCTTTTGTCTTGGTCAGCCCGGTTTCCTTCTGTAGGGCCTGTGTGAGATCCGATTTATTCATCATTAGCCTCCCGGGAAAATCAGTTAGTTACGTATTGTAGAAAATAGAGAGAGAATTGTCAGTTCATATCAGGCAGTTCGCGTGAAAGCAAGAGAATTGTGAGTGAAGAACCAGTTTGAGACCACAATTTAAAACCTTTTTGCCTGTAAAATGTTCAATGCCAAGGCCAACTTGTTATTGTAGATTAAAGCACTCTTCTGTTTATTCTCTGCCAAAGGTCTGATGTTTTTCCAAGCTGTTTTCCATCAAGGCTGATCGCTGGAACAGCGCCCATAAGTGAATTTGTAATCAAAACATCGTCTGCCGAAAAAAGTTCTTCCGGAAAGACTCTCTTAGCTTCTATTCTATACATCCAACTGTACAGGAGTTCACACACTGCAATTTGCATGATGCCAGGCAAAACATGTGGAGAAATTGGTCTGATAAGCACCTTGCCTTTGATAAGCAAGATATTGGCTGTGTTTGTCTCTGATACGCTTTTATCTGAATTCAAGATTAGCGCCTCATCACCTCCGTAAGTTTTGGCCCACTTTCCGGCGAGGAGATAAAATAGATAATTGAGCGTCTTGTAATCGGCCAGCGGGCTTTCGCGTGGGTATGGATATGTTAAAAGTTTTAGTCCCGGCTCTTTGATTTCCGCCAAACGGTGTGTGTAGGGCCGGGCCGTTACGAGAAGTGTATGCTGAAAAGGGGGATCGTAGTTTTCTCCCATTGTAGCGATTATCTTTACGGCTGCAGTTTGATTGGCAAGGTCGTTTTGAACGAGGACCTGGGCTATTATATTATTCCAGGAAAGATCTGGCGATTCGTCAGAGAAGAAATGATTCCATGAGCGGTTAAGTCTGGCAATGTGATCTTCAAGAAACAGGAGATTAGCTTTGTCTGCGCGGATTGTTTCAAAAAATCCGTAACCAAATAGAAAACCTTGATCTCCAACAGAGATAGTGGCTTTACTCGCTGGCTTCATGACACCATTGAGCCAAACAAAGCTACGACTTTCGGCCCTGGCGATATTTCCGGTGAAAGCTTGCATTAGTGTTTGGCCTTTGTGGAGTGTTTCGTCATATTCGTCAGCAGGATCTGAATCAAGGACAATCCCACCTCCTACCGAGAAAAATATTTTTCCCTGATATATGGTAGCGGTTCGGATAGCTATTGATAGATCCATAGTGTCGTGAAAGCTAACGTAACCAATGGAACCTGTATAAATATGACGTCGCTTTGGTTCGAGTTCGTCGATTATCTCCATGGCCCGTATCTTAGGACAGCCCGTAATCGATCCGCCTGGGAAAGTCGCCATAATCAGATCAACCGCATCATGCTTGTAGTCGAGTATACCCTCGACAACGGATACCAGATGATAAACATTCTGGTAGGCTTCCGTTCTTTTGTGTTCTACTACTCGAACAGATCCTGGTTTACAGACCTTCCCCATATCATTTCGCAGCAAATCAACGATCATTGAAAGCTCTGCATCATCTTTTTTGCTCTGCTCCAACTCAAGTCTTAGATCACTATCTTCTGCCAGAGTTTTTCCTCTGGGCCGGGTTCCCTTGATAGGTCTGGTTTCAACCCGTCTGCCCTGCTGAAAAATAAAACGTTCCGGCGACGTGGAAAGAACTTGATGATCTCCAGCATTTATATATGCAAAGAAAGGAGCTGGATTGCTCTTATAAAGTCTTTTGAATAGTCCGAATGTATCACCTGCAAAACCCATTTCAAAGCGCTGGGACATATTGACCTGATATACATGCCCGGATACAATGTATTTCTTGATTCTCTTTATGGCATCCATGTAGTCAATCCGGGTGAAGTTAGATCTAAATAATTCATTATCGCCACTGAAGGCCTTGTTTTTGGGAAGTGATGCTGAGGCCATTTTTTTAAACTCGTCAAGGATGTTATCTAATGCCTCCGCTTTTGAACCACTGTGCAAGGGGATATATAGCTGGGTCGAGTCCATTATCTTGTCATGAACCACTAGGATGGTCGGAGCGAAGAAACAGATTTGCGGCAAGGAAAGGTCGTCTATGGATGTCTTGGGCAATACTTCTAAGCTGTCTTTAAGATCGTATGATAGATATCCGAAAAGGCCTGTGGCGATAGGCGCGGGCAGATCCATACGTTTCATCGTAAAGGTATTCACTATCTGACGTAACGTGCAAAAAGGATCGGCTTTAAGGTGTACGGTTTGTCCTTGGGCTGAAATGATCATGTCCTGATTTCGTCCGGAAAAGGTTAGCCATGGCTTGGCTGCCAGAATGTGGTACCTCGCACAATCAAGGTCTCCGCCGCTTACCAGGGCTACTGTGCCCGGCATGTGGGAGAAGCGGCCGGCAAAGTCTATGAACGGTTCATCCAGTTTGAGAGTTTGAACATGGACAGTTGTAATATCGCCCGTAATCTTCTTGATCTTATCCATGTGATTTATATTCATCAGTATTGTGTCTAGGAATTTTCAAAGGCCCAAGTTTCAGAAAGTTTTCTATGAGCACAAAACCATACTGGGTTAAAAAGCTTTCTGGATGAAACTGTATCCCATAAAGCGGGAAAGTTGTGTGAGCTATCCCCATAATAACTTCATCTTCAGACCATGCAGTTATTACTAGATCGTCAGAGACTTCGGCCGGAGGGAGATCTGCCGCAAGAGAGTGGTAACGAGCTGCTATAAAGGGTGATGGTATCCTCTCAAACATTGCATGATACCTGTGGTGGATCAGGCTGGTCTTGCCATGCATAGGTTTTCTTGCTTGTACTGTTTGGCCGCCAAATGTCTCATTAATACATTGCATACCAAGACACACCCCGAGAACGGGAATTTGACTGCAAAACGCCTCTATAAGATAGCACGACATCCCAGCATGTGTTGGGTCTTTCGGCCCGGGACTGATTAACAAATAATCCGGATTTACATCTGTTGCCTGGGCCAAAGAGATCTTGTCGTTTCTAGAAACAATTATGGATAGGTCATAGAGGCTAAACATCTGTACCAAGTTATAGGTAAAAGAATCGTAATTATCGATAACAAGCAGTTTTGCCACTCTTAACTCCGAAAAGAAAAGCCATCCGGATATGTGAGTCTGGGTGGCTTCTGCCTATTACATAACTCTAATAAGATAATGTTGATTTGTTTCCTAGTAATCATTTATACAAAACGATGAAGAGAGGTCAAGAAAAATACAAAAAAGGACTATAGTTTTCTTCGCGGTTACCGATAAGATATGCAGAATTGCACATAAATAGACTGCGAAGAATTGCTGGCTTCTCGAGTGTACGTGCATCTTTTCTACCGGCCATCTCCCGACTAAGAGAAGAAGAGATTTGTGCCTGGGATTATAAACGGCATT
>CAYSBQ010000127.1:0-8115 GCA_964429315.1 uncultured Desulfobacterales bacterium
GCGGTGAGTATCTTTTTGATGTCTTCACGAGCCGCTTTGATTTGGGTACGGGTTTTAAAGCGCTTTTCCCGGGCCTCTCTCATCGTCTGATGGAAGAGCATCTCTTTTCCTTCCGGAAGCTGAGTCAGCAGCGCATCTTTGTTGCCAGGTCCCCGCCCACGACCTCCGCCGAAAGCGTAGGCCAGTGAGCATAAAGACATCACAAGAACCAATCCCAATACGGTCATTCTTGTTTTCATGTTTGTTTTCTCCTTTAATCGTTCCTTTGAATGTTTTAAAGCGTCGAAAGCATGCTTTTCATGATCTGATACGAACGAAACACAGAAAGTATTCGCTACTTTTCAAACCTTTTTTCGGATCATCAGGTTGAAGCGTACTTTTAATTGAAAAATGTGGGCATACATATCCTTCCTAAGGTGACCAAACCAAGCAGAAAGGAGTTAAATGTATGTCCACCAGTTTTCTTTATCATGGATTCGGGATTCAAGGCTATCATTATGTTCGGATCATCTTTAAAGCAGGGCGGATTATTTTTGTCATAAAGTCAGCGCCTTTTCCTTTGCGTTGTCCTGTTTGCGCCAGCAGGCGACTAAAACGTCGAGGTACCATAAGCTATTAGCCTAGAAAGACACTTAAAAGCCGGCAGATTTTCCCACTCCACAACTAATTAAGATGCGACCCAGGTTTTTCACTTTTAAAAGGTTTTTAGACTTGACTGAATAACCGAATCCATGGTAGAGTATTTGAAAGTTAATCGGAAGCTGAAGCTTCCTTTTATTCATTATTAGACCACAGAGTTAAGCGCAAAAATTGAGCCACGAAGGTTCTAGCCATTTTAGGAAAGGATCTATCGTGGCTTTTTTTGTGCCCTGTCTGTGAGAGATTTAGAAAGGAGATCATCATGAAAAGGATTGTCTGGTTGTTGTTCGCGGTAGTCTTTAGTTTAACCTTTTCAAGAATTGCCTCAGCCCATTTTGGAATGGTCATTCCATCCGACCAGATGGTGATGCAGGGAGAGGACGCCACTATTAGCGTGGATCTTATGTTCCGGCACCCCTTTGAGGGCCACGGCATGGAGTTAGTCAAGCCAGCCGAGTTTGCTGTGGTAGTAAATGGAAAAAAACAAGGCCTGCTTGATTCGCTGAAACCGACGAAGACTGAGGGCCACCGGACGTGGCATGCCAACTACAAGATAAAACGTCCAGGGATCTACGTTTTTTATATGGAGCCGCAGCCTTATTGGGAACCTGCTGAAGACTGTTTCATTATTCACTACACGAAGGCCGTGGTTGCAGCGTTTGGCGATGATGAAGGATGGGCACAAGAGATAGGACTCAAGACAGAGATCGTACCTCTTTCCAAGCCATTTGGCCTCTACGCTGGGAATGTATTTCAGGGCATTGTGAAAATGGACGGAAAGCCTGTCCCTTATGCCGAGGTGGAGGTCGAATACTATAATGAGGACGGGAAGGTCATAGCTCCTACGGACTATATGGTGACCCAGGCCATTAAGGCAGACGGCAACGGGGTCTTTACCTATGCGACGCCCAAGGCCGGCTGGTGGGGTTTTGCCGCCCTTAACACCGCAAAGGAACCCATGCAGTACCACGGTGTGGATAAAGACGTAGAGATTGGCGCCGTACTTTGGGTCAAGTTCTACGATATGAAGTAGGTAAGACCAAAAAGACACATATCTTTGCAAGCAAACTATAGCCAAAAAATATCCATGTAAGGAGGTCGTGAATGATGAAGCGGAACCGAATTGTATTGGGAGCAACCATGTTCTTAGCGCTCTTTTGTTTCAACGTCAGTGCCCAGGCCCTTAGCCCGGAAACGGAAGTGCTGTTAAAACTCTTGGAGAAAAAAGGCATCGTTACAAAGAGCGAGGTGGACGCCCTGCGGCAGGAGGTCACGGCCGCCACCGCCCCCACCGCAGACAGGGAAGCCATCAAGGCCGAAATAAAGGAAGAAGTGCTCAAGGAGATGAAGACCGAGAACGGCTCTCTGGTCGGAATTCAGGACAAGATCTCCATCGGCGGCGCAGTGGAGGTAGACTATCAGTATAAGGATCACCGGGATATCAGCGACAAGAACAGTGACGGCACCTCCGACCTGTTCGTGTCCACAGTGGAACTGGATGTCCAGGTAGCCATCAACGACTGGACGACTGCCGATGTGGTCTTTATCGCTGAAGATATCTGGAAAGAAGGCGGCAACGAGGACGCCGCCACGTTGTTCGATCAGGCATATGTTACCTTTCAAAATGAGGAAAGGAGCCCCTTTTATGCGATCGTCGGCAAGAGTGACATGCCGTTCGGCAACTTTTTTACGCATACCGTCAGTGATACGGAGACCTATAACGCTTACCTGATCAACGGACCCGGGGCTACCATCGGCTATACCCTTGAAGAACCCGTGGGCCTGGATGTGTCGTTTACATGGTACGAGGGCGAAAAACTGATCTCGGCACTTAATGCCGCCGAACTGGGTTGGCAAAGAGACACGCCGTCGTCCTATAATGACAGCAATGAGGATGTGCAATCCTATATCGCGCGCCTTTCGGTAAGACCCATGAATTCGCTGACCTTTGGTGCCGGCTTTGATTCGGAGCCGGGTTACACGGATCGCAACGAAACGTTGAATGCTTTTGCAGAATTCACCCTGGCTGATTTCACATTGGACGCGGAGTACTTTAACGCCACAAGCCGAGAAAAGCATGACACCGATGGCAAGAGCTACAAAGAAAACGCCATCGTCATTGGGCTGGCTTATCAAGCCACAGAAGCCATGGAGGTTGCCGCACGGTACGAAGGTTACGATATGAGCCATGATACGGATCAAGACGGTGATCTGGGCGCCGTATTTGCCATTGGTGCCAACTACAACGTGCTTGAGGACGTCACCCTTATGGGCGAATATAGAAGGCTGTCTTATGACAATCCGCCGGGCAGCGCTTATGAGGACACGGTCAATGAGTACAACATTAGGGTCGCGGTCGGATTCTGACCGGCAAAGTTGCGAAGATGGTAGAAAGTTGTGTCAGAGCCTTTTCGGAGCGACAAGGCTGTGAAGTTCTTGAATTGAATGTTCAGATTGATCATGTTCATAATTGGGGCAATCATTTTCATCCCCTTCCAGGGGTTAAATCAAAGCCGACCCATCCAGGGTCGGCTTTTTACTAGTAATTAAGATACGACCCAGGTACCTTCTATTCGAAATGGGACAATCTTAAAAATTATGATCTCTGCTAACCGTGTAGGACCCCATCAATAAAGGTTATTCTCTCTTTTAGAACACCTCTCAACCGAGCAGTTCATCTCGATTCACCTATAAGAATTTCTTGAAAATCGATTCCCGAATCAACAGCTAAACACCATCTCGCAAATACCTAATACCTAACTACTTCATTTGTTTTGACTTATTGGCCTAGATTTTGTATGTATTTAATGCAATATTAAAATAAGGAGAGATGACGTGAATAAGGCAGATCTGATCGAAGTTTTGGCGAAAGAGATTGGTCTTAGCAAGACACAAGCGAAGAAGGCTGTTGAACTGTTTTTCGATGAAATGGCGGAAGCACTCGCAAACGGTGACAGGGTTGAGGTTAGAGGGTTATGCAGCATCTTTGTGAAAGAATATAAGGCTTACACGGGAAGAAATCCCAAGACAGGAGAACACGCTCAAGTGGCTCCTAAGAGACTTCCTTTCTTTAAGGCAGGCAAAGAACTCAAAGAAAGGGTCGATCGTTAACAAACTAAACAGGAGGAAAGCGATCATGGAAACAGCAAAGAGAAAGGCGACCAAGAAACCTGCGGCAAAAAAGAAGACGGTCAAAAAGAAAGTAGCCGCCAAGAAGGCTCCAGTAACGAAAAAGACAGTAGCAAAGAAGAAAACGACTGCGAAAAAAACTGTAGCCAAGAAAGCTGCGCCGAAAAAGAAGGCTACCGCGAAGAGAAAAACCGTAACCAAAAAGACAGTGGCCAGGAAAGCTACAGCGAAAAAGAAAGCGCCGGTGAAGAAAAAGACTGTAGCCAAAAAAACGGCGAAGAAACCCGTAGTGAAAGCCAAGGCGACCAAGAAGAAGCTAGTCACGAAGAAGGTCGTAAAGAAAAACGTAGCCAAGAAAACAGTTGCGAAAAAGGCTCCAGCGAAGAAAAAAGCATCAACTACGACCGATATTGATCAGGTTTTAAAGGTTATCAGAAGATTTAAGAATGGCGTCGGTTTTTCCGCAATAAAAGAGAAGACTGGACTTGGGGACATAACGGCCAGAAATATTGTCGCCAGAGTCTATAAACAGGGCAAGATCAAGAGGGTCGGCAGAGGACTTTACGTAAGCGCTTAGACAGGCAGCGAAATCGAGCTGGGGCTGTGTTATGGCAGCCCCAGCACTTTTTTTATTTGCCATGTGGTCAGGAGCTATCGGTAGAGAAGCGATTAGGGCGATTGGAGTAGCTTAATAAGCGGGAGCCAAAGTCCATTAAATTCATTTCCCCGACATCTGCTGTTGTACAGCTGAAATCTTTTCACTCGCCTTCAGCTGTTTGATGTGATGTTCAAGTTTCAAGGCTTCACTTTTTGTTAGGTCGCTACTGACGGCAACTAATTCGACCGGCAGGCGTGATCTTGTGTATTTTGACCCGGTTCCTGTATTATGCTTGGAAACACGTATCTCAACGTCATTCGTAATTCCGCAATACAAAGAATTATCCGAACATTTCAATAGATATACATTCCAGGGCATCAGAGCTACATCATCCCATTACCGCAGTCATCTTCTCCGCCTTAATCCTCTCAATAGTCTCAAGATCACCATCGTATGAAACTTCTGGCACGATCGGATCAGGCAACCCATTGATTCCAGAAAAGGGCGTATCCTTAATGTTCATATTGTATGCCATTACCATCAGTGCCTCCAAGTTGACAATATCTTCCCCATTATATGCTAGTAGGGTTTCCAGAGCCTTCTGGTTTCCGGTTTGCTGATAATCATTCCACAGGAGAACAGCGTCATATCCGTCGAGACCTCCCAGCTTCCCTCTATCAATACCAGCCTTTATTTCGCATCCCTTGAGTCCTCCTGTATAACCAAGGCTGGAAAGAACATATCGCAGGTCAATATGCGCTTGGTCCATTGGTAACCCCATATTGTTTCGGATGAAGGGGATATCAAAGCATTTCCCATTATAAGTGACAACGACTTTGTATTTTTCAATGTCGTTTCTAAAGTCATCAAGGTTCTGATCCTTGACATAATAGGAGATTGTTGTCCCGTCATACAGCCCGATAACGGTTATTTCGTTATAGTACCCATCCAAACCAGTGGTTTCAATATCCAGGTATGCAGTTCGCTGTCTGAACTCTGGAAATAAGCGCCATTGGAGGGTTGAGGGAAGGAGGCCGGCGAAGTAGTTGGGATTTTGATTTTGAAGGTGTTTCCGTGATTCGTCGAGACACCTTCGAAGAGACTCAGTTCGATTTGGGGATAATCTCAAAGGATAAGGGTCAACAAAATTATCCCAGTTGAGAATTCCTGCTTCCCATAGACGTCCCTCTGTTATGTTTCCTATGCCAGGTATATGGAGAAATGTGTTTTTGAGCATAATGGGTCCCTTTCTATATCGATGAAATCAGTTGGTATGAAGTTTTTAGTAGGGACAGGGAAGACATCCCATTACGGTCCGAAGAGGCTCATCACATTGTCGGCCTCTTCCAACACCTTCTCCTGAATCTGGGAATTTAGCCTTTCCATTGTGTCATGATCCAGAGAGAGACCGCTTTTTCCGACAAAGCCGATCTCCGGAGAATCGGAAAGCTCCTGGAGTTCGATCTCTTTCTCATCCGGATGACACGGATAGCCTGCCGATTTTGTAAATAGGTTGGCAAGATATATGATATTGGAGTTGGTCAAATAGTGAATGTCATACCACGGCGCGTGATGATACAGAACCTGCCTGATGACCATGTCCGGGAATTTCCACTGCTTTAACAGCTTTGCTGCGACCTGGTAGTGTGTTGTCCCCAGGATCTTAATCTCTGCCTCACTGAAAGTCGTTTTCTCGGAAGAGACATGTTCGATGATCTGGAGGAATTCCTCGTGAAAATACTGATCAAGAACGACCTTGCCCACATCGTGGATCAGCCCGGCCAGAAACAGGGAGTCGTCTTTTACGACCTTGAAATGTTTCCCCAACAACGCGGCAACCTGGCTGCATATGATAGCGTGCTTCCAAAACCGTGTCCGGTCAAAGGTGGTGCTTTCACCGTGAGAAAAAAAGCTGTGAACGGAAGACCCCAAAACAATGGATTTCACCTGGCTTATGCCAAGAACCACGAGAGCGTGTTCAAGAGAACTCACCTTGCTCAACAAACCGTAAAAGGCTGAATTCGCCATCTTTAAAACCTTCAAGGCCAGAGACTGATCCATTTCCACAATGCGCACAAGCTTCTTGAATGAAGCATTTTCGTCGCCCGTTATTTCCATAATCTTCCGGGAAATGACAGGAAGAGTAGGAATCTTTTCGATTTTCCGCACTAATGCGTCAACGTCAAACTCGGTCTTTTTCATTACCCCGATTATCCACCTCTTTACACCCTGAATGGAGAGACTCCCTCCGAAAGGGGGCCTCCTAATACGTCCGGGCATCACCCGGGCCACGGTTTACCCCTAAAGCGCCTTGGTCAATTTACCGATATTATAACAACAACACTCCGGCGAATCCACTCATTTTTGATGGTTTCGCCGGAACTGCTCCTTCATGACAAAAAAAGAAACCACTGGTGAAGGGCACTGACTGTATTTTTAAAAAAAGTGTCCCGGTGGGTAGCTTTCAGAACTTCCTCGAAAAGTCGGGGGGCGCGGACTGGATATGGGCCGGTCGAGACCTGCGGCAATAGCCGGGAGATTGTCGTTAACATCAAAAAGTTGCCGAGGAAGAAAATTGACTTTTTTCTTTTGCCTCAAATCTGTTATGAATGCTTAGCACAACTTTGTTGGGCCCCATCTTGGAAAAGCGCATCCGGATGTGTGGAAAGGAGCACGGGATATGAGGGTACTTATTGCCGACAATTCTAAACGGGATCGGAAAAAACTCCAAAACATGATTTCCAAAGAGATGCCTGAATACGAAGTTCATGGTGTTGAAAGCCTCAGCCAGATGTATTCAGGGCTCTCGACGTCGTGTGATTTTCTCTTTCAGGACATCTCACTTATGGAAGTGGAACACCCTGGCGCCGAAGGCTTATTGGCGGTATACGACGTGATTGACAGTTTCCCTGAACTGGCCATCGCCATAATAACGAGCCGTTTTTTCGAAAAAGTGCATGACTTCCATGATGCCTTTCTTGGAGGTAAGGCCGGACAAATTGTAGGCTTTCTCGACAAACTGAGTTATGACGAAGACGACATCGTACGAGTCTTTGTCAAGGCCGATGATTTTAAGGAGCGCGTAGGGAAAGAAAAGAAGGAAAAGATGGAGGTTGAAGCTCTTTTCGAAGAAATGCTGAAAGACGAAGAGGCCCGCATCAAAAAAAAGGTCGACGAAATAAAGAAGGGGCTTTCGGATTCGGACGAGTTTGACAAACTGTTCAAAAGCGCTTATTCCGGCAAAAACTGGGCAGCAAGAATCGAGGCGGAGCACAAGATCACCGGAAAATATTGCAATACGAACGCCATTCTCATTTGCCGGGAACTGGAGGCCGTGATGAAGAAACTCTTCACCGGCTCTGAAGCGGAATGCCGCACATTCTACGAAAAAATGCAATGGATCATAGGAGACAAAGGTCTTCCTGATGAGTCGTACATTTTCGTAAGCAAGGCATGGAAAATCAGGAACAACATCGTCCATGCAGAGAAGAATGCCACCAAGCAAGAAGCCCTGGAACTTGAGGCATCCCTCAGCTTGCTGCAAAGCGTTGTTTGATATGGATGGCGGCTACAGAACAAAGGACACATGCGTCCCGGTAGTGGGTCAACTATGCATAGCTGAAGTTGGCTACGTGAAAACGGCCGGAGAGACGTTGAACCTCCTACTCAAGCTTTTTATTTGACGTATATGAGATAGACGTGAACGAAACACACATAACCAAAATTGCTCTTGAACTTGCTCTTGGCCC
>CAYSBQ010000128.1:0-8111 GCA_964429315.1 uncultured Desulfobacterales bacterium
CTGTAGTGGCTCAGCCGCGTGGTCGTTCGCAGAAGGACTGGAAGCTCAAGTTTTTCTGAAAGCTCAAAGGCCTTTTTGGTCATTTCTTTGGCCTCTTCGGCAGATCTTGGCTCAAGCATCGGCAAATTAGACAACCTGGCATAGATACGGCTATCCTGCTCGTTTTGGCTTGAAAACATGGAAGGGTCGTCAGCAACAACAATGACAAGGCCTCCACGGACACCAACATAGGCCAGGGTCATTAACGGATCTGCTGCTACGTTTAACCCAACATGTTTCATACTGCACATTGTTCGCACGCCACATACGGCTGCCCCCGCGGCGGTTTCCAGGGCCACTTTTTCGTTGGTAGAGTACTCAAAATAGAGATCCGACTCGGCGGCTATCCGAAAAAGATTGTCCGCTATTTCAGATGACGGCGTGCCCGGGTAGCTTGTAGCAAAAGCAAGCCCTGCCTCCAGCGCACCCCTCACAATCGCCTCGTTTCCTAATAGTAAAAGGTTCTTTCCTTTTTCTTCAATCAAAAGAGGGTGCATCCAAAACCTCCGTAAGTAGCGTTCAGGGTTGAAATGTTAAAGGGTTACAGGTTGCTCACGGAACGAACAAAACCGACTTTTTAAGAGTCCATCATAATTCCTCTGTCAGCACAATTGCCTCGGCTATCTCTCTCATCGATTTACATACGTCCATACTCCGCTTTTGAATCCACCGGAAGGCTTCCTGGCCTGATATTCCACGACGTGTCATCAATATGTCTTTTGCGCGTTCTTTCAGTTTTCAGGTAGTCTTCGCTTATACTCTGGGTGGCGCGCAGCTTGAAGGTATCATCTCCTTTATCTAACAACCATAGGGCACAGATCTTTGAATGCATTGTCTCGGCAGTCACTGTCACTATCAGCCGGAGAATGTCTTCAATATACCGATCAGAGGTGATTGCCCTGCTGATCCTGGTTAGGGCTTCGATATGCTTTTCAAAGGTTCCTTCTTGCTTCATGTTACCTTCTTGATATCCCCATGATATTGCTGCAAAGACTTCACACGACCATGCCCCTGTCTGCAAACTGCAATGCCCTTGGCAGCAGCAACGGCAGCGGCAATTGTGGTTATGTGGGGGACCTTGTGCTTGATTGCCGCTTTGCGGATATAGGAGTCATCATGCTTACCGAGTCTACCGCTCGGGGTATTGACGACCAAGTGAATCTCATTATTCTTTATTCCATCAACAATATTTGGCCTACCTTCATGCATCTTGCGAATAACCTCGGTTTTAATGCCGTTATCAGCTAGAAACTTATGTGTGCCAGCAGTCGCTTTGATCTTAAAACCAAGCTTATCAAACTGCTTGGCTACTTCCAGGCCTGCAGGCCTGTCCTTCTCAGCCACCGTGATCAGCACCGTCCCCTCAAAAGGAAGCGCCTGCTGAGTTGCCTCCTGGGCCTTAAAAAAGGCAAGGCCGAATGAATCGGCCAACCCCAGGACCTCTCCGGTAGATCTCATCTCAGGACCCAAGAGTGGGTCTACTTCCGGGAACATATTAAACGGGAAAACGGCTTCTTTTACACCAAAGTGCGGAACAGATTTGGGCTTGATATCAAGGTCGCCGAGTTTTTTGCCCAACATCAGCTGGGTAGCCATGCGCACCATTGATATGTTGCACACCTTTGAGACCAAAGGCACTGTCCTGGAGGCACGGGGATTAGCTTCAAGGATGTAGACCGTGTCATCCGCTATGGCATACTGGATGTTTATCAGGCCTACAACATTAAGTTCCACTGCAATCCTTTTCGTAAACTCGCGAATCGTGTCGATGTGCTTGGCGGGTATACTAATTGGAGGAATCACGCATGCCGAATCACCTGAATGGATCCCGGCCAGCTCAATATGTTCCATTACCGCAGGCACAAAGGCATCCGTGCCGTCGGAAATAGCATCTGCTTCGGCCTCAATAGCATCCTCAAGAAACTTGTCTATTAGGATAGGCCGTTCAGGGGATACACCTACTGCTGCAACAACATACTTTCCGAGCATCTCCTCGTCGTGAACCACTTCCATGGCCCTCCCACCAAGGACATAAGAAGGTCTAACCATGAGAGGATAGCCGATCCTCTCCGCAACACCTAAGGCCTCTTCCAGCGTGCTGGCCATGCCTGATTCAGGCTGGGCGATGCCAAGTTTTTGCATCGTCCGGCAAAACCGGTCACGGTCTTCAGCCAAGTCTATGGTTTCAGGTGACGTCCCAATAATCTTGACACCGGCCTCGGCAAGCTCGTTGGCTATGTTGAGAGGGGTCTGCCCTCCGAACTGTACAATGACACCTTCCGGTTTTTCCTTTTCGTATATGCTTAAAATATCTTCCACGGTAAGCGGCTCAAAATACAGTTTATCCGAAGTATCGTAGTCAGTTGAAACAGTTTCCGGATTACAGTTGACCATTATCGACTCAAAGCCTTCGTCACGCAGCGCAAAAGCGGCATGAACGCAACAGTAGTCAAACTCGATCCCCTGGCCGATACGGTTAGGTCCCCCGCCCAGGACCATAATCTTGCGCCTATCAGTCGTTGTCGCCTTGTCGGGAGCATTGTAGGTGGAAAAATAGTAGGCTGCGTTCTCTACACCACTTACCGGCACAGGCTCCCACCCCTCGACCACGCTCAAGGCAGTGCGCCTTTTCCTTATGTCCGTCTCCGGGATGTCAAGCACCTCGGCCAGATATCGATCCGCAAACCCGTCCTTCTTGGCCTGTACCAGGAGATCGTCAGGCACTGTATTGCCCTTGTGCTCCAGGAGCCTTTCTTCCAGGTCTACCAGCTCTTTCATCTGCTCGATGAACCACGGCTTTATATAAGTCTTTTCATAGAGAGTCTCAATGCTTGCCCCCTTCCTCAGGGCCTCATACATTACGAACTGACGCTCGCTCGTAGGTTCGGCCAGAAGCTCCATCAACTCATCCAGCGATCTTTCATGAAAATCCTTGGCAAACCCAAGCCCATAACGGCCATTTTCCAGAGAACGAATCGATTTCTGAAAGGCCTCCTTATAATTCTTGCCGATACTCATAACCTCGCCGACGGCGCGCATCTGCGTGCCCAACTTGTCCTGGGCGTTCGGAAACTTCTCAAAGGCCCATCGAGCAAACTTTACTACTACATAATCACCCCATGGCGTATATTTGTTCAGGGTGCCTTCACGCCAGTAAGGAATCTCATCTAAGGTCATACCGACTGCCAGCATGGAGGAAATAAGGGCAATGGGAAAGCCGGTTGCCTTGGAAGCAAGGGCGGATGACCTGGAGGTTCTGGGATTTATCTCGATAACTACCACCCGACCGGTCTTGGGATCATGGGCGAATTGAATGTTGGTGCCGCCGATGACCTTTATGGCCTCTACAATGTCATAAGACAACTTCTGGAGGCGCTCCTGTAGTTCAGGGGCTATGGTGAGCATGGGAGCAGTACAATACGAATCGCCTGTATGAACACCCATTGCGTCCACATTCTCAATAAAACAAACGGTAACCATTTGGTTTTTTGCATCGCGAACTACTTCAAGCTCCAATTCCTCCCAGCCCAAAACCGATTCTTCCACTAATATCTGCCCCACAAGACTTGCCGAAATACCACGGCTCGCTACTTCGCGCAGTTCTTCAACATTATAGACCAGGCCCCCGCCTGTTCCTCCCATGGTGTAGGCGGGGCGGATCACAACCGGATAACCGAGTTTGTCAGCGATTTTTTCGGCCTCCTCAACATTAAAGACCGCCTGGCTCCTTGGCATCTCTATACCCAGCCCGGCCATTGTATCTTTGAACGCGATACGGTCCTCGCCACGCTTGATTGCATCAATCTCAACACCGATTATTTTGACACCATGTTTTTCAAGAACACCGGCTCGCGCAAGTTCTGATGTTAGGTTTAAACCGGTTTGGCCGCCCAAATTAGGAAGGAGGGCATCCGGTTTTTCTATTTCGATGATTTCTTCCATGGTCCGGAGGTTTAAAGGTTCAATATAGGTTACGTCGGCCATGCCGGGGTCCGTCATGATGGTAGCCGGGTTGGAATTGACCAGCACAATTTCATATCCAAGCTTTCTAAGGGCCTTGCATGCCTGGGTGCCGGAATAGTCAAACTCACAGGCTTGACCTATGATGATGGGGCCGGAACTGATAATCATTACCTTCTTGATGTCATCACGTTTTGGCATAACATTATCCTTTCATTTTGTTCAACATTCCGCCATCCTTACCTGAAGCAGAGCCTAGAGTAAAGAAATTTCAGAATCAATAGATGGCAACGATCCCTAATTCACCGCTTGAATTTGGGCGGGCTTTTGTCTTGACACACCAAAACAAATAGGTTACCAAAAATCTTTTAATCCTTCTGTGGTGAGGTATGACTTGATTGTGGACGAACTAAACGAACTTATTCGCATGCGATGTGAAAAGGCGAAGGCCTTAAAAGATGAAGGGGTACATCTTTATCCCAATGATTTCAGGGTATCTCATAGGGTTATAGATATCCAGCACCATATTGCCACGCAAGATGAAGGTGCGGATAGTGTAAACATCTTTGCCACAGCCGGTCGCATGGTGGGGCTTAGATCTTTTGGAAAGGCTGCCTTCCTCCATTTCAGGGATGGTACCGGAAAGTTTCAGGCTTACATTCAACGTGATGAGGTCGGCCAGGAAGCCTACCGGTTGTTCAAGAAATTTGATGTTGGTGATTTTATAGGAATCAAAGGCGGCTTGTTCCAAACCAAAACCGGGGAATGGACCCTGTTGGCCAAGGAATGCCGTCTACTTTCCAAGGCAATTAGGCCATTGCCTGAGAAGTTTCATGGATTGAAGGATCCCGAGAAACGCTATCGCCAAAGATATCTGGACCTTATTATGAATGACAATGTCCGTGATATCTTCATCAAGAGGGCTAAAATTATTGATGCATTTCGAAGTTTCTTGTCCCAACGGGATTTTTTGGAGGTTGAGACTCCCATGATGCAGCCCATCCCGGGAGGCGCTGAAGCAACCCCTTTCAAGACGCACCACAATGCATTAGGAGAAGATTTATTTTTGCGGATTGCCCCCGAGCTTTACCTGAAACGATTGGTTGTGGGGGGATTTGACAGGGTTTTCGAAATAAACAGGAATTTCAGAAATGAAGGGATTTCAACCAAGCACAACCCCGAATTTACAATGCTGGAATTTTATCTGGCGTATGCGACTTATGAAGATCTTATAACCCTAACCGAGGAAATGTTTGCGTTCGTGGCCCAGCAAGTGTTAGGCGCAACCCTCTTTACATATCAAGGGAATGATATAGATCTGGGGCGCCCTTGGCATCGGTTAACTCTAAAGGAGGCTTTAAGCAAACTTGGTGGTGTTGACCCGTCTTTACTTGAGGATCGATTACAGCTTCTGGATTTTGCCAAATCCAAAGGAATTCAAGTTACAAAACAAAGACACACCGGCAAGATTCTGGCTAAATTATTTGACGTGTTGGTCGAACCCAAACTCATTGAACCTACTTTTGTCTTAGACTACCCTGTGGAGATTTCACCACTTGCCAGGAAGAACCCCTCCAACCCAGAGTTGACCGAGCGCTTTGAACTATTCATTGGAGGAAACGAGATCGCCAACGGCTTTTCAGAACTTAATGATCCTGTTGATCAAAGAACACGTTTTATAAGTCAGCTTGCGGAACGTGAGGAGGGAGACGAAGAAGCTCATCAAATGGACGAGGATTATGTGCAAGCCCTGGAATACGGAATGCCTCCTACGGCTGGTGAAGGTATAGGAATGGATCGATTTGTTATGTTGCTAACAGATGTACCTTCCATTCGGGAAGTAATCCTTTTCCCCTTGCTAAAGACAGTCGGCCATTCGTGAGTGACCCCGAATTCCATGTACGAAGCAAAAATTCCGAACATTAATTGATCCAAGATTGATCCAAGCTATGTCATTTGAATTCCTTGTTAGCTTAAGATACCTCAGGGCTAAACGAAAACACGGCTTCATCTCTATCAATACCTTTATATCGATTGCCGGGGTTATGTTAGGGGTCATGGCAATGATGGTTGTGCTGGCTGTCATGACAGGGTTTGAGACTGATATCAAATCGAAAATCTTGGGCATGAATGCCCACATCCGAGTAATGAGCAGAACCGGCAAAATGGCGCAATATACTGACATCTTGAGTCAAATTGAAGCTATGGAAGGGATAAAGGCGGCAGCGCCTTTTGTTCATGCCCAGATCATGCTTCGTGGTGGGTCTCAAGTTTCAGGCGCAATCTTGAAGGGAGTTGATCCGGCGCGAGCCGCCCAAGTATTGGATCTGGGAAAGTCTGCTTTGCCAAACGATTTCCAGGCATTGACAACAGTAAAACAACACCGGACTGATAAGGGTTCGGCATCGCCTCCCGGGGTTATTTTAGGCAAAGAACTGGCCAGAATATTAGTAGTAGATCTTGGGGATGAACTGTTTGCCATCTCTCCCCTAGGTACCAGTCTCACACCGTTTGGGACTCGGGTGCCACATATGAAAAGATTTAAGGTTGTTGGGCTTTTCGACTCGGGAATGTACGATTATGATACCTCGTTTGCTTTTGTTTCCCTTGACTCTGCTCAACAACTGTTGAGACTTGGCGCTTCCGTGCACGGTATTGAGATAAAAGTTAACGATATCTATCGTGCTGATGAAATTTCCAAGCAGATTTTAAACACTTTGGGCCCGGGTTACTGGTCTCAAGACTGGATGCAGATGAACAAGAATTTTTTTTCAGCCCTAAAGCTTGAAAAAGCGGTTATGTTTATTATCTTGGTTTTAATTATTCTTGTAGCCGCCTTTAATATTGTCAGCACGTTGATCATGATGGTTATGGAAAAGACAAAAGATATTGCCATTCTTAAATCGATGGGCGCAACAGCAAAGAGCATCATGAAGATTTTTATGGTAGAAGGCCTTATAATAGGATCTCTGGGTACGACGCTTGGCTTGATGGGAGGAGGTATTATCTGCTTTGTGCTAAAGCGATATGAGTTCGTAAAGCTTCCAAGCGACGTCTATTATATATCTACGCTCCCTGTAAGAGTACAAGCACTCGATGTAGTTCTTGTGGCCGCATCGGCTATTGCAATTACTTTTCTGGCTACTCTTTATCCATCATATCAAGCTTCCCGCCTGGAACCAGTTTCGGCAATAAGATATGAATAGCCGGGAACCGTTGATAAGTGTGATAGATGTCAATAAAGCATTCATCACTAATAGTAACCGCCTTGATGTATTGAAAGGGGCATGTCTTAAAGTATGGCGGGGAGAAATGATTGCTATTGTAGGCGCCTCCGGAGTGGGCAAATCTACTTTGCTTCATGTGCTAGGGACCTTAGAAAGACCGGATTCAGGGCAGGTTATTTGTGAAGGCAAGGACATCTTTTCTCGTAACGATGACGAACTAGCATCTTTTCGCAATCAGACTATCGGTTTTGTATTTCAGTTCCATCACCTGCTTCCGGAATTTGACGCTACAGAAAATACGATGATGCCTGCCTTGATAAAGGGCCTCAGTCCTAAAAACGCGCGTGAACTTGCTGAGGCTATTTTGGTGCGAGTAGGCCTTAAGGAGCGTCTTAATCATACGGTAGGCGCGCTTTCCGGCGGAGAGCAGCAAAGGGTTGCTGTAGCAAGATCTTTGGTTTTAAAACCATCAATCCTGCTGGCAGACGAACCAACGGGCAACTTAGACTCTAGAACCAGCGAAACCATACATGATTTGTTGATATCGTTAAACCGTGAAGACGGGATAACTGCAGTAATTGTAACCCATAACATAAAATTAGCTGAAAGATTGACTCGTCAGGTTACCCTGATAGACGGTGAAGTTGTACCGATCTTAAACTGAATGGACTCGCAAAAAGTCCACAAACAAACGACACAGTAAAAAGCTCCAGATGCAAGTTGAGCCCCGCGAAATCCCGCTTGCGGGAGCGCGCGTACTGTCCTCAAGCCACTTCAGTAGCGCTATATTGAGGAATCACCGCAAAAAGAGCGGGGATCTGCGAGAGGCGTACTTATCGTAGGTCGCAATGATTTACCCTGTTAAATCGGCTTCGCCGTCTCGCG
>CAYSBQ010000129.1:0-1136 GCA_964429315.1 uncultured Desulfobacterales bacterium
CTTGTCCGGGTCGTTCTCGCACAAGTCGGTGCAGTCAGGCGTGCCGTCGCCGTCCAAGTCCGTGTCGGGCGTGCCGCAGCCACAAGCGCCGGGTTCGGTCTTGTCCGGGTCCAGGGCGCAGTCGTCGCAGTCGTCGGGCGTGCCGTCGCCGTCGCTATCCACGGCGTCATTGCCGCCGGGGCAGACGTCGTCCGTATCACAAACACCGTCAGCATCTACGTCGCTGCATGTCACCGTCACCGTGGCGGTGTCGCTATCGCTGACCGGGGTACCCAACTCATCTTCAGCGCTGACATCGGCCACGTTGGTAAAGCCGTCCGTCACGCCCCTGGCCCAACAAAAGTACGATTCAATCTCGTTGACAGCCAGGCTGGCGAAAGTCCTGTCACATTCGGGCGCTAGCGGGTCGCTGACCACGACGTTGACCAGGTCCACGTTGCCGGTGTTTTGAACAATGATCCCAAATTTAACATCACTCCCACTGACAACGGTTTGCAGGCTGGTGAACTTGGTGATAGAGATGGCAGGGACCTGCTCCTCATTGGTAAAGGTGCATTTGACCGTCTCGCCAGCGGCGAGGCCGATGGCGCTCGGGTCGCTGCCGTCGTCACACGCAGCGCTGGTCAGGACCCAATTGGCCGGGATGTTGACCTCGCTCACCGCGTAGATGCCGGGGGTCAGAGGACCAGAGTTGTTCGTCCCGTCATCGGCCAGGCTAAAGTTGGGGCCGTAGCTGGTGCTGAACTCAAAGCTCTCGGTCGCGTCATCTGGGTCGGTCTGCTTTTCCACGATGATGGTTCCATAGCACTCGGCCCAATCAACAGCGCCTTCCAGGTCCCAGGATGTATCGCCAGCGCTAAACTGCGCTGTCATCCACGGGCCAATGCTGTCGCCGCGTATGCGGAACGAGACGTTGGTGTCGGGCGGCACGTGTATGACGTCGCCGAGGTTGAACGTACCAACGCCCGAGACTTCTACCTGGGGCGGATTGCTGATGGCGCACAAGCCGACCTGCACCGTGGCAAACTCTAGCTCCCACATATAGTCGCCAGCGCTGAACTGGGTCGCCTGCCACGGACCCACCACGCCGTCCCGCCGCAAGCGGAAGCTGATGTTGGCTCCTGGCGGCACGTGGA
>CAYSBQ010000129.1:1236-7926 GCA_964429315.1 uncultured Desulfobacterales bacterium
TGTGCGGATCAGCCAGCAGGTCAGCGCCGTTGTAGAGCTTTACCGAGACCGTGGCGAACTCGAGCCGCCATTCACCGTTTGCCGCAAGGTCATCCGGGAAGGTGGCCTGCTGCCACGGACCGACGACGCCGCCCCGCCGCAAGCGAAAGTTTACCGTCGTGTCGGCCGGCACTTGGATAGTGTCACCCGTGGTAAACTGACCCACGCCCGAAATCTCGACCATGTGCGGGTCGCCCAGCAGGTCATCGTTGTTGTAGAGCACGACGTTGATGTCCAGGTCGCTGTCACAAACGTCGCCTATGCCATCATTGTCGGCGTCGGCCTGGTCAGGGTTGTACGCGCCAGGGCAGTTGTCGTCGCAGTCAGGCACACCGTCGCCGTCCGCGTCCGTGTCTGGCACGCCGCAGCCGCAAGCGCCGGGTTCGGTCTTGCTCGAATCGTTCGGGCACTGGTCCTGGCAATCGAGCACACCGTCGCCGTCCGCGTCCGTGTCTGGCACGCCGCAGCCGCAAGCGCCGGGTTCGGTCTTGCTCGAATCGTTCGGGCACTGGTCGCAGCCATCGGGCACGCCGTCGCTATCAGTGTCCACCTTGTCGTCATAACCGGGGCAGATGTCTCGATCGTCACACACCCCGTCCCCGTCGCTATCAGCGCATTCGCCAGAGCCCAAATACTTGGCGCGGTCGCTATCGCTGTAGGTCGTGCCGTTATGCTTGCCCGTGACCGTGGCCGTGTTCATGTGCTGGCCCTCGATAGCCACAAAGGGACCAATCACGCACACAAAGGACTCGTCAGCCGCCAACTCGGCAGGAACCGTGCATTGGCTGGCGATTTCAGCGTCAAAATCCGTGTCGCTGAGAGTGACGTTCGTCAGCGCGCCGTCTCCGTTGACAACGACAAACTTGAACCAGACCGTCGCGCTGCCCGCCGTCACCTGGGGGCCAGGCGGCGAGTCGGCGTCGTACCAGGTTGCCTTGTTATCTACCGAGACGTACTTTTCAACGTCAATGGAATACTCTGGTCCGCAAAAGTTATAGTTGCCAAAGGATATGACCTTGTCTTCGCTGATCGCCAGATCAAAGACCTTGTAGAACCCTCCGTCCACGGTATTGTCAAATTCAACCGCATTCCAGCAGGTGCGGCCCGACTCCCAGGCCTTGTACAACCCTGGCTCCAGGTTGTCAAAGTAGGCGTTGCCTTGTGCGTCGGTCATGCTCTCGGCCAGCAAGACAGGGGAGCCGCCCGGAATATACTGATAGACGCGCATCTTCCACTCGGCCATGTCCTCTTCGCCCGCGTCCTGGACGCCGTTGCGGTTGAGGTCGTGGAACTTGTGGATGATGACGTCGCCGGTTGTCTCGGTGTTGGTAAAGACGCACTTGACCGTCTCACCGGCTTCGACCTGGAAGGTAGCGCTGGCCGTGTTCAGGTCGCCGCTGCTGTTGTCGTCGTCGCAGTCAATGCCGGTCAGGTCCCAACCCGCCGGAACCGTCTCTTGCGAGGTGTAGGTTCCCGGCAGCAAGTTGCCGACCACAATCTGCTCGTCGTCTGCGATGCTTCCGCTGGCGTCACCGCTAAAGCTAAAGCTGTCGGGTGAGCCATCGGGGTCGGTCTGCTTTTCGATGATGATGGTACCGCGCTGCAGAGTGTTGTAAAAGACACACTTGACCGTCTCACCGGCTTCGACCTGGAAGGTAGCGCTGGCCGTGTTCAGGTCGCCGCTGCTGTTGTCGTCGTCGCAGTCAATGCCGGTCAGGTCCCAACCCGCCGGAACCGTCTCTTGCGAGGTGTAGGTTCCCGGCAGCAAGTTGCCGACCACAATCTGCTCGTCGTCTGCGATGCTTCCGCTGGCGTCACCGCTAAAGCTAAAGCTGTCGGGTGAGCCATCGGGGTCGGTCTGCTTTTCGACGATGATGGTGCCACGTTCCTGGGTGTTTTCAAAGATGCAGGTGACCGTCTCGCCGGCGTCGAGGCCGATGGCGCTGGGGTCGCTGCCGTCGTCACAGGTGGCGTTGGTCAGGCTCCAACCGGCCGGGATGTTGACCTCGCTCACCGCATAGGCGCCGGGGGTCAGAGGACCAGAGTTGTTCGTCCCATTATCGCCCAGGGTAAAGTTGGCGCCATAGTCGGTGGAGAACTCAAAGCTCTCCGTCGCGCCATCGGGGTCGGTCTGCTTCTCAATGATGATGGCGCCGCGCGCCGCTTCGATCTCTACCCGATAGTCCTCTACCTCTCCCGCGGGCGCAAAGCCAGTGGGGGGCAAGCCGCCATTGTTGCTCAAGCGGAAGCGGGCGTAGGTCGGCCCTGGAACCGCAGCGGACGGAACCGGGAAGGAGAGCGGTGGGTTCGGTCCACTACTCAGCGATTGGCTCACACCACCCCAAAGATGTTCGGCCGGGTGGTCAAAGACGCCGTTGCCGTCAAAGTCTATCCAGGCATCCAGCATCCCGCCAGAGGGACCGCCGTCTACGATAATCGTGGCCGCCGGGTCTCCCGCCGTCAAGGCTGGCGGCAAGGTCACGCCGTCCTCGTCGTCGGGCGCGCCGGGGGGATTGAGGTCGTCGCCGTCGGCCAACGGTGTAGGTTGACCGTCCGACTCTGCGTCCACTATCGGCCCCAGGCTGTGGCCCGGCACGATGGCGTGGCGCGCTCCATTGCTGGCTAATAGTGTGCCATAGCTGTCCGGTGCGTCGCCATAGTCCAACGACAGGCGATTGTAAAAAGTACATTTGACCGTCTCGCCAGCTTCGAGCTGAAAGTTGGCTCTAAAGTCGGCCAAACTAACGGTACTGTTGTCGTCGTCACATTCGATGTTGGTCAGTTCCCAGCCCGCGGGCACTGTCTCTTGCGAGGTGTAGTCGCCCGGTGACAGGTCGGTGACCTCAATTGTCTCATTGTCCGCGATGCTTCCGCTGGCGTCACCGCTAAAGGTAAAGCTATCGGGCGCGCCATCGGGGTCGGTTTGCTTTTCGACGATGATGGTACCGGGCTGTGGTGGGGCGTCGTAGCAGAAGGAGATGTGGCTGATGTCTTTGGCGCCGTTGTTGGGGGTAGTCAGGTCGGTGTCGCTGGTCTCCTCGCTGTCCCGCACGGTACCGGGAGCGGGGGCTGTCAGGCCGTCGTAGACGTAAAAGTTCGCGCCATCATTGCCGTCCTTGACCACAATGGCGTCCACGCCGATGGTGGATGTCCAGTCAAAACCGCCGCCGGGGCTGCCATCCAAAGTGACGTTAACGTGGAGGGTGCCGTCGTCGTGGGGGCCGCTGGTCAAGGTGGCGTCTTCCAGCTTGAATTCCGTCCAAGTTGTGCCAGAGTCGGCGTAGGTATCGTCAAGATCGGCGCAACTCTTGCCCTGATTGGAAGCACCGGGCAGATGCCAGGCTTCGATGTTATGGATGCCAGTGGGCGGTGAAACATCGACCACCGTAGAGACCGTGTCGATGAGATCACCCCAGAAATCGTTGCTGGTGAGTTCCACACTAGTCACCAACTTGTTTCCACCTGACGGGCTGAACGTGCCACTGCTGCCCGCGTTCACAACAAAGCTAAAGGGTTCCGGCCCATAGCCAGTGACGGTCATATCGCCGCTCTGTGAAAAAACGTCGAGCCAGATGCTAACAAAGTCAAACACTTGTCCGTCGCGGGAGGTGATGGTAACCGTTTCTGTGGCAGAGCCGACAGACTTGGAATTAACATGAATCCTCGGCGAATTACCTTCACCCGCAGTAATGTTATAGCCAAACTCGCATCCATCACCGCCTGAGCACTGATATCTCAAACCGATGGTATGAGAGCCAGTATTAAAATTGTTCCAGGTGCTGCCATTAAAGGGCTTGTCAGTAAAATCGTCAATGTAATTGGTGTCTGCCCGCGCTATTGATGTGGGGGTTATACCCACCAGCATAAATATCTGGATCAAAACCAGACCCAGGCGCAATGGAACAGAAAAAACATTGCGCTTACGACTGTATTCGGCTTTCATCTTTTTTCCTCCTTGATATTGTGGCTATTAAATATTGTCGTTTTTCGGTCAGATTGATTGGGGGTTGTGAGTATTTGTTCAAAATAAGACTCGAACCTCCCCTGACGATGAATGCGGCTTTGAGATCAATTACTCCGCGCAATATCAAACATGCCACCATATTGTAACACCTATAGGTTAGAATATTTGTTGGAAATCTGTAAAAAAACCCAGGCGACGGCAATAAACCTGGCCCTATTGGTCAAAATTCATCTCACTTGACAGACCAACAGCCCGCAAGTACAATTTGGACGAGCCAGTAAACGAGGAGAACGACCATTTGGACTATGGAGAACTGGCGACGGTCGTCAACGCTCCAGGGAGAGACCGAGTTTCGTCCAGCAGGAACAAGTTTTTGGCAACAAACTCGAAAAGGACAAAAAGCGCAAGCGGGGCAAGCAAGAAATAGACCTGGGAGAATTGTTGGACAAGCTATTTTCCTGGTACGACATGGACAAGTTGGGCAAGTATGACTCAGACCTGGGAATTGCAACAAGCAAAGAACGAATTTAGTCGAGTCGTTGAAAGCGCCATCAACAGTGGCCCGCAAATCATCACCAGGCGCGGGGTAGAGGTTGCCGTCGTGTTATCTATTGCAGAGTACAAAAGGATGATCGCGCCCAGGCAAAAACTTTCCACATTCTTCCAAGAGTCGCCACTGGCAAGCGCTGAACTGGATCTCAGCAGAGATAAAAGCGAGGCCAGGAATGAATTTGACTTGCAAGGCTTTACGCTCTAAAATGACCCTGCGTTGAACAATCAATCTGCCCGACAGGAGGCCAAAAGTAAACATGACGCCCATAATACCACCCAACCCCCTGACCCCCAGCGAAATCGTCATCCTCCACGGTGACAAATTCGTCCCCCAGGCCAGGTTCACCAGCGTCAAACTGCCCCACAAAGACGTCAAGGTAGCCATTGACCACCTCTTGCAGACCATGTTGGCCGCAGCCATCCTGGCGAACGAGCAAGCGGGCGTCCTGGCCCTGCCAATGGGCCACACAAAAGTGCTGGGACGAAAAAAAGACACCCTGCTCGTTCGCCTGGTTGGCCCCATCCCCGGCTGGCCGGAGCACAGCCTGGAAGCCGCAATGTGCCAGCAAGCCACCCTGCTGCAGCAAGACCGGGTCTACGAAGTCAATCAACTCGTCTACGGATGGCTGGGGGCGAGACTCAACAGCCCCTGGCAGTTTGCCTTTAGCAGGGTTCGCACGAACCTGGTGTCTCGCGGGCTGTTGGAAACGATCAAGGTCAAAAAGCTCGTGATCTTTCCTGGCACAGATTACGCCCTGTCTCCCGGTGGCCGCGAACTGCTGGCACAAGCCATAGAGCCGGTCCAGCAATTGCTGGACGACTGCCAGCAGCAGCGCCCGCAGGTGTGGAAGCTGCTCTGGGACCACATTGAATTTGGCTTTGTTCGCCGGGGCAGAACCCGCTGACAACCAACTTCTGTCAGGCAGGCGTCAAGCGCGATACGCCTGGGGAACGTACAATGACAGCCTTTTCTCGGCAAAGATTGGTTCCAGGCGCGCAAAACGCTGAAGCCCCCCCAGCAACGGCACGCTGGGCCAATCGTCACCAATGAGAGGCCGCGCATAACGCGCAAAATCGTCCGTCACGTCGGTGCGGCTGGGCGCAATCCACGCCGCCGGGAACTGGCGCTCCGAGTTGGCGACCTTTTCCAGCGGGACCTTGTCGTAACGCGCGCGATAAACGTTCCCCGGCTGGCGCAAAATGGTGCTCATATAGCCAGAGCCGTCTTGCGCCGCCGTCAGGACCGCTTTTTGCCCCACCTTGTACGCCTCTTCCAGGTCCACCGTCGAAGCGTAAATCATATTGTGGCGCTGGTCCGTGCCAGACACGTTCCCCCGCGCCGAACCGCGCGCCGCCAGCCCCACGCTGTTGAGATAATTGACCGTCGCCTGCTGCACCGTGGTCTCGCTGGCCCCAAACTCGGTGTGCCCAAAGCCGTCCTTGCGCTCGCCCAACTCGCCCACGGGGAACCCCTCGCTGACCACCAGCAAGCAGCGCCCCCGCGCGCGCAACACGTCATTCACCGCGTCGGCCAGCTCGGACAGGCCCAGGTCAGACTCTTTCATGGCGATGAGCAGTGGCATCTCTCGGTTGGGGTCGGCCAGGCGGGCAGCCGCGGGTATAAAGCCAATCTTGCGCCCCATGGCCTGCATCACCAGCACCGGGTCCGCCGGGCAAGAACCGGCGTTCTCCTGGTCGGCGTTCTGCACGTGCAGCGCCCAATAGCGGGCCACGCTGCCATAGCCGGGGGTGTGGTCAATCAATTGAAATTCACCAGCAACCGTCAGGTTGCCACCGACATCATTGTCAATGGTCTTGGGCACACCGGTACAAACCAGGTCCAGGCCGCGCTGCTGGGCCAGTTGGGCAATCTTGTGGGCCGTGTCCATGCTGTCGTTGCCGCCGATGTAGAAAAAATAGCCCACGTCGTGCGCTTTGAACACCTCGACGACGCGCTCAAAATCCTCTTGCTGGCGCGCCTTGAGCTTGTAGCGACAAGTGCCAATGGAACCGGCGGCCGGGGTAGTGCGCAACAAGGCGATCTCTTCTGCCGCCTGGGCAGAAAGGTCCAAAAGCTCCTCTTTCAACACGCCCTCTATGCCGTGCCAGCCGCCATAAACCCGGCCAAACACGTC
>CAYSBQ010000130.1:0-7922 GCA_964429315.1 uncultured Desulfobacterales bacterium
GTCAATAATCATTTTGTTACGTATACATTGCAGAGAGCTTTACTTTTTTCTCATTCTATATTGGTCATAGATAATGGCAGCAAGACCACCTATTGCGCATATTACGAGAACATAACCTAGTGCCTCTTCTAATACCTTTGGGGTACTGAAGGATATATCCAAAGAAAAAAGCCATACAATCAATAAAATGATCGCAAAAATTACGGCTCCAGCAATGGCAAGTACAAGTGCCCCTACTAATAAAGCAAACAATATATTCCTTGCCGTTTCATTTGCAATCACAAGAATCAGAAGAAGAAAGGCAATAATATATATCATGGTTTCTTATCTATTATTTCCAGATATCTCTAATGGCACCGGGATCAGGCAGGGGTCATAGTCTGTAATTAAGCTATTCTGATTTCAAAAAGGGTTTTGGCACCTGAGGCAGCCCGCACCACTGGGCAATATCATTGTAATGCCCTGCCAAATTCTGAGCGATTTCGACGCCTCTTTTAACACCTTTGATAGTCTTGCCTATCTTGTTTTCAGCTTTCTCCAAATCAGTGAAGAATTTACCGACCTTTGCCATCGCAGAGGATTTCTTGACTTCTTCCGGTGAATTTTCTGCACTCAATTCTTGCAGGCTCTTTTGTAGGTCATCAACAGTCTCTTGTTCAGACCCCGCTGGCAGGAGTCCTTTCAAATCCGTTAATCCGTCCTGCACAAAAGAAAGCTGTGGGGAAAACTCAAATTGCTGAGAGACTTCGGCTTTAGCGGAAGGTGAGGCATCAACATCAATATTGATAACGGGAGAAACAATAATGTTGGGAGGTTGAGCCATACCTTGGACACCCTGTCCCACCATCTCTAATAGCTTGCCAGTCTCTGCTCGTTGGTAACCAATCAAATCTCTTTGGGTCTCCACTTGAGCTTTGGCTATCCGCAACTGGCTCTTAAGTTCAATTACCAGAAGTGGGTCTTCAGTAAATTTCTCAGGAGTCATATTACCGGTTATAACCAGACCATACTCTGTGAGAGTCTTCTCGATCACTTCTCGCTCACCCTGAAGAGGATCAATAGTCATAGTCACTTTCAAACCATCTTGTTCGATGCGAATCTTTGCCCTGTTCTCGGGGTACTTTTTTCTGAGGACTGTTCCAAAGTAGTTGAGTATCGAAACGCCTGATTGGTGGTATTCCGGGGGGAATTCTATTAAACGAATTATCCTGTTAGGATTTCGCTCTGTATCTACTTGGAAAACCAACCCACTTGAAAAGACTTGTACCATCAATGAAACTATCGAATTGACCTCGTATCTGAATCTAGGTAACGACAGGATATCAAAATGGTCTACATAATACCTCATAAGCACTGATTCGTTTTGGATATCAATATTCGCCCCTTTTCTTATCCCCAAAGTAATATCCAGTGCAATTTTCCGAGCAGTTGAGAGTTCTATCTGAAACTCTTTAAAAATTTTGTAATAGACATTGTTAACTACTTTAAGGGAAACGTGTTTCAAGTAGTTGTTTGTCTGGAATCTGTTGATTAGTGAATCCGCCTCTGGTAGCTCCTTAAAATGTGGAGGCGGGGTCATTTGGGCATTAATAGCTCTGACAAGCTCACGGCGTATTGGTTTCAAAATCGAGTCCGAGTCAAGTTCATCTGTAGTAGTCTCCATGATGTAACCCTGGAGAGCCATCACGATTTTCAGTTTCAACTCAGAAAGATCCGCTGATTTAACCACATAGTAGTCGGCGGCAATCATTCTCATATCATCCTTGTAGCTTGAATATGAGGTATTGATTATTATGGGCATGGTTGGGTAATGCTTGCGGATTTCCGCCAGAGCGCCCAGCCCAGCATCATCACTTTCTAGGCGTATATCCGTCACTATTATATCGGGCTTTATGTCTTCGATGACCTGGATCAATCCGTCACTCCGATCATAAGCTATTACTTTGTGGCCAACTTCTTCAAGTTCTTCAACGACCAATTGCCTGATCACTTCTTCACGATCTACAAATAAGACTCTTGCCATCTGAATGCCTCTGTTTTTCTCAGGTTTCTGTAATGGTGGAAATTGAAATGGTTTTTGGGATTGGTTGGATGATTTCAACCAAATACCACACAACACGACAAAATAGAAGGCCAGAATGTTTGGGAAGGATCAAAGCAATATGACCCTTGAAAGCGCTCAAAATGTCAATGGGAAGCGGCTTGATTTAAGTTGTGGCGGGACTTACCGGGCAGGGCAGGCTTAGTTTAGGTATGCACGGGGGGTAAGGGCTGTTATTTGTGCTGATTTCAGAAGGAAACCTGAAAGGAATGGAGACCTTTATGAATACAGCCTCATTGCAGGTATCAGTGATCGGAGGATTAGAAACTAGAGTCATGTTAGGCGTCATTATCTTCTTCCGTTGTAGCTCTTGGCAAAATGGCAAGCATTCCCGGCTCCATTTCCTGGCGTAGCTTAAAACAATGTTCCTCCAGTTTGAGTGACATATCTCGCAATATTTTCATAGACTTAGGAAGAAGTGGTGTTGCGTATGGGCTTGCGTTTTTTGGAATTACAACACTTCTATTTCCTATTTCTGTAACCAAGGGTATGGATAGATTTGCATCAGCATCAGAATGAGCCATCATAGTATTCCTGTCATTCAATGCGACGTCGTGCACTTCCCTTTCTTCTGCACTCAATATTTTTACTACTTTTCCAGGAAGACGATTATGTGCAAGTTCACCTTTACTGTCGAGAAATGGCCTCGCATAGGCAATAATAGCAGCCATATTAAGAGCGATTACAAGTTGACGGTTCTCGTGCGGGTAGTTTTCATATAGCTTTCCATCAATAAGAAGGGATGCTATTGCATGGGCCTGTTGGAAATCGTTGTATGAAATCAATATACGATTAAATAACCTGAGCTTCCCATATGATTCATTGTTAAGGCCAAGTTGTTCTTGTATGGTTTCCATAAGGTGTGAGTAAGGCCGGGGGTGATTTGTTTTATTGCTATTCTCGCAAAAGAATAGAACTAAAGTAGGGTCCCCCAGCCTTGGATGTTGGATAGCACAAAACAGACAAAATGAGAAGGCCAGAATGTTTGGCAAGGATCAAGGCAGGATATGGACCCGCAGAACGCTCAAATGTCAATGGAAAGCGGCCTGAGGTGCGTCCTGGGCGGGTTTTCTGAGGATATCAAGGGTATATAAAAAGGGTACATGTCGTAACAAATGTTAAGACATCCTTAATCCCTTGATATTACAGCTAAATTGACCGCTCTATCTGAAAAGATAAGGGCACAGCTTCTGAAATCCGATGCTTTACTTTAAGATCTTTTTGCAGTATTAGTAAAGGCTAATTTACTAAGCATTTTTGGCGTGTTAGGCAGAGATCTCCCGCACCACCTATGAGAGGGACACTGCTATGACCCATCCCTTGAAAAGTACCGTAAAGAAAACGTCTGGCATCCGCCCTAGGTATTTGAGAGAGACAAAGATGGAGGTGGGCGGGCTTGTCGAGGTTATGAGCTGTTTTGGGTAAAAAATATCTCAAAAAGAACATTTAGCGCCCGTCGCAGGTTTTCGAAAAGGACGAAGACGGAAATTTCATTGTGACCATGAAGGTTGGTGGCTTGGTCGAGGTGATGAGTTGGGTACTGGGGTTTGGAAGGCAGGCTGAGGCCTTTGAATCTCCACATCTCCGAAAAGCCGTGGCGGAGAGATATGTGGAAGGGGTGAATTGGTGAGTGGGGCGAGAGAAACACATTGTCTCTCACAGAGCCTATAGAGCTACAGAGAAGAGGGCATAAAGATGGATTCGGTTACCCATGTGGCTTTAGGCGCTGCCGTAGGCGAAGCAATGCTGGGGCGCCAGGTGGGGCGGCGTGCATGGATATGGGGGGCCGTCTGTGGGCTCTTTCCCGACCTTGACGTCTTGTTTCCATACGCCGATGCAGTAAAGGCATTTACCTATCACAGGGGCCCCGGCCATTCCCTTTTTGTTGTTACTGCGCTCACCCCCCTATTTGTCTGGATAATTGGCAAGAGCCATCCCCACACGGCCAAATACCGCCGCCGATGGTATTTATTGGTCTTTCTCGCCTTTGTCACCCATGTGCTCATCGATTGCCTTACCGTTTACGGTACACAGATCTTTTGGCCCTTGCCCACCCCACCGGTGATGTGGCCAACCATCTTCATCATTGATCCGGTGTATTCAGCCCCCCTGTTCTTCGGCGTGCTGGCGGCCCTGATCGTGTCCCGCAAACGCGCCTGGGGCCACGCAGCAAACACGGTTTGTCTCGCCTTGACCACCCTCTACCTCGTGTGGAGTGTGGGCGCCAAGCTCTACGTGACCCACATTGCCCACACATCCTTCAAACGACAAGGTATCGGCTACGAGAAGATGTTGACCATCCCGGCGCCTTTCAACACACTGTTGTGGCGTGTCCTGGCCATGGACGACACTGGATACTTTGAGGGATACTATTCCCTCTTTGACGACACTGGAGCGGTCCAGGTGAAACATTACCCGAGTGACAAGGGCCTCCTTGAGGGTGTCGACCGCCGATGGTCCGTCAAACGGCTTCAGTGGTTTACCCACGGGTTCTATTCCGTACGGCGGCTCGTAGACGGTATCATCATCACGGATCTGAGGATGGGTCTGGAGCCGTTCTATGTCTTCCAATTCAAGGTGGGCAAAGCGGGCAGCCCCTATGCCAAAGAGATAAAACTCAACCGGCCGAGAGGCCAACGGGACTGGGAGCAACTGCGCTGGGTGTGGCATCGCATCTGGACGGCCAAGCCTCAAATTGCCCCCTACGCAAGCAAGGAAAGACACATCAACCATTTCAACCATTTCTTCTTGACAAACGTTTTTTGGTGTAATAACGATGATAATCGTTCTTTCTAAATAACGATCCTCTGCTCTCTTTGATATATTCGGCATGTGAAAAGATCCATAGTGAGAAAGGCGGTATATTTTGGCTGATTCCCAGGATCGTCTAGGTAAGATGATTCTTAGATTGAAGAAACAGGGCTTTCGCGTGACCCCTCAGCGACTGGCTGTACTCAAGATCCTTGCTAAAAGAGATATGCATCCCAGCGTGGAAACGATCTACGAACGGGTAAGACGGGACTTTCCTACTACTAGTTTGGCTACAATTTACAAGACAGTGAATCTTTTGAAGGAATTGAGAGAGGTCGTTGAGTTGGACTTCAGCGCAGAGAGCAACCGTTATGATGGGAATAAGCCATATCCTCATCCGCATCTGATTTGTACACAATGTAAGACGATTGTAGATCCAGATTTGGCAACAGCTAGAGACCTTTCCAAAGAGCTCGCCAAAAAGACAGGCTATCAGATTGTGAACTATCGACTTGATTTCTTTGGCATCTGCCCCCGCTGTCAAAGCAAGTTATAGGGCTGCGATAAAGGCCCCTTTTTTGTAAACTTCAACATCAAAGAGCAACAAGAACCAAACGAGGAGCTTGCTCGGAAAAAGGAGGATCAAAATGGCAAAGAAAAGTAAGTCCAAGATGACGAAGGAAGGTAATCTCTTGACCACCAATGCCGGCGCTCCCGTCGTCGACAATCAGAACGTCATGACAGCGGGACCACGGGGCCCGCAGCTTCTGCAGGATGTCTGGTACCTAGAGAAAATGGGCCACTTCGATCGGGAAGTAATCCCCGAACGACGGATGCACGCCAAAGGTTCTGGAGCCTACGGCACCTTTACCGTTACCCATGACATCACCAAGTATACCAAGGCCAAAATTTTTTCTAAGGTTGGAAAGAAGACCGAGTATTTCACCCGAATTTCCACGGTGGCCGGCGAGCGCGGTGCCGCCGACGCCGAACGAGACATTCGGGGGTTTGCACTTAAATTCTATACCGAAGAAGGCAACTGGGACCTGGTAGGAAATAACACACCCGTATTCTTCATACGTGATCCACTAAAGTTTCCCGATCTTAACCACGCGGTAAAGCGAGACCCGCGAACCAACATGCGCAGCGCCCGCAACAACTGGGACTTCTGGTCCTCACTTCCGGAAGCGCTGCACCAAGTCACCATTGTCATGAGTGATCGGGGCATTCCCGCCTCATTCCGCCACATGCACGGATTCGGCAGCCACACCTTCAGTCTTATTAACAAGAAAAACCAACGCTTCTGGGTCAAGTTCCATTTCAAGACGCAACAGGGAATCAAAAACTTGACCGACGAAGAGGCCGCTAAGGTGGTCGGTATGTGCCGGGAAAGCAACCAGCGGGATCTGTACGAGAGCATCGAGAAGGGCGACTTTCCCAAGTGGACCATGTATATTCAGGTAATGTCGGAAGAGGAAGCGGCTGCCTTTCCCTACAACCCCTTTGACCTTACTAAGGTCTGGTACCACAAGGATTATCCCTTGATTGAGGTCGGCGAACTGGAGCTGAACCGCAACCCTGAAAACTATTTTGCCGAGGTGGAACAGGCGGCCTTCAATCCGGCGGCCATCGTTCCAGGCATTGGTTTTTCACCGGATAAGATGTTGCAGGGAAGGCTGTTTTCCTACCACGACGCTCAACTCTACCGGCTTGGTGTGAACCATCACCTCATTCCGGTCAATGCCTCCCGCTGTCCATTTCACAGTTACCATCGCGACGGCGCCATGCGGGTGGATGGCAATCACGGCAGCACGCTTGGTTACGAGCCGAACAGTTACGGCGAGTGGCAGGAACAGCCGAAATATGCCGAACCGCCGCTGAAATTGGAAGGGGCCGCTGACCACTGGAATTTCCGCGAGGACGATGATGATTACTACACACAACCGGGGTTACTGTTCCGCCTGATGAGCGCCAAACAGAAGAAGGCACTCTTTGAAAACACCGCTCGCGCTATCGGTGAGGCGCCCATGAAGATCCAGTTCCGGCACATCGGCAATTGTATGAAGGCCGACCCGGCTTACGGCAAAGGGGTGGCAAAAGCACTTAAAATCCCAATGAGCAAAATACCTAAATAGGCATAGCATCGTTCCTATTGGATTTAAATGGCTCAAGACAATTACCCTGTGGGGTTGTCCAGAAGTTAATGCAGCCTGGACAGCCCCCTCTTCACTGAAATCTCCCAAAAGATACGGCAAAGAGCGATGCCAAAACCTGGCGATATCAGGGCAACAGTTCTTGCCTATCAGGAGAAGCAATTTTAAGCGTGCCATGAGTACACTTTATATATATTTAGGAAAGTGTGTGTAACTGCACAAGAGATGAGGGTGGGCCCATCAAGGCCGACTTGCAGGAGCAGGTTTCAAACCACTTCAAGTTGCACTGGTAAAGAGCCAGGGTAGTGAGGGGGAGATGGGAGGCGGGATTTGCGGCATTGGGATCAAGGGGACTACGCTGAATGGTTTTTGTGATCTGCTAATCTTTAAAGTCACTTCCTCGTTGTTGATCATGGCAATACCAGTTTTACTCTCTCAGTAACGCCTTTGCCGCCTCAATATCATAGGCGCGGTTTGCATCAAAGCCCTTGTCCTTGCTTGTAGACATTGTTGCTGCTTGCTTAATGGCGCCATAGGGGACCCAGCCGTGTTCCACCCACATTTGGGGGTCCTCTGCATTCCAAAGCCTAAACCAAATGGTTCCCTGGTCCTGGCGAACATACATTCGAACCCGCTTATTCTGAGGAAAAGGATAGTAATAAAGTCCATTTTCATCTTTCATTTGTGATGCTCTCCTTTATTTTGTCAAAAAATTACATGCGATAGCAAAGAGATACCATTTACGCCTTCAGCGCCAACGGCTTGAGGTGGGTAAAATACATCAAAGGCGCAAAAAGGGACAAGATGTTGCAAGTGCGCCGGAAAGAGATATAAAAAAGCTAATATTTTTATGAAAGCCTATCTAGTGGCCATCCATAAATGGTCTTTTTGCCCAATCTCTGCGTTATGCTCAAAAA
>CAYSBQ010000131.1:0-7907 GCA_964429315.1 uncultured Desulfobacterales bacterium
TCGCACCCCTCTGGATGCCATACCAGATCTTTCCGACGTTCAAGTTATTATTTTCACGGAATTTCCAGGGCAGGCTCCTCAGGTGGTTGAAGACCAGGTTACCTATCCCCTCACTACAGCCATGCTGGCAGTCCCCTTTGCCAAGGTAGTGCGAGGGTACTCATTCTTTGGTCTTTCTTTTGTCTATATCATTTTTGAAGATGGCACGGACATGTACTGGGCGAGAAGCCGGGTGCTTGAGTATCTCAATTACGTCTCCAGTCGCTTGCCAGATGGAGTCACCCCAACGCTGGGACCGGATGCTACCGGTGTTGGTTGGGTCTTTGAGTACATCTTGAAAAGCGACCGACACGATCTGTCACAACTACGTTCGATTCAGGACTGGTTTCTGCGCTACGAGCTTACCAGTGTTCCAGGTGTAGCTGAAGTAGCCTCTATCGGCGGCTACGTTAAGCAGTACCAGGTCATTGTTGATCCCAACAAATTGGTGGCCTTCAACATTCCCCTGCAGAAGGTGAGGAAGGCCATCAAGCGGAGCAACAATGACGTAGGCGGCAAACTGTTAGAGATGGGAGAGACCGAGTTTATGGTCCGTGGACTGGGATACATCACCGGGATAGAGGATCTCAAAAACATAGCTTTAGGTGTAAACCAGCGTGGAACGCCTATATTGCTGCGCAACGTAGCCACTATCAAGATTGGCCCTGAACTTAGGCGGGGCATTGCCGATTACAACGGCACGGGCGAAGTGGTTGGGGGTATCATCGTCATGCGCTACGGGGAAAACGCTCTGGAGGTGATTAAAAACGTTAAGAAAAGGCTGAAAGAACTCAAGGGGGGGCTCCCCGAAGGCGTAAAAATCCAACCCGTTTATGACCGTTCTAATTTGATCTTAAAAGCAGTAAACAATCTCAAAGGCACGCTCATCGAGGAAAGCATAATTGTAGCGGCAGTTTGCATCATTTTCTTACTCCATTTTCGCAGCGCCCTGGTGGCCATTTTCACCCTGCCTGTAGGGGTTCTCATCAGTTTCATTATTATGGATAGACAGGGGATTAACGCCAATATCATGAGCCTGGGAGGCATTGCTATCGCCGTTGGCGTTATGGTGGACGCAGCCATTGTCATGGTAGAAAACGCCCACAAACACATCGAGCACGATGGTGGCAAAAAGCCCCACTGGGAGCTGATTACAGATGCGTCCAAAGAGGTGGGGCCAGCCCTTTTCTTCTCCCTTCTTATTATTGCCATCAGTTTTCTGCCGGTTTTTACACTGGAAGCCCAGGAAGGCAGACTTTTTCGCCCCCTGGCTTTTACCAAGACCTATGCCATGCTGGGCTCGTCGGCCCTGGCCATTACAATCGTCCCGATTCTAATGGGATACATGATACGCGGCAATATTCGGCCAGAATCAAAAAACCCGGTAAATCGCATCCTTATCTGGATCTACCATCCTATCATCAAGTTGGTCCTAAAGATGAAAATAGCCGTTATCCTTCTAGCCGTAGCCGTATTAAGCCTGACCTATATCCCATGGAAAAGGATTGGCTCCGAGTTTATGCCGCCTCTAAACGAAGGAGATCTACTTTACATGCCCACAACACTGCCCGGGATTTCAATAACCAAGGCCAAAGAACTGCTCCAACAGACCGATCGCATCATCAGCTCTTTTCCAGAAGTACATAGCGTGTTTGGCAAAATCGGTCGGGCCGAGACAGCCACAGATCCAGCGCCCCTTTCAATGATTGAAACCACTATCATGTTAAAACCAGAAACTGAATGGCGAGAAGGCATGATTATCGAAAAGTTGGTGGATGAACTTGATAAAGCAATTCAGTTTCCAGGGCTTACCAACGCCTGGACCATGCCTATAAAAACCCGAATTGACATGCTCTCTACAGGCATCAAAACGCCAGTAGGCATTAAACTCATGGGAGAAGACCTTCAAACCTTGAGCGATCTTGGGGAGAAGGTGGAGACTGTGATCAGAGCTGTTCCAGGCACCCTGAGTGTCTATGCGGAAAGGGTCACCAGTGGTAATTTTTTGGACTATCGAATTAAACGGGATCAAGCCGCACGGTATGGCCTAACAGTAGGAGATGTTCAAGACATTATCATGAGCGCCGTTGGCGGCATGAACGTAACAAGGACGGTTGAGGGTCTGGAGCGCTACCCAGTGAATGTTCGCTATGGCTCGGAATTAAGGGATACCCCGGAAAAGCTTCGGCGCATCCTAATCCCCACTCCCACAGGTGCCCAGGTGCCCATCACCCAACTTGCGGACATCCGCATTGTTAAGGGAGCCCCTGCCATCAAGAGCGAAAACGCCCGCACGAGTGCTTGGGTCTTTGTTGACATTAGGGGTGTGGATGTGGGTACCTACGTTAAAAACGCACAGGAAGCAGTTCAGAAGAAAATCAAACTCCCGGCCGGCTATAGTATGGTTTGGAGCGGCCAGTACGAATATATGGTAAGGGCCCGGAAGCGGCTGATGATCGTTGTCCCTATGACTTTGCTGATCATTTTTTTGCTTCTTTTCTTCAACTTTAAAAACGTGACAGAAAGTCTTATCGTCATGCTGAGTGTTCCCTTCTCTCTCACCGGTGGTTTTTGGCTCATGTATATGCTAGGCTACAACATGAGTGTGGCAGTTGGGGTGGGATTTATAGCCCTGGCGGGCGTGGCGGCAGAGACGGGGGTCGTCATGTTGGTCTATCTGGATCTTTCCTATAATAAGTTCAAGACAAAGTATGGAACGGATTTCAATCAACGGCGTCTTTACGAAGCCATTGAGGAAGGTGCAGCCCTACGAGTACGGCCCAAATTGATGACAGTGGTAGCCACAATGGCAGGACTTATGCCCATCATGTGGAGTCATGGCGCCGGATCCCAAGTCATGAAGCGCATTGCTGCGCCCATGGTAGGGGGCATGGTGAGTGCCACCATCTTGACGCTGATCGTGGTGCCGACGATCTACGGAATCTGGAAGGGATGGAAATTGCCGAAATAGTTTTTTTACGTGAAAAACATTTATAACACTGGATTTTGGATCCCAATAACGTATTCAGGAAATAAAAAAAGAGAGTGGAGGATTGAAAGATGATGAAACGGTTGTTGACAGTAACAATGGCGCTACTGCTTGGTATTGGAAGTGCTAGCATAGCGTACGCTGCCGGTGAACACGATGGTCACGGATCTAAAACCGGCCATGAGATAATGGACCACGGGTCCCAATCCGGCCACGAATCAGAGGCGCACGGTTCCATGGGAAAGACATTTTCCCGAGAGGTTGTCGTTGATGGGATCCGTGCAGAGTTTCAAGTGATGAGTCTGGATGAAATGAAAATGAATGATCCGGAAGGAAATACTCACCACGTTATGGTGAAGTTTTTTGATCAATCCACTAAGGAACAAATTATTAAGGCTATTGGCAAAATCAAAGTGGTTACACCTTCGGGCAAGGAGCAGATGACGGAATTAAAAAACTATAGCGGCGTTTTTTTCGCCAACTTCACAGTTAAAGAAAAAGGCGAATATGGGATTATATGCCTTTTTAAGACCGGAGATAACAAACACCTCGTCAAGTTTTGGTACCATCACTAGTAGGCAGATGACCTCGTCCACCTGTCCTCAAAACGCCGACGAAAAGGAGGTATAAACCATAAAAACAACTCGCGGCTCCACAGTGTTCCTTCTTTCCGTCAAGTTTGATGGGTTCGTCATTGAGATCGGTGGTGGCTGAGAACCGACCGATTATTCATGATGGTGGCCCATGAGGTGCTTGATATGGTCTCTGGCTTCCGCGGGGCAAGACAGCAGGGATCTCTCTTGAGTCCTATCTGGTATCTGGATAACTCCTATCCAACACGTTCGGAGAGGTTCCCAAGAAAAAACGGATCATACGAAGCCAGTTTTTCAGAGTGGTCATGACCACCTTTTCCTCTTCCCAGCGGCGGGCCGAGGTCTGCACCACGCCTCGCGCCAACCTGAAGCCCCCGGCGCGCCTTAACCGATGCACAAGATCCACATCTTCCATAACGGGCCAATCCCGAAAGCCGCCCACTTGAAAGTAGGCCTCTCTTCGAACAAACACCGCCTGGTCTCCGTAAGGCAACTTGAAAAACCGGGATCGGAGGTTTGCCACAAAGGCAACGAGTTCCAAGCCCGGTGAGGATGGATGAATAGCCAGGGAAAAGGCGCCAAAAACAACCTTGGAATCCGCCATGGCCTGATAAACCAGTGATGGGAACCCTGAGGGCAGCCGGGTATCGGCGTGAAGAAACAAGAGCACGTTACCACGGGCTTGATGAGCCCCCATGTCCTGCTGGCGCCCCCGCCCTTTGGCTGAGACAAAAACATGAGGGGTGTGCCTGCGGGCAATTTCCACCGTGGCGTCTTGGCTTCCCCCGTCAACCACGATAATTTCGGCCGTCTTGTCCTCCAAGCGGTGGAGTGTTTCCCCTAAAACCGCTGCCTCATTGAAGGCTGGAACAATAATAGACAGATTCATGAAGGCCCGTCGCTCACCGCCGAATTTTCATATTGCCATTCTATTGTATTCATGCCATGTTTGATGCCGGTTGGTTTTGCGTCAACCTGATTCCGATACCACAAAAGGATGTGAAAAATGGAAAAATCAGTCAAGATGTATACTCTTAGCACTTGCAGTCACTGCAAATCCACCAAAAAGTTCTTCGACCAGTGCGCGGTAAAATATGAGTCTATCGACGTCGATTTGCTGGACGAGAAAGAAAGGATTGCAATCCTGGAAGATATCAAAAAATGGAATCCGCAGTGCTCCTTCCCGACGATCATCATTGGCGATCGGGTCATCATCGGTTACAGAGAAGCGGAGATCAAGGAGGCTTTAGAACTATGAGCGAAGTAGAAAAACTGTATGAAACCATTAAGCAGGTTCAAGAGTCTAAAGGCTTCTTTTTCAACAAAGACAAGGAACAGGTGACGGAACTTCTGGAGGCCCTCCTTGTGAACAAGAGCCGTTATGGCTACATGGCATGCCCCTGCAGACTTGCCTCAGGCAACCGTGATCAGGATCAAGACATTATGTGCCCATGCCAATACAGAGCCCCTGACGTGGAAGAGTACGGTAGTTGTTACTGCAACCTCTACGTGTCAGAAGCCTGGAATGAGGGGCGAATCCCAAAGGCCTACGTGCCGGAAAGGCGACCGGCGGAAAAACTGCCGTTCTAACCCGGCGCCTATCCTGTGGCACAAACCCGATCAGTGGCGCCTGCCGGAAGAATGGCCACCGGCGAGGACGTAGATAGCTTCCGAATCGGTGGCGTTCTCTAGCAAATACGTGTCGTCTCCTTTGAGGTGAACGGCCTTCCCTTGGGCAATGGCGCCGGAAGCATGGCCGGTGATCACAAATTCGCCTTTCACGGCCAGAAAGAGCTCCTCGTGGCCTTTGCCTGGTTTAAGCTCCCTCCCTTTTTTCCTGGGACCCATGGTACCGTATATCAAATAACAGGCATGGCTCCCTGTCTGCTCCACACCCAGAATGTATTCTCCTGAGGACACAACCTTCTCTTTTACCTCAAAAACCTCCATTTTACTCCTCCTTTGAAAGATCTGCAGTGAAGGGTCAGGACAGACTGCCTTCACGACACACTGTTGCCCAGTTCTTGGCTTTCGTAGAGCGCACACATAACCGGATCCCTTCCCAACAGACTTGGCGCCCGAAAACGACACCCCCCCTTGCAATCAGATATCGAAGGACACTGTCGGCATTCGAGATCCTCCAGGGGAATTGGTTCAAGCCGATGCCAGGCAACCTCCAATCCTCCACTCAAATTTCCAATGGGTTCGGGGAAAAAACCGCATTTCAGAATATCCCCGGCGGCGGTGACAGTACACAAGTGGTAGCCGCAAGCAAAGGGTTCGTCCGCTCCGTGATAGCTCCCACCCCTTGCAAAACGTAGAAATGGAGCCCCCTGTTCAGGTGTCACCAGGTAATCGGAGTTTTGAGACAGCCGCCCTGTGACACATGGGACATCAATATTCCACTCACCGACGCCCCAGTCTTCGATCCGTTTTGCCAGGTCTTTAAATTCCTTAAGGTTGTGCTTGTGCACCATGGTGGCAACCGAAATGGGCACCCCCTTGTTCAGTGCCAATTCTATCCCCCTGACCGTCTGGTCAAAGGCGCCCGAACCTCTCAAGGCATCATGACCACTTTTGAGCCCATCCAGGCTGAATTGGATCTCATCAAAATGGCGCCAGTTCTTGTAATGGTCTTCTTCTATCAACGTGCCGTTTGTAAGGAGCACCTTTCTGAACAAGAAGCGAGGTAGCTCATGGTTCAGGGTTTCAAGGTCCGGGTAAAGGAGCGGTTCTCCGCCGGAAAAAAGTACTCTCAGCCCCTGCAAGGCTTCAAATTCTTCCAAGAGGGAAAGGGTCTGAGACAGAGGCAGGTCGGTCTTTTCCGGTTCTCCGAGATAACAGTGCTTACAGGCAAGGTTACATCGCCTCGTCAGCTGAACCTCAAGGTACCTCAAGGAAGGAACGGGAGAAGGCCTTAGATTGAAACGGCGGGAGTTTGGATCGGATTCCGTCACCAGGAGCCCCTCTGCCAAACAGAATTCAAAAAAATCCTTGTCCACAGGCGTCTCGGAAACAAGGCGGCTGCCGTCACATTGTTGCAGAAAATCGAATCCACCGGTGTCCAGTTCATACAGTTCGTCATGTGCTATATGATACAGATGGGGCGACTCAAGGTGTTTGAGGGCACAACAGGGGGACAATGCAATCTTGGTGTCCCCTGGGAACAGGGCTCCTGGAAGCCGGCGGGAATCGGTCGAAACCACTTGGAGAAGAAGATCTGCAACGCGATATCCGCCGCATGGAAGGGCCTGGCCCGTGTATTCGGGGTCCGTAAAGTCACATCCGTCGATAAAGAAGTCACAATGACGGCACAAGGCATGATGAAGGAGGTGTTCGTGTCGACCGGAAATCTCCGGGGGTTCCCCGGAAGGAATATCCCGGGCCATTTCCGGATGGTGTATCAGAAGATTTTCAAGGACTGAAAAGCCTCTGCAGGCCAGAGCCTCGTCGGACCCTGGTTTGAAAAACGAGCAGTGCCTTTGGCAGATAATCTCCTTGGCAATGGGGGATTTGTCATTCATGTCCGTCCTTTTTGTCCCCAAAAAAAACCAGGCCTACTTAGGCAGGCCTGGTTTTCCTAAACGTGGTGACTCTAACAGGAACTTTTACACTTACACAGCCCCTTTCGGCACTTCTGCACTTTACAAATTTTCATGATGATCCCTCCTCTCATGAAGAGCCTTATTGCCTTCGTGGCAATGTTGGAAATATTGTGTTGAACACAGTGTAAATAACATAATAACAAAACGCCATGGCTTGTCAAGACCCAAATCCACCGCTTGCCGAGTTGGCCGGAGATTCGCGGCGGTGGTTGCGCCGACGTAAAAGTGTACTTCAAGCGCCCACCAACAAAGAAGATCCGGCGAAATCGGCGAGCCAGACGGGTCAAAAAAATGAAGACAAAAAGACCATCCTCTATTTCCATTAAAGGTGAAGCATTGCACCCTGGCTCCAAGAAATAATCAGCTGTGATTGTAACATAATTGTATCATAATCATTCTGTCTTCGGTTTTTTGACGGTGGATTTGGGAAGAGCAAATCAAGGCGACACCGTCGAAACACGGTTCGCCAATCATTCCGAGTTTGTACCCCGCAGCTCTCCCAAGGTCAGGGAATTAAAGGAGACGTCTATGATTTCATGCGTTTTATTCAATCAGCCAAAACGATTTTCTCATTTAATTTTTTGTCCTCTCATGGATGAACGACTCACATGATGCAGTGCAGTTGATGCATCTATTCTCGCTTTTTGTGGCATGATTAATAAGTATCAAATACAATCCTCA
>CAYSBQ010000132.1:0-7868 GCA_964429315.1 uncultured Desulfobacterales bacterium
TCAACATTCATGTAATCGATATTCATTATTCGCTCTTTTCAACCAAATAATCTGGAGGGTCTTCGAGAGAAAACCGCCACTTACAAAACATGTCGTCCGGATGCAAGTCCGGTGGTGCAAAGAGGCATTCCACCTTGATACGTTCATCAACTGCTCCGGCAAAGTCTTGAAACTCCCTTCGGTGCATTTCCTTGCAATCATACTCACCCAGCCCCCGCCTGAGCCGCGCCTGTTGAGTAGGACATGAAGGAACGGAGATTACCACTTCATCAGATCTTTCCTCAATCTCATATCCAACAAGAATACACCATGGAAAATATCTTTGGGCCTTAACAAAACCTTTAAGCCCCTTATCTTTGATTCCAAAGCGGGTCAGCAGATCTTTAGCCGCCATGCCGGCCACGCGTCCCCAAACGTCTTCGTTTATACGCTCTGCGGTCGACTGGTCAAAGTGTTCCCCCACCTTGATAAACCAAAAGGCATCTACAACCCGATAATGCCAGAGGAGAAATTCGATATATCTGCGAAGCTCTGGTGCTTCCATCCGCTCAAAGATCTTAAGGTCCATGGCCTAGCCCTTTCAACAGGTGTGATGTTTCATCGGCCTTGAGACAGCAAACCAATATGTTTAGGGCTTGCTCAAAATTGACTTTTTACGAGTCCATCAAAAATAAGTCAGCCGAATTTGCGCTCAGATTTGGGTTGTTTTTGAGTGAGCCCTCAGTGCCATGCAGCAACCATGGCCTCAGCAATCTCACCTGCCTTCTCTTTGCCATAGAGTAATTCCACCAATGTTAATGAAAACTCCAAAGCTGTTCCCGGTCCCTGGCTTGTAACGCATTGACCATCCACCACAACGCGTGATCTTGTAGCCTCTGTGCTTTTCAGCTTGGTCGCAAAGGTCGGATAACACGTTGCCTGCCTTCCGGCAAGCAAGCCATGATGCTCCAATACTACGGCCGGGGAGGCACAAATGGCCCCAAACAACCTTCCCTCTTTTTGCTGTCGACTTAAGAGTATTTCCAATTCCGGAGAATCACGCAAGTTCTCAGCCCCAGGCATACCACCGGGCAGGACAACTAAATCATAGACTTTGGATGCACAATCAGCGATCAACCGGTCTGCCGCCAGCCTAACTCCATGAGATGCGGTTACTTGAAGTCCACTAACCGAAGCAACGGTTACTACAGCTCCAGCCCGGCGAAGCACATCAATGATAGTCACAGCCTCTAACTCTTCAGTCCCCTCTGCTATGGGAACCAGCACTTCTTTTGACATACGCCCCCCCTTTCTTTCGACAGCACAATATGCTTGTTAGGTATCTTGTGTCAATTTTAAAATCTCACCCCTAACAATCCTTGACTCATACTCCCTTCTTGCCTATTGTTTATGTGTCATTATCAAAATCGGGGCAAGGTATTTTACCCAATAAATCCTAAGTTGTCTTGTAACCGTTCACGGGTTCAGTGGAAGGTTTATTGAAATAAAGGAGTCTAGCGTGTTTAAATTCATCCACGCGGCAGATATCCACCTGGACAGTCCCTTCAGAGGGGTAACAGCTGAATCACCTGCCATTGCCGGCTCCCTTCATTCAGCTACCTTTAAAGTCTACAACTCACTGATTGATCTGTGTATCGAAAAACAGGTGCAGTTCCTTTTGATCGCCGGTGATATATATGACGGGGCTGACCGCAGCCTCCGGGCTCAGCTGCGTTTCCGGGATGGACTGCAAAGACTGGCGGACAACAATATCCAGGCCTTTGTTGTTCACGGAAATCACGATCCTTTCAAGGGGCATTCCAGATCAATTGACTGGCCTGAAGGGGTTCACGTTTTCAGCTACCGCGAGGTTAAAAGCATCCCTTTCAAGGTCAACAACTCACCGGTTGCCCTGATATCAGGCATCAGCCACGAAAACAGAAACATAACAACCAACCTGGCAAAGAAATTCGAATCTCAGGATCCCGACCTGTTTCAGATAGGTCTCCTGCACTGTAATGTGGGAAGAGACACCGGGCACGAGGCATATGCCCCCTGCGAGCTGCAGGACCTCATCAAAACCGGTTTGGATTACTGGGCTCTGGGGCATGTTCATGAAAGAAAAGTTCTGCATAATGACCCTTATGTGGTCTATCCCGGGAATACCCAGGGACGAAATATCAGGGAACAGAACGAACGGGGCTGTTATCTGGTTCAGGTGGACGATAACAACCGGGTCACCAGCCTTGAATTCCATGAACTGGATGAAATACGATGGTTTGGGATGTCTCTGGCTATTGACGGGTTGGACACGCTGGATCAGCTTGAGAACGCACTTTCCGGCTGCATTGAAGGTTTTTCAAAAAAGGCAGGGTCCCGGTCTCTTATCTGCAGGATATCCCTCACCGGCCAGGGCCCGCTTTTCGATAAATTAAGTAGAGAAAATGCTCTTCAGGAATTGCTTGAGCACACCAGGGACAGTTATGAGGCAAAAAGTCCCTTTGTCTGGGTTCAGGATTTGATATTTGAATGCAGACCGGAAATTGACCTGGAAAAACGGCGTGAAGACAAGGATTTCTTGGGCCAGGTACTGAGAATCAGCCAAGAGTTATCTGATACTGAAGATGGCCGTAAACGCCTGGTGGAGGAAGGACTGAAAGAACTGTTTAAGAACAGGCGGGCGTCAAAGCATTTGCAGGATATTACGGATAACGAAATCAGCCGGATGCTTAAATCCGCTGAACTTTTGTGCTTCCAGATGCTGGAGGATGATCTCTAGGCTATGAGAATCAAAAGTATAATAGTAGATGGATTCGGTCTCTTTTATGATGTTTCGCTGGAAGATATATCGGACGGACTGATTCTTTTTGCAGGTGACAATGAGGCCGGAAAATCGACTATGCTGGGGTTTATCAGGGCCATTCTTTTCGGTTTTCCGGATGGCAGGACAACCGAGAATTCCTACGAACCTTTTAGGGGTGGGCAGCATGGCGGTCGTTTGATTGTTTCCACGGCTGCCAGGGGTGACATTGTCATTGAACGAAAAGCCGGTAAAAAAGGAGGCCCGGTAAGCCTGCTCTTTACCAGCGATGACACCACCGGTGGCGAAGCAGAACTCAAACATCTTCTCGGAGGTTTTTCAAAAGCTGTCTATAAAAATGTCTATGCTTTCAGTCTGGCAGAACTTCAGACATTTGATTCCCTGAATGATGAGGATGTAAGGGGAGCCCTTTACGGAGCCGGGGCCGGAGTTTCGTTGATGGCTATTCCGGAGAGCATGAAAAAACTGGACAAAAATCTGGCCGGTCTGTTTAAGCCGGGAGGCAGTAAACCTGTTATCAATACCCGCCTGGCCCGTCTGGAGGAAGTTCAAAGAGAGTTGCGCCATGCCGCTGACGGAATCAAGGAATATGAAGTTCTAATAGACCAGCGTCAGAAGCTGAGTGAAACGATCAGCCGGTTTCAGCAGGAGGGAGAGGTCTTCCGGAAAGATCAGACCAGAATAAGCAACTATCTCAAACTCTGGGATCAGTGGATTGTTCTCCAGGACGCGGAAGATAAGTTGGAGAATTTGGCCGATACAGTCTCTGTATTCCCGTCCGACGGTTTGAGCAAGTTGAAGGATCTGGAGAAGAACCTGGAAAATCTGGGAAAATCGGTGATCAAGGAAGAAAAAAATCAAACAGACCTGCTAGGACAAGAGCAGGCCCTGAAAATTAATGAACTCCTTTTAGATCAGGAATCTGAAATTAACGAATTAAAAGAGAATCTTACGATTTATCTATCCAGTGTTGATGAAGTAGCCGGTAATGAGCAGGTCCTGGAACAGAAAAAAGGGGAGATCCGTCGATCCATGGAAATCCTGGGCAAGGACTGGACTAAAGAGAAGGTTTGCGGAATGGATCGTTCCCTGTTCACCCAGAACAGCATCCGGCAGCATCAGTCTGCCCTTCTGAAAATAACATCAGACCAGGAAAAGGCAACGGATGCCCTGAATCAGATCAGAGGAGAACTTGATGCTGCCCGGCGTGAAGAGGAAACCGCGGCCAAGGAACTGGACAAATATCGGGAACTGAAAGATCAGATTGCCAAGAAAACACTTCAGGCCATTCAAAACGGTAGAGACCAGTTTGCCTCACTTGTCAGGGATCTGCCTAAGAGAAAAAAGGAACTAAAGGGCGGTACAGATAGCCTGGATCAGGCTGTCGGTGAGATAGACCCAGGCTGGGGAGTCCCAGAAGTTGAGTCTTTTGACTGTTCTGTGCCGGCTCAGGAGAAAATTCAGGAATTTGAACAGAAACAGAACAGACTGAACTCGGAGATTATTGAAACAAAAAACAGGCTGGAAATCGCGCAGTCCGGCCTGGCCGGTGTAAAGAAAGAGCTGAAAGAGCACCAAAAAAAAAAACAACGCCATTCCTGATCCTTCGTTGAAAAATCGGGAGGAATATACTGACAGAAAGGACGACCTCAAAAACCTGAAAGATATCCTGAACAAAAAGGGGTTGCTGAAGGAACGGATCAGAAATCAAAATGAACGGCTTTCTGATAAACAGGCCGTGATTCAGAAATCTCTATCCGTCCTTTCCAGTTCAACGACCGGATTTCTGAAAGTTTTTTCCATAGTGGTTTTTCTCCTCGGGGTGGCCGTGGCTGCTGGACTGGTTATTTTTCAACGACCCATGGAGGGCGGCCTTATTGGTGGAGCTTTAGTAATTCTGGGGGCTTTTATGTTTATTATTAACAAAACGGCTGAAAACAGACTCGCCCGCCAAGTCCTCAACAACCAATCGAGAGAGAAAAAAGAGATCCAGGAACTCGAGGGGCTGCTGGATGATCTGGATGATCAGCTTGCCGGCATGGAGAGTCAGGCTGAAGAGATCTCAGGCAGACTGAGTATTGAAGGTGATATTGAAATAGACAAGCTGTATCCTATAGAAAAACAGCTTGAGGAAGAATTGATCCGTTTTGATGAAAAAACCAGGTCAAAGGAAGAGCTAAACAAAATCAAGGCTCAGGAAACCCGGGCCATAGAAACTATCACGCAGTTGACAGAAACCCTGGAGTCTCAGGAAAATGCCTGCAGGCTCCTAAAGGACAAATGGGAAAAACACCTGTCCGGTTTGTCCCTGAGAACCGGCACCAATCCCCGCACAGTATCCCTGATTTTTGCCAAAGTGGACAGGATAAAGACCATGATAAACGCGGTGGGAGATATTATAGAACGAATCAGGGAAATGGAACGGGCCAAAGCGGAATATCTCAGCCTGGTCAGCCTGGTGCCGGAGCTAGTTGAAAAGACTACGGATGACCCTGCTGAACTGCTTTCAGCCGTTGACCTGTTCCTGGAACAGACAAGGAATCTGGATAAGCAGAGACAGGAGCGGGACCTGGCAGTTAGAACACTTGAGGAAAAAACGAAAATCCGAAAAACGATCAAAGAGAAACAACAGAAGGCAAAAAACCGTCTGGAGAACGCAGGGACACAGCAGACCAGGACGGTTGAGGAATGGCGCGTCTGGCTCTCCAGGGCCGGTTTGGACCCTGAAATATCTCCTGAGACCGCATTGAGCGCCATGGAAACCATCAATGAATGCATCCGGCTTGTCGATACCAGAACGGCACTGGAACAGGACATAGGGCTTAAGCAAAACGAAATCCGGAAATATCTTGACCTGGTAGGAGAGGTTTTTTTCGTATCAGGTAAACCTCAACCTGATAAAAACAATCTTGTCTCGGAGATTAAGCTTCTATACCAGGAATACGAGGATAGCAAAACCGGCCGGACCCAAAAAGGCACTATTCAGGCACAGCTAACCGGTCTGAAAAATGAAATCGAATCCCTGAAACAGGAGCTTGGGGAGAAAAAGCTGGAGCTTAAAAAACTGTTGCAAGAAGGTGAAGCTGATGACGAAAAGGAATTCAGAAAAAGAGGGGAGTTATATCAAAAAAGAAAGGATATCCTCCAAGAAATTGAAGGCGCCTCCGGAAACATCAAAATAATATCTGGGGAAAGAGATCTGGAAAAATTAAAACAAGAACTGAAACAGTCCACCAGGGAAGAACTTGACAGCAAACTACGGAGATTGCAGCAGGAAATCCGGGAGGCTGACGAAAACCTTGAAGCCGCCAGAGATGAGCTGTCTGAAACCAAAAACAAACTGGAAAATCTGGCCTCATCAGAGGACATCTCCCGTTTAAGGGCAGAAGAGGAAAAGATAAAAGAAGAAATCCTGACTGATGCCAGCAAATGGGGGACAAATGCCATTGCCCGTTATCTGATAATTAGTGCCAGAGAACGATTTGAAAAAGAACATCAGCCCAGGGTTATTCAGGAGGCAGCCAGTTATTTCAATACATTCACCGGTGGTGAGTATCAGAATATTATAGCCCCCCTTGGAAAGCAGAGCATAGAAGTAATGACCCGTCATGGCATCCAGAAAAAACCGGATCAGCTGAGCAGGGCCACCGCCGAGCAACTGTTTCTGGCGCTGCGTTTCGGATACATGACCAATCAGGCTGAAAACAGCGAAGTCCCCCCTGTCATTATGGACGACATCCTGGTCAACTTTGATGCCAACCGCTCTGGTTATGCAGCCAGCGCCATACTTGAACTGGCCGGAACCTATCAGATTCTCTTCTTTACCTGCCATCCGGAGACAATATCTGTATTCAAGGAACAGGACAAAAACATCCCTGTTTATCAGATCAAACAAGGGCAATTCGAGGAGATTTGACTCCGGTTCTCATTTTTCCATCCGCTTTTCCACTTCGTAAGCGTTCACAGGTTCAGGGTTCAACGTTCAGGCCCGCCCTGGTGCGACTCTTTGCATGATTCCAAAGCTGTGCTGAATAGGCTAAGGCTGTACTTTTCGCAAATATAGTGCCGATAATCGGTCTGGGCCATGGGTTAGGGACAAGGACAAAATTAAAGACACGAATTCTAGATTTGCGGGGATAAAGATTTTTCTGATCAAAAAGGCCCAAAGCCATGGCCTGAGCAAATCTATGTCGGGATTTGGGACTGCCTGCCTATGGACTTTCGATATTAGATAGTGGCCATCCATAAATTGAGAAAGGAGGGAAATTAGTGGAGTCTTTTATAAACGTCTTTGCGGTGTCCGACTTTCACGACAAGGATGACAGGCCGATCCTCATGAATTTCATCAACAATCCGATAATCACCAGCACGAATCCTATGAAAAGTATTGTTGCCTTTCATTTTTGTAGTAGCTGGGTCAGGCGAATTTTCAGCAAGATCATCTATTTTCTTTTTGATTCGCCGCAGTTCTCTCTTGGGAAGCCGTTTCATGCTCTTTAAAACGGCTGGCCTGAACTCAACAGAATATCTCACGGATTAGAGCCCCAACTCTTTCCAGAGTTTTTCAGCCGAAATGTTTTTACCCGGCTCTTCAAGAGCTTTTCTCGCATCTTCAATATCAATATAATCTTCAACAAGTTGAAGCAATTCAAGTTCTTCCATGGAAATAATAGCAGCAATTTCCTCGCCCCGGCGGGTCAACACAACCGGCTCTTTTCCATACGCAACTTTGTTTACGATTTCAGCAAGTTTTTTTCTAGCCTCGGCCGTAGAAACTGTATTAAGCATGACAGAACCTCCCTGGCGTACATTATGTACAAATAGCACACATTCCGTGGCTCGTTGTCAAGGAATTCTTGGTCTGGTCAAGCAAAAAACGGACAACCAGTTAAGCGACTTTAGCCAGAGCAAGATTTTTTTCAAAACCATTTTGGTTTTTGTAACCCAAGGACGAATGGAGACGATGACTATTACAGATAACCACTAGCATCAATACGCCAAACCTAAGGGTTTGCGCAAGAATAAGTTCGCAGAATTGGCGCTCAGATTTAGTTCAGATTTGGCCGAT
>CAYSBQ010000133.1:0-1773 GCA_964429315.1 uncultured Desulfobacterales bacterium
GTCGCCGTTCACGTCGCCTGCCGTACTCACTGCGCTGCCATAGTGGACCGCGGGCTGGTTCCCCTCGGCGGCCCAGTCCGCGCCAGCGCCCAATCCCGTTGCCGAACCGTGATAAACGAGCGCCTGGCCCTCGCCCGGCTCGCCATTGTCATAATCGCCAACTCCGACAATGACGTCGCTATAACCGTCGCCATTCACGTCTCCGACTGCGCCTACCGAGTGACCCAGGTGGGCTTGCGCCTGATCATTCTCGACCGTCCAGACAGTCGTCGCGCCCAGCCCCGTGGCCGAACCGTGGTAGACCAGGGCTTGCCCCTCGTCGCTCTCGCCTCCATCATAGTGAGTTGCGCCGACAATGACGTCGCTATAACCGTCGCCGTTCACGTCTCCCGCTGTGCCCACTGCATAGCCCAAGTAGGCGGCGAGTTGCTGGCCCTCGGCCGTCCAGTTTGCCGTCGCGCTCAAGCCCGTCGCCGAGCCGTGGAAGACCAGGGCTTGCCCCTCGTCTTCCAGACCTGCGTCGTACAGCCAGGCTCCGACTATAACGTCGCTATAACCGTCGCCATTCACGTCTCCCGCCGTGCCTGCCGAGACGCCCAGTTGAGCGTCTTGTTGCCCCCCCTCGACGGCCCAATTGGCTGCTGCGCTCAGGCCCGCGGCCGAGCCATAGTAGACGTAGGCTCGCCCCTCGTCAGTCTGATCGTCATCATAGCTGGGTGCTCCGACAATGACGTCGCTATAGCCATCGCCGTTCACGTCTCCCGCTGTGCCCACAGAGTAGCCGAAATAGGCATCGCCCTGACCGCTGCCGGCAGTCCAACTGGCCGTAGCGCCCAGCCCGGTGGGCGAACCATAATAGACGTAGGCTCGTCCCTCGTCTGTCTGGTCGCCGTCATAATAGCGCGCCCCAATGATGACGTCGCCATAGCCGTCGCCGTTCACGTCACCCGCTGCGCCTACCGCGTATCCAAAGTGAGCGCCGTCCTGGTTGCCTTCAGCCGTCCAGTCGGGCGTGGCGCTCAAGCCCGTCGCCGAACCGTGGTAGACGTAGGCCCGGCCTTCGCTGGACTGGTCGTTGTCATAGCCATAAGCCCCGACGATGACGTCCGCATAGCCGTCTCCGTTCACGTCTCCCGCCGTGCTCACCGAGCGCCCCAGGTAGGCATCAGCCTGGTCGCCCTCGACCATCCAGCTTGCCGCGTTGGACCTGATCCCGACAGGGCTGCCATAGTAGACGTAGGCTCGTCCCTCGTCGGTCTGGCCGTTATCATAGCTAACCGCCCCAAGGATGACGTCGCTATAGCCATCGCCGTTGACGTCGCCGGCCGTGTTCACCGTGTGCAGGTGAGCGTTTGCCTGGTCGCCTTCGGTTGTCCAGTCGGCCTGGCCTGTGTGTAGCCCGGTCGGGCTGCCGTGGTAAACATAGACCCGCCCTTCGTCCACGTGTCCATTATCGTAGCCAGTGGCTCCAATGATGACGTCGCTATAGCCGTCGCCGTTGACGTCGCCCGCGCTGTTGACCCTTGATCCAAACTGCGCTCCTTCCTGGTCTCCTTCGGCTGTCCAGTCGGGCGCGGCGCTCAAGCCCGTGGCAGAGCCGTGATAGACAAGGGCCATCCCTTCGTCTACCTGATCATTATCATACAAGATCGCCCCGACGATAACGTCACTATAGCCATCGCCGTTGACGTCGCCGGCGGTAGCTACGCTACCGCAGAGATAAGCAGCGTCCTGGGCGCCTTGAGCTATCCAATCGGCGTTTGTGGGCGAGCC
>CAYSBQ010000133.1:1783-7866 GCA_964429315.1 uncultured Desulfobacterales bacterium
AGCCGCTGGGGCGCGCGCCGTCGGCGTCCAGGCCCGTAGGAGAACCATGATAGACAAAGGCCCATCCTTCCCCCGTCAGACCGTCGTTATAGTGATACGCCCCGACGATGACGTCGTCGTAACCATCACCGTTTACGTCACCGGCCGCGCCTAGACTGGCGCCCATACGGGCCTCGGCCTGGTTGCTTTCGGCGTACCAATTGTGCGTCGCGCTCAAGCCCGTGTCAGAGCCGTGGTAAACATAGACACGCCCTTCTTCTATTTGACCATTGTCATATAGATAGGCGCTAACCAGGACATCGTCATAGCCGTCGCTGTTGACGTCGCCGGCAGTCGAGACAATGCGCCCCATGTAGGCTCCAGTCTGGTTGCCCTCGACCTCCCAGTCGGGAGTGTCGCCCAGGCCAGCAGCGGATCCGTGGTAGACGATAGCATGCCCCTCGTTTGATTGACCATTGCTATAGTCGGCCGCTCCAATGATGACGTCGGCATAACCGTCGCCGTTCACGTCGCCGGCTGTCGCCACGTGAGCGCCTAGCCTGTCGCCCGCTGCACCCCCCACCATCCAATCGGCGCTGGCGCTGGGGCCGCTGGGCGAGCCGTGGTAAACGAAAACCGCCCCTGTGTTTGTCTGGCCGTCGTCATAGTAGCGCGCCCCGACGATGATATCGTCATAGCCATCGCCGTTAATGTCGCCAGCAGTGTCTACCGCGTAACCAAACTGCGCGTCGGCCTGGTCGCTTTCGGCCGTCCAGTGTGTGACGGTCTCTAGCCCCATCGCCGCGCCGTGGTAGACGTAGGCCCGGCCTTCGTCCGTCTGGCCGTCGTCGTAGCCGTGCGCCCCGATGATGACGTCGCTATAGCCATCACCGTTCACGTCCCCCGCCGTGCTCACCGCGACGCCCAAAAAAGCGCCTGCCTGGTCTCCTTCAACCATCCAGTCGGCCTGGCCCACGTGTAGCCCCGTTGGGCTGCCGTGATAAATGTAAACCCGTCCTGCGTCCTCCTGGTCGTTATCATAGCCGTGCGCCCCAATGATGACGTCAGCATATCCGTCGCCATTGACGTCACCGGTCGTGTTTACCACCCGTCCCAGGTACACTCCTTCCTGGCCGCCGGTGATCGTCCAGTTGGCGGCGGCGCTCAAACCCGCAACTGAACCGTGGTAGACAAAGGCCGCTCCTGCGTTTGCCCCGGCGTCATCAGCATAGCGATCCGCCCCGATGATGACGTCGGAATAGCCATCGCCGTTGACGTCTCCAGCGGTCTTGGCGCTATAACCAAAATGGGCGCCAGCCTGGTCGCTTTCAGCCGCCCAGTCGGCATTCGTAGGCAAGCCACTGGGGCGCGCGCCTTTGGCGTCTAGCCCCGTAGGGGAACCGTGGTAAACAAAAGCCCAGCCCTCCTGGCTTTGCCCGTCGTTGTACCAGTAGGCGCCGATGATAACGTCCGCATAGCCATCGCCATTGACGTCGCCGGCTGCGCCCACGTCATAGCCAAAGCGAGCGCCGCTCTGGTTGCTCTCGGCGGTCCAGTTGGCCGTGGCGCTCAAGCCCGTGTCCGAGCCATAGTAAACGTAGACTCGTCCCTCGTCCGAATTTCCAGCGTCGTACAGGTATGCGCCGACGATGACGTCGTCATAGCCGTCGCCATTGACGTCGCCAGCGGTAGAGAGAGCGCGCCCCAGGTAGCCCCAGTACTGGCTGCCTTCCACCACCCAGTCATGAGTGGCGCTCAGGCCCGTGGGAGAGCCGTGGTAAACGTAGGCCCGCCCCCGGCCGCTACTATAATCGGAGGCTCCCACGAGGACGTCGGCGTAACCATCGCCGTTCACGTCTCCTGCCGTGCTCACATAGACGCCAAATCCGGCATTGGACACGTTGCTTTCGGCTGTCCAGTCTGGGGAGGCGCTCAAGCCCGCAGGCGAGCCGTGGTAGACAAAGGTTGCCCCTTCGTCTGTCTGGCCGTTATCATAGAGACGCGCCCCGACGATGACGTCGCTATAGCCGTCGCCGTTGACGTCTCCGGCGGTGTCCACCGAGTAGCCAAAAGCAGCGCCTTCCTGATCGCTCTCGTCCATCCAGTCCGCGCCATCGTCCATGCTATCTGGCGCGCCGTGGTAGACGTAGGCCCGGCCTTCGTTCGTCTGGCCGTTGTCATAATTGTACGCGCCAATGATGACGTCAGCGTAACCATCACCGTTCACGTCCCCCGCCGTGCTCACCGAGTAGCCAAAGAGAGCGCCTTCCTGGTCTCCTTCAGCCATCCAGTCGGCCTGGCCCATGTGTAGCCCGGTCGAGCTGCCGTGGTAAACGTAAACCTGTCCCGCGTCTTCCAGATCGTTATCATAGCTATACGCGCCAACGATGACGTCGGCATAGCCGTCGCCATTGACGTCCCCGGCCGTGTCTACCATCCGCCCCAGGTACGCTCCTTCCTGGCCGCCTGTGGTCGTCCAGTTGGCGGCGGCGCTCAGGCCCGTAGCTGAACCGTGGTATACAAAGGCCATCCCTTCGTTTTCCCCAGCGGCATCAGCATAGCGATCCGCCCCGATGATGACGTCGTCATAGCCATCGCCGTTGACGTCTCCAGCGGTATTGGCGCTATAACCAAAATGGGCGCCAGCCTGGTCGCTTTCAGCCGTCCAGTCGGCGTTGCTGGGCAGGCCACTGGGGCGCGCGCCGTTGGCGTCCAGCCCGCTAGGGGAACCGTGGTAAACAAAAGCCCAGCCCTCCTGGCTTTGCCCGTCGTTGTACCAGTAGGCGCCGATGATAACGTCCGCATAGCCATCGCCATTGACGTCGCCGGCTGCGCCCACGTCATAGCCAAAGCGAGCGCCGCTCTGGTTGCTCTCGGCGGTCCAGTTGGCCGTGGCGCTCAAGCCCGTGTCCGAGCCATAGTAAACGTAGACTCGTCCCTCGTCCGAATTTCCAGCGTCGTACAGGTATGCGCCGACGATGACGTCGTCATAGCCGTCGCCATTGACGTCGCCAGCGGTAGAGAGAGCGCGCCCCAGGTAGCCCCAGTACTGGCTGCCTTCCACCACCCAGTCATGAGTGGCGCTCAGGCCCGTGGGAGAGCCGTGGTAAACGTAGGCCCGCCCCCGGCCGCTACTATAATCGGAGGCTCCCACGAGGACGTCGGCGTAACCATCGCCGTTCACGTCTCCTGCCGTGCTCACATAGACGCCAAATCCGGCATTGGACACGTTGCTTTCGGCTGTCCAGTCTGGGGAGGCGCTCAAGCCCGCAGGCGAGCCGTGGTAGACAAAGGTTGCCCCTTCGTCTGTCTGGCCGTTATCATAGAGACGCGCCCCGACGATGACGTCGCTATAGCCATCGCCGTTGACGTCTCCGGCGCTGTCTACCGCAAAGCCAAAAGTGGCTTCGGCCTGGTCGCTCTCGGCCGTCCAGCCCGGGGTGGTAGCCAGGGGGTCAACCGTGATGGGGTAAACGGCGTCCGTGGCCTCCAGGGAGATAGAGACTTTGTCGTGAGCATCAGGTCGAACGATGTGAGATAGGGATAGAGAAAAGTGAGCCGGGAGAGCGCGGCCCGTGGCGTCGTAGGCGTGCAGGTCGCTGTAGCGCAAGACGCGCACTCCGCCTGGAGAAATGAATTCGATGGCGGTCCCATCATCGCTCAAGTTAGGCGTCAGGTTGCCGCCAAGAGTTAGTTCGAGAACAATTTGCGATTTGCGATTTGCGATTTGCGATTTTGGCGCTTGCGCCAGGGTAAAGCCTTGTTCCAGGCCGTTTTCGTCGTTGACGTACCACTCGGTCAGCGCGCCGCGCTGGTACTCGATGCGCTTGCCAGAGGCTGCCAGTTGGGGAGCGGGCGCGGGCTGTACGTCTTCCGCATAGCCATAGCCGTTCAGGCTGAGGCCCCATTCCCACCCTGGCTCGCCGTCCGTCACCCTGGGGGTGACGCGGATGCCGTTGGGCGTGAAATAGGCGCGCAAGTTTTGGGCGCGGTTGGGGGCCTGGTAGACTGCCTCGCCTGTTTCCGTTGAGAAAGTGACGTGGTATTCCGAGTCGCGGATGTCCTTTTGCGCCGCCAGCCACCAATCGGACGAAACGCCTTTGGGAACAGTTGCCGATGCTGTTTCCGGGTCATCGTCCAGACCTGGGTCGTCTAGCAGGGAAAACAGAGTTTGTTCTGGTGCTGGTTCAGAGGGGTAGCTGTCGAGGTGGACAGACCTTTCTGTGCTGGTTGCTGGTGGGGCGTCAGGCTCTGGCATTGCCCACACCGGCGCCAGGGGCGACATTAGTAAACTAGACAAACTAACGAGTACGATGCAACGAAATACCTTGCGGCTAATCATGTTTGCTCCTTTGTCGTCGTCGTGATGATTGGTGTCAGAATGTGTCATTCGGCCAAAGGCTTTATTTTTCGGATTTTGGAACTAGACTGTCAAAAACCAGGCCAATTGTACCATTGATTATGCCTCAGATATGTCATAGTTTGGTTATAAGACGTTAAAAAGTTGTTAGAATCGGCGGTCTGCAAAAGCGCGGCGGCGGTGGCGTTTCCGCTCAATGTGCGGTAGAATAGCCGTCATCAAAACCTGGAGAGAAATATGCAAATCGAAGTTGACTTTCAACCCGTGGGCCGCCACGTGCAGGTGGCCCCCGGCACGACCATCCTGGAGGCGGCCCAGGAAGCCGGAGTGGGCCTGTCGGCTATCTGCGGCGGCGGTGGGAGTTGTGGCGCTTGCCGCGTGCGCCTGGCCCTTCGACAGGCTCAGGATGGAACCCTTCAAGTTCAGGATGGAAGCGTTAGCCCACCCAATAATATCGAACAGGACGAGTTTAGCCCGCAAGAGTTGGCCGCCGGTCTACGCCTGGCTTGCCAGACAGTGCTGCACGCCTCTACGCGCGTGGACGTGCCAGCCGAGTCGCTCACGGCCCTTCAGCGCACCCAGGTGGAGGGCGAAGAGCGCCCGGTAGAACTGGCCCCGCTGGTGCATGCTTTTGACGTGGAGCTTGTTCCCGCTGCGCAGAGCGACCTGCGCGCCGACTGGGAGCGGTTGGGCGACGCGCTGCTAGAGGCCGGCGCCCTGGCCGCCGGGCAAGATCTTGTACACCGCTCGGTGCGCGTCCTGAAGGACCTGTCGGGTTTGCTGCGCGAGAACGAGTGGCGGGTGCGCGTTGGTTTGCGCGGCAATGAGGTGGTCAGCCTGGCGGCCCCTGGCTCCCCGCTGCTGGGCCTGGCAGTGGATATTGGCACCACCAAGGTGGCCGCTTATCTGGTGGACCTGCTCAGCGGCGAGACGCTGGCGCTGCGCGGCATGATGAACCCCCAGATTGCCTACGGCGAGGACGTGATGGCCCGCATCGCTTATGCCATGGAGCGCGAGGAGGGCTTGACGGTGTTGCAGCGGGACATCGTCAAGGCGCTGAATCTGATGGCCTGCGACTTGTGCGCGGAGGCGGGCGCGGCGTTCTTGCCAGAGTACATCGTCGAGGCGGTGGTGGTGGGCAACACGGCCATGCACCATCTCTTTCTGGGATTGCCGGTGCGGCAGTTGGGCCTGGCCCCCTACGTGGCGGCTATCTCTGCTCCCCTGGACGTGCGGGCCAGCGAACTGGGGTTGGCGCTGGCCCCTGGCGCGATTGTGCATTTGCTGCCCAACGTCGCCGGTTTTGTGGGCGCGGACCACGTGGCCATGTTGCTCGCTACTGGCACGCATCAGTTGACTCTCCCCCCCTCAGTCCCCCCCCCTACGGGGGGGGCTGGGGGAGGGCTGGCCGTCGTCATCAGCCTGGACATCGGGACCAATACCGAAGTTACCCTGGCGGCTCGCGGACGGCTCATCGCCTGCTCCACCGCCTCTGGCCCGGCCTTTGAGGGCGCGCACATCCGCGACGGCATGCGCGCCGCCGAGGGCGCTATCGAGCGGGTGCGAGTGGTGGAGGGGAAGATAGAGTATCAGACTATCGGCGGCGGGCCGCCGGTGGGTATGTGCGGTTCGGGCATCCTGGATGCTATCGCGCAGCTCAAACTGGCCGGTGTCCTGGACCGGCGCGGTTCGATGCGCAAGGAGCATCCCCTGGTGCGCCAGGGGGAGAGCGGCCCCGAGGTGG
>CAYSBQ010000134.1:0-7848 GCA_964429315.1 uncultured Desulfobacterales bacterium
GTGGTTAAAATTTTCGCCTTCCTTGACCTTGGACAAAATTGAACATTTTGAAACTGCCTCATTTGTGTAGCGGGAACCGATAGGCCAACTATAGCCGATTTCGCTTAGTTTTTGAACATAATACCTAGATGAGAGATGTCAAAGTCGACGGTTTCGCAAAAAGTCTGATTTTGCTCTTTACGTGCAATATCATTAGCAAAATGACTTTTTAAGAGTCCATCAAAGTCGTTGTTGGTAAAGTCCTACCTGATACATAAAGGCCTCAATTCTTGTGAGCATATTGGTTCCTTCTTGTCCATCATAAACGGCATGCAAGATTGGAAGGCCATCGTAGTCGCTAAGTGCATTTTTGAAGATGGGCACCGTGATGTTTCCCAGCATGCAGTTAAGGACAAAAAGATTGCAGACCCCCGAGACTCCTAAAGCAGCAAAACGTCTGACACGAGCAGTAAAGGTTGCCAGTACCGGATCTATATCATGATGGATGAAATCCTCGGATTCGCGGACGATCTCCTTGGCGTCGAGGGTGCCCCAAGGGCGAAGTTGTCGGGGCAAGGATGCTTCCGCTTGTCTGACCCTCGACATCATCCATTGATTTCTGAGCAAATAATATGCGGCAGAACCCAATTTTTTTTGTCTAAGGCGACTTTTTGGGTAATAGTGCCCGGAAAAGAGGGCATAAAAATTTGGAACAGTTAGCCCGTGAATTGTCGTTTCAGCACCCAAATCTTCAAGTGTTTGTATTAGGTTTTGATTGGCCCAACGGTTTAGAACGGTGTAAAATTCTCCTAAAATACCAACTCTTGGACGAGGGTGAGACCTGTCAACAGGTACGGCTTCAAGGGCCTTCGCTGACCGTTTTAAGGCTGACATGACCCCGGTATCCCACACAAAAGTCCGGCCGTTGCGGTGACCCACAGCCTCGGCAATATTTTCTATGCCGTCGGCAAAAAGCCTGTCGGTATGTCCGGGGCTTTTCTCATAGGGGCGAGTATGAAGGCGAATCCTTTCTAACACCTCAGCAGCGAGCCAGCCTTCCCAGAGCAACCCGGTAAAGTGCAGACCGAAAAGCCCTGAAAACTCGTCAAAACGGGTGGATGTAATAGGTGCAATGACAGGTACCCGAGATATTTTTAGGCGCTTGAAAAGATCGGCATGGCCTATTGCGTATTGGGAAAATCTGCACGCCCCGTCATAGTTTTGCATAAGGACTGCGCTGCGACCAGGATCAAATCCTGGCCGGCGAGTTAACTTTACAAACTCTCCACATGTAACAATAAATGGATGGCACTCCCGACCAGAAGTGACCTGTCGTCCAAGGCGTTCCGTTTCATCGTCTGGTGCGGGAAGTACCTGTGATTTTACACCAATAGCCCGAAAGGCCGCCTGAACCACCTGACTAAAGGCGCTGGATACATAAGGAAAATAGAGCGTACGGTTTTTCAGACGCTTTATGATTTCAGGGGCAGGTCTCCAACCGTGAATCCTCCCCTGTTCTTTCCTGATAACCAAATTGAGAGGACTCCGTCTTGGTTCCTTCGAACTTTGCGCAGCATCCAAGGTATCTAAAAACGCCTCAATCCGTGTAATCATTCCGGCATCGCCTGTGTGGTCATCTACCTCTAAGACAAGGTGAGGTTTGTCAGGCAATTCGGTTTCCATGTATTTCATGAAGAAGGAATCCGGCCCACAACCAAAATTGGTTAGAAGCACCGGATAAAGACGTCGATCTTTGCGTATCCAGAGGAGCGCTTTCAACAAATCCCGGGTGTTTTTCCACACCACATTGTCGTAGTGGTCGGGAAGACGGACTTCCTCCAGTGGGAGCATATCAAAAGGTATTGTAAGTTGTCCCGCCCGTCTGAACTTCCTGGCAAGGTGGAGATTTAGACCAGGGTCAAAGATATTGTGTGTCTTGCCCAGCAGCACAACGCCGCGATCGCTTGGTCCCATAGCGCCAAGAATTTCTTTGCCTCTATCTTGCCGCCACTTTTCAAAGTGTGTGCGGGCCTGCCAGGCAGCCGCTATGGCCTTGTCGCTTTTCTCGGAGCTATGTCCCAGAGATATGGCAAGGTTTCGAAGTTCAAGGTCGATATCTGGTTTTGGATAACTCCAGTGTATGATAGGCGCCAACAGGTTAACGCTTGAACCGATGGCGGCCTTTACCATGTAGGGCATAGATTGTACATAGGGGCAATTAAAGGAACAGACACGCCCACTTTCAGTTTCTTGATGATCGATTTCACAGGGCAGTAAGATTAGATTCATCCCTTTTGACACAAGATCGACAATGTGACCATAGACGGCCTTGATGGGAAAGCAGGTCTCTGATTGTACATGTGAGAGTCCTCCTTGAATCAAGCCTTTATTCGTTTCGTCGGAAAGGACCAAGGGGCGTCCCAACGCCTTGAAATAAGCACTCCAAAAGGGGAAATAGTCAAAATAGCTCAAGGCCCTGGGAATTCCCACGGCCTGATGGGGGGGGTGCGATATGTCTGCGCATTCCTGGAAGCCTTCCAGGAGACGAGCCTTACGTTCTGTAAAAAGATCCGGTAGGTTGTCATGGGTATCACTGTGAGAGGACCTTTCATATCGTCCGCATAGACCACCGTAGTGCGAGCTAAGTTTGCCATTAATGTAGATTTGATTGATACGGCATACGTTTGGACATTTCTTGCACTCAAAGACCTTCATCTTGTAGGGGCGATCGTTCAGGCGAAACCCTGCAAACCTGCTTGTAGTAATTCCATGGTCCCTCGCTGCCAATGCCGCACCTATTGCCCCTGTGACATTGTGATGTTCAGGTATGGTTATGGGCTTTTTAAGGATGTTTTTAAATGCCGCTGCAACACTTTGATTTCCGGCCACACCTCCCTGAAAGAGAATATGACGCCCAATTTTCTTATTGCCAACCACCTTTTCCTGGTAGTTTTGGGCAATGGCATATGAGAGGCCTGCCGCCAGGTCGGCGACACTTTTCCCTGTCTGTTGATGATGAACCAGGTCAGATTCCATGAAGACCGTGCATCGTGCACCAAGATTGACGGGCCTCGTTGACGAGAAGGCAAGAGCACTAAAGCTCTCTCGGACCGGGAGATTAAGCCGTGCCGCCTGTTCTTCCAGGAATGAACCTGTACCGGCAGAACAGACCTTGTTCATTTCAAAGTCTACAACCCGTCCATTCTTGCATCTGATGTACTTGGAGTCTTGTCCGCCGATCTCAATAATAGTGTCAACGTCAGGGTCGAAGGACATAGCTGCTTTAGCCTGTGCAGAGATTTCATTGATTACCAAGTCTGCCCCAATGTATTCTCCCACGAAATAGCGACCACTGCCCGTGACCCCCACGCCACAAACCTTAACGCTACTGCCCACCGTATCGGCTATTTCTTCAAGCCCTGTTCTAACCGTCTTGATTAGTTCCCCTTTGGTGTACCAGTACTGTTTTGCCACTACTTGTGCGTACTTGTCGATGAGCACAATATTGGTACTTACGGCGCCTATATCAACGCCCAAGAATACCTCTGTGGTTTCTTCTAACTCCAGATAATCCTTGTCCAGGGTTTCCATGTGGCCCTTCGGGGCTATCAAGGGTTGAAGGTAAGTTTGGTAACAACTCTGCCTGGTTGGCTTGATAGCACCCTTGATCTTCTTAGTGAGGGAACTTAGATCTCGGCGAGACTTTGGGATTCCATTTTGGGCCATAAGGGCGGAACCGAATGCCCCCATGACAAGAAAATTCTCAGGGATAATAAGATTACCCGAACCCAAGCCTAAGCGGTCTTCAAAGGCCTTTACCACACCGGGATTGGCAGCTACGCCGCCCTGGAAGACAATGGGCTCGAAAAACGGTTTGCCTTTCCCTAAATTAGTTATGTAATTTAGAGCTAGTGCTTGGCAAAGCCCTGCAACGATATCAGATTTTGGGGTTCCTTCCTGCAGAAGGTGTACCATATCACTTTTGGCAAATACGCTACACCTGCCGGCAATCCTTGCGGGGTGCTTGGATTGCAAGGCAAGAGCCCCGATTTCTTCAATACTTATCCCCAAACGGTGTGCCTGCAAATCAAGAAAAGAGCCTGTACCTGCCGCACAGACTTCGTTTAGTACATGATCTACGATTATTGGTTCTCCGGCATTGTCATCTTGAGCCATGAAGATGAGTTTGGAATCCTGCCCGCCCATTTCAATTATCGTGCGAACGTTAGGATAGAGATAACCGGTGGCTTTGGCCTGGGTGACGATCTCATTAATGTCCGGCACTTTTAGGGTATTGCCGAGCAGTTTTCGCCCACTGCCTGTAGCTATAATTCCCTGAAAGGAATCAAACTTATTGCCGAATCCTTCCATAGATTCCAACAAAACCGCCAAAGGTTGTCCTTCGGTGCGTTTGTAGGTAGATGCACGAATACAAGCCTCGTCATCGATAATAACCAGATTCAAGCTGACGGAACCGAGATCGATTCCCATGTAGTAGTTTGTGTTTGTCATAATAGAGGTAAAATAATTATCATGCCCAATCCTTATTAACAAGGCTGAAAGATATTTGACGGTTTCAGGATTGTTTGGTAAACGTACACGATAATCAGGTGTAATAAGATCAAAAAGGGGGTGTTTCGGCCATGAGTGACGAAGTTCTTATCTTTGGAAAGGATACTTGACCTTTCACCAAGGCTGCCCGTGAGGCCTTTGCTCAGAAAGGAAAAGATGTGAACTACTTTGATGTAACAAAGGATGCAGCCCATTTAGAGCAAATGCTCAAGCATTCTGGTGGGAAGCGTAAGGTCCCTACAATTGTTGAAGGTGGAGCAGTTACAATAGGTTTTGAGGGTAAGACCTGAGGTGTCTAAGATAATGCCATCCCGGAAGGATGGACATCTTAGTTCTCTGTAGTCAGGCCAAGCCATCTCAACCCCTTGCCCCGGCATAAAATGTCACTTTGCCCTTGCTATTATTTTGACCATGTGAATCCACACCACAATATATGCTGTTTTTTCATACTTTAATCAGCATTTTCATATCGTTAGCTTGGTCCAATAATCACAAAGCAGCACATTGGGTTTATAATCAGCTCTTAGTGGTCTGACCTTAATCCCAATCCCGCGATCCCAGTTACAATCCCAGGATTTTTTACTTGTCAGTAATTATCATATGTGTTATATACTATTATGTTTAATACTGTATTGCGTAACACATAAGGGCGAAAGGTGATGAATCATGAACCCATTCAAATACGGATCGATTGTTCTGGGAAAAGATTTCTGTATTTAAAAGCGGGAAAGAAATCAGATTCGTTAATCCCTTCTTTAAGGCATGGCTTCTTCCCAGGGGACGATAAATCTTTCCAAAACTTATGCCGCTTCCCTCTCAAAGTATTGTTCCCCATGAGTTTGAAAATCACCAAGATCTACAAATTGTTTGTCCACAGCGCTGGTAATCCGCTTACGGTCCTTTTTGCTCAAAGCTTCGAAATCTTCATGAACGGCAACGCTCTTAAAGGGAATATCGGCCCTTTGGAACTCAAGACATGAAATAGTGGTCAGTCTGGCTTTCGTATCGTCCTTTACTCCGAAAAGGTATAATGGCCTGGGAAATCCCTTGAAAGAATAATCAACTTCCAGATCGTCCCTTTCCAGAATGGGCAGAGCTTTGGGTTGAGGTTGATACCGGATAAGTTGCTCGGCAATGAACTCATCAAGCAACTCGTAAAATAGACTCTTTATCACTTCCCGCTTGTAAAGCTTCATATTTGAGACCTTGCTCACAGCCTGGGCAAACTGTAAAACGGAAGGGTAAAGAACCTCAAGGTCTGCCTCAAGATAAAGCCGCCCCTCATTTTCAAGGAGCTGGTTTTCAGTAAGCATTTTTTCAAAAATTCGTCTTTTATTTGGTGTATCGATATCATACTCATAGGACAGTCGCATAATGGTCATGCCATGATCCGAAATCTTTATCTTTCCATTCCCACCAGTCCTTTCAAGATAAATTTCGAGCATATCTCCATCTTCATGATAAAAGGGGGCAATGAGTTGAAATATATCGGGTCGCTTTTCAACAAATCGGATTCGGTCGTTGAATTGATTTTTTAGTGCATCTAAATATTCTTTCATTGCTTGGCCCCCTGTTGCGGAAAAAGTTCGTATTGTAATACTCCAACGAAATATTTCTCAGCCTCGATTATATTGCATTTTTTTATAAAATATCCAAGGGCGTCCTGATACGAGGCATATTCTTTGGTAATATAAGCCGTCCTTTCTGCCCTAATTCCAGAAGCAAGATTTTCTTGGTTGGCCTTATGGATATGAAAGCTGTTATGGTAATCAAACATGACATGCGGACCGTGGGGGCCGTTACATCTGAGAAGTGGAATTTCGCCTCTGACATCTCTTGGTTTATAGGTCAATCCTATTGAGAAATTCTCTTCAAAATCTTCATTTTTCCTCATGAAAACCGAAAAATCATATTCCTTATCTTCCGATTGAAGCTTCATGTCATTTCGCCAGTGTCCGTTTGCGAGTGCCATTTCCTTTTTGGGCGGTTCAATAATCCTTTTAGGACATACAATGAGCTTCTCGATCTCCTGATCTGAAAACAGCAAATCATCCACAACAGATCCCCCTCCTAAACATTCTCCACCGGGCCGCCGATATCTCTTCGGTTTCGACGGCTACCACTATCTCATCCACCAGAAACTGAGGCCTTAAGGCCGGTTACATATCTATCAGCAGATGCAAGGCTCGTTATGTCCTCCTGTAGCCGGTGAGCATCTCCAACGCCGATAACGGTTCATAAAGCTGCCTCGGTGTCCCACCATGAGCGGCCTTCACCTCCACGTGGTCGAACTTACTCTGGCACTTTTGTACTTCATTGATCGGTTGTCGAAGTTCCCCGTTTGTCATGCTCGTTTCAACAATAGATTTTAAAAACCGCAATTCGAACTTTTTGATCTATATCCATCATGCCGTTTGTCAAGAGTGTAGACGCGCGTGCCCATTCTTTTCCTGTTTGACTATCAAGAATGAAGGCCTTCGCTTATGTTAAAATTCAAGATTCAAGACCCCTTTGTTTCATATTGAAAGCTATCCCTGCTTCTATAATACCTCCTCCTGTTGATTCTTTCTCATAGTAATAAAATCGAGTTTCCTCAAAAAAATAAGAGAATAAGTCAAGAGCAGTCTTGACCCCTCTCCTCTCCCAAAATCTATTTTTAAATCGACAATAAGTCACTTAAAGCTCATTATTTTCAAGAAAGCTGTAATATCCTTTATGGTTGAAAATAATATGATCCAAAAGTTTGATCCCTAGAGTTTCTCCTGCTTCTTTTAAGCGTTTAGTAATTTCTTCATCATCCCTGCTTGGAGTTAATTCACCAGCAGGATGATTATGGGCCACGATAATAGCAGAAGCTCGATCTGTTATGGGATCAGCAAAGACCTCTCTGGGGTGTACCTGGGTTTTGTTAACCAGTCCGACCGAAACGACTCGGGTAGTTATGACTTCATTAGCTCCATTAAGGGAAACGCAGATGAAATGTTCCTGTTTTCTGTCGGCATAGTGGCGCATTAAAGGGAGCACATCAGGAGGAAAAGATATTTTTAGCCCTTCAGGTTTAATACGCCTGCGGGAAAATTCCATAGCAGCGCTAATCAGCGCTGCTTTCGCTGGACCCATCCCCTCAATGGCATTTAGTTCCGCCATGTTAGGATTGCAATTAGTCGTATCCAGAATCTTAAGTACCTTTCTAGCAACTGACATGACATCGTGGCCCTCTGTACCTCTTCCAAGGAGCACTGCAATGAGTTCCTGATCAGAAAGCACTGCAGCCCCTTTTGACAGAAGTTTTTCTCG
>CAYSBQ010000135.1:0-7826 GCA_964429315.1 uncultured Desulfobacterales bacterium
CGGTCTGATCTTCTATTGCGGCGCTGCAATAAACGATATTTGAATTCCCACCTGAGACATCACAAACCACAGAACCGCCGACAATCATTGCGCCGGTAATATTTCTGTTTCCACCACCTGAAAAGACCACTGAGCCTGTTACAATTACAGGCCCATACCACGAAAAATCACCGGCGATTTCCAGATCTCCTTGGATAAGAAGGATACCACAGCCTGAAACCCCACCCGAAAGCTTCACATAGGTTCCAGAAGTATCGTAATACACGATATTGCTGCAAGCACATGATGATACGTCCTGAAGCGTTGCCCCCGGCGTAGGAGTTCCCCAACCGTCCCCTGGACCGGGCACGCTTGCAGCAGAATGTGTGGCGCTTACCACCGTATAGGAAAAATCTTTAAATCGCTTAAAAAAGCCGACAACAGATCCAACGTCCATATCTGTTCCGTTGTACGAAATGTTTGGAGTGCTACCTCCTGAACCCGTAATATTGCCCCCTCCGATAACTGTAACAGAACCGGCGCCTCCAGTAGTAACAAGACCTGCCTTGTCCGGCCCCCCGCAACCGTTTACACCTATCACATAGGTACTGCTCCCCTGAATTGTTGTCACCGCCTCTACATAAAGGGCGGCAGAAATTGTTATAGGCGGTATCTCGGCAATCTGTGTTTCCACACTCTTATTCGATCCCCCGACCGAACTTTGGCTGGTAACAAGATAGATATTCTTGCCCGTTATCGTGTTTCGCTCAAAGATTCCATCACCATTATTATCACCCCAGTAAAAAAGATTACCGGCGGCATTACTACGGTGTCTAATCTGCACGGTATAGCCAAAATCAGCAGCAAGGCAATCGTACCTTCCATGGAGGCTGCTGCCGGGATTGTACCCGTTATCCGTTGCTTCCTGCAAGCTCCCGATATAGGCTCGCCATCCCGATTGAGTAGGGCTGCCGTCAGCCACTGGATTTGCTGCATAACCCGCCAATCTCGCCCTTGCCTCTTCACCACCTGCGAGTGCCGCGTAGAAGGCCTGTTCGCTTACTTTGTGGTTGTTGCCTATCTTCATTTCCGTGGTACTCGTAACAAAAGCGGTCGTTCCTAAAAGAGCTAATACACCCATAAATATAAGGGCAGTGGGTAGAACCATGGCCCTTTCGTTTCCAAATAAGCGCTTCCATTTATGCCACTGAAAAGTGATAAATTTATCGACTTGTTTTATTGGTTCCATTGGTTTTATTGGTTGGATTTGTTCCATTGGTCGTAACCGTTCACCGGTTCACCGGTTCAAAGGTTCAGAGATCCAGAGGTTCAGAGGTTACATTCTCATCACCATACATCATTTGTAAACGCTTACCCTTGTTCTTTGTGCTTAGCTTTTTGCCTCCAACCTGACGCCTCAAACAGCGCCGGAGGCGCTCAATGACGTCACATAAGTTTCCCTAACCCTGAACGTTGAACCCTGAACCTGTGAACACTTACAACCAATTAAACCAATCTAACTAATTGAACCAATCTAACCAATTAAACCGTTATTCCCTACGGACAAGCAAGGTTTGGCGGCGTGATCAAAGAACTCAACATGTACGTCCTGTATCCCCCGTCAGAAGGATACTCGGGATCCGGTTTGGCGGTCCTTGCAGTAACAGTAACTCTTACTTGCCGTATATCAGCGCTGATTGTAGTGGGATTACCATTTCCGTCTATATAACCAAAGGTAAACGAGTCGATATTTTCTGCAAATGGTTGGTTACCCCCTCCAGTGTTCCGGTCAATCTGAAAATTGTTCGAATCATAGGAATACATTATGTCCTCGTTCGAATCATTGGTGTCTCCGTCGGGCGGATCACTTGGGTTGTCCCCCCTCAGGTCAGCATTTACTCTAAGTTGTGTGGCATTATATGAAACACCCTCAAAGCCTGCGCGGGCAGGATCATAGCCTGCCATCCTAATCTCCCGGGTCATCATGTCCATAGCCGCCCTTGCCGTTTGCACCATCTCAGTAACCTGCTCTTGGACATCATACGATTTTTGCTGTATAACAAAGGTATTTACAACAACACCTAGAAGAAGCCCGCCTATCGCCATGGAAATAAGGACTTCCATGAGGGTAAAACCACGTTGGGAATCTTCAAGCAGTATGTCCATCATTTCGATTCCGCAATAATTGTCTCTAAGGAAACCGAATGTTTGTCGGAGTCCCAATAGACCGTCACAGCAGCTGTCTTCATTCCGGCAGCAGGGTCTGATATATCCGTTGAAACAACCCTTTTGTAGTGGAGATAGTCGGCGATAGCGCCGTAATCTTCTACCGTCGTCGAATTCGTACTTGGAAGCCCGGAATAATTGAGACGTCTGATCTCTTCCATCTTGTCCTGGGCCAAGGTCGTCGCTGTGGTCACAGCGGCACTAAAGGACCTTCCGCGCATAGTGCCAACAGTAACCCCGGCGATTGCCATAAATCCGACGCTCAGAACTACAACAGAAATGAGGATTTCGAGGAGAGTAAAACCGTTATGGTCACATGGCCTGCACATGTTTAAACCATCTTAACGCGTCCCGTCAGATGAATCTTTAACTTCTTGGAACCACTCGAATTTGAAAGAGTAATCGTCCCCATTGAAGCACTTCCCCTTGGGAAAAAGATAGGATTGGTTGTGTTACTTATACTTACATCAGGATATTCGTCCCTAATATCCTTAACCCGAACCTTCTCGCCACTTCCCACAATACCGTCATTATCGTCATCGTCAAGGATCTGATATCGGTGACTGTCGATAACAAAGATCCTAAATTCATTTTTCTCACTCACGGCCTCCATCCTTGCCCACATAAGATCTCCCATCACCTGTCTTGCCGCTCCGGAAAGTCGATATCTAGGCAACTGATTCACAAGGCTGGGCACGGCAATTGCCGCTATTATACCCGCAATGGCAATGACAATGATGATCTCTAGGAGGGTAAACCCTTCCGACTTATGGCTGTGAATGTAATTCATATGACAGAAAAAATACGACACCCTTTACAACTGACGGGGTTTTAGGTTCAATTTGTCTGCTATGGTTTTTGCGGTTTGCTGCACAAATTGGTCAAAGTCTTGTCCCTTAAGCGGGTTTTCCGGAGAAGGGAAAATATCCAAGCCTTGCGCTTTGACTAGTTCCGGGGCGTTCTTAAGGGATTCTTTTGGGGAAATCTCAAAGTCTGGAGGAAACCGATCTTCAAAATACATCTCCTGGAATCCTGCAAATTTCAGGGCATGGGCCGTAGCATCAAGGACTACAGTATCACCACTGTCAATAATACCCCGCTCATTTGCCTCAATAAGTCCAGCCAGTGCTTCACCACCTTGAGTACAGGCAATGTGGCCGTTTCGATTGGCTATAAGCTCCCAATCCATGATGGCTTGTTCTTCCACCTCCACAACGAATACAACTTGCTTGCCCGCCTTCTCATTGTAGGCCTTTACCAAATGAATCACCCGCGGCATGGAAACCGGATTTCCGATCATGGCAGCCTGGGCCACACTGGACCGAACCTTTACAGGGACAAAGGTGCGCATTTCTTGATCGGGCTCCAAGTAATACTTGTACACAGGATTGGCATGAGTTGACTGGACCCCTATGATCTTTGGCAGGCAATCAATTATACCGACTTCAAGAAACTTCAGAAAGCCACTCATAACGGCGGTAATGTTTCCGGCATTTCCTATCGGCACGACGACAACCTTATTACGCATATCATAGTCAAAATCCTGGGCAATCTCATAAGAAAAGGATTCCTGTCCCAATATACGCCAAGCGTTCTTTGAATTTAAGAGCGCTACATTATATTGTTCTGAAAGTGCCTCTACTACCTTCATGCAATCATCAAAAACGCCGGGGATCTCAAATACCGCAGCCCCGCTTCCAAGAGGCTGTGCCAGTTGCTGGGCTGTAACCTTTTTGTGGGGAAGGATAACTGCTGATTTCACATCTGGTTGGAGGTAGGCCGCATAAAGGGCCGCAGATGCAGAGGTATCTCCCGTAGATGCACATACGGCCAGCACATCGGAAAGCCTCTTGGATCGGAGAAGAAAGTTGATATAGCTCATGGCGCTGGCCATGCCCCTGTCCTTAAAAGAGGCGCTAGGATTCTGGCCGTCATTCTTGAAGCAAAACCTAGCCCCTACCATATCCTGCAGATGTCCATTGGCCTCCACCATGGAGGTATGTCCCTCGCCAAGGTATACGATCGCATCTAGGGGTATTACGGGACCGATAAACTCGTAGTATCGATATATCCCCTTAAAAGACGAAATATTCAGCATCCTGCGATAGTCAAATATTTGACGCCATAAAACCGACGGTATTTGTTTCAACCGGTCAAAGGCGCGATCCACAAGAAGCAATACGCTGCCACAATCAGGACAGGTATAGAGAAGCTCGGTAGCGTCGTATTCCTCGCCACAACCAAGGCACTGATATACAAGCTCTCCGTCAACTTTAGGGATCAAGTATGGTTGGATTTTTTCCGGAAAGTCCTCGATTCTCATATTTAAATCCAGAGTGCGCTAAAACGCACTCTCAATCCTTTCCACCCCATCCATAAAAGGTCGCAGGGCCTCAGGGATAATAACTGAGCCGTCTTCTTGTTGAAAGTTCTCCAAAACAGCCACCACAGTACGGCCAACTGCCAGACCCGACCCGTTTAATGTATGCACGAGTTCCGTGCCCTTTTTGCCTTTTCTTCTAAAGCGGATGCTTGCCCTTCTGGCCTGAAAGTTTTCAAAATTGCTACACGAGGATATCTCACGATATTTTTGCTGCCCAGGCATCCAAACCTCAATATCATAGGTCTTGGCAGCCGAAAATCCTAGATCACCTGTGCAAAGCTCTATAACTTGGTAGGGAAGATCAAGACGTTGCAATATGGCTTCAGCATTACTCAGGAGATTCTCCAATTCATCGTATGAACTCTCCGGGGTAGTAAACTTCACCAGTTCCACCTTGTTGAACTGGTGCTGCCGGATAAGTCCTCTGGTATCCTTGCCGTAGGAACCCGCCTCTGACCTGAAACAGGGCGTATATGCGGTATAAAGCCTTGGAAGGTCTCCTTCATCCAAGATCTCATCCCGGTGAATATTCGTAACCGGCACTTCTGCAGTTGGGATTAGATAGTAGTCCCATCCTTCCAATTTAAACAAGTCTTCTTCAAACTTGGGCAGTTGACCCGTGGCTGTAGTGCTGGCGCGGTTGGTCATAAAGGGCGGAAGGACCTCAAGATACCCATTTTCCCTAGTCTGGATATCGAGCATGAAGTTGATCAGTGCTCGTTCAAGCCTTGCCCCTAGACCGAGATATAAGGCAAAACGAGCCCCGGTAATCTTGGCTGCTCTCTCAAAATCGAGTATCCCAAGCCTCTCACCAATCTCCCAGTGGGCAAGGGGCTCAAAATCAAAGGAGGGTGGTTTTCCGACAGTCCTTACGACCGGATTATCCTCACTACTTTTGCCGACCGGAACCGATGGATGAGGCAGATTAGGAATACCCATCAGAACAGAACGTAAAGTACGTTCCTCTTGTGCTAGCTCTCCGTCCAGGTTCTTTATCTTTTCAGAAACGGCTTTCATTTCCACAATCAGGTCCACAGGATCTTTCCCATCCCTTTTTATTCGCGCAATACTCTCAGAAGCTGAATTCCGCTGATGCTTTAGTTCTTCAACTTCAAGCAGGATGACCCGCCGTCTGGAATCACATTCAACGAACCCTTTAAGGGCATTTTTCTGTCCCCGGTTCTCCAGTAAATTCTGGACCAATTCCAAATTTTGTCGAACAAATTTAATTTCTAACATGACTTAAGTCGATATCATCTCAATGTAACGCAACAATACTTGTTAGCGCCCAATAACCTAGTCCATCAATGGGGATTAGATTTTTAACACGGGAAGGTTGTTTAGTCAATAATTATTATTACTTGACTTTATTGACAATCTTGGTATAGTGGTTATTTTCAGAAAAGACAGAAAGATCGTCGGGGTACATTATGCAAAATCTAAAAGAGAGAAAAAACGAAATTAGAACCGAGGTCCTCATCAAGCGTGACAAACTGGAAGAAAAGGAACATTCCATAAAGAGCAAACAGATCATGGAACGGCTCTTTGGTTTTGCCAATTTCCTAGAAGCTAAAACAGTGCTCTTTTACATGAATTTCAAAAGCGAGGTGGCTACTGATGACATGATTCGAAGGGCCATCGAGCATAAGAAGGCGGTTGTACTTCCCCTGGTCGACGCAAAAAACAAAAACATAATCCCACTAAAGATTGAGAGCCTCGATCAGGACGTACAGCCGGGCTATCACGGAATCATGGAACCCATCACCAAACGATGCAAGCAAGTACCTATAGAATATATCGACTTGGCGATTGTCCCAGGGATCGCCTTTGATGAACGTGGGGGCCGCATTGGTCACGGTACGGGATTTTATGACAAATTCATCCCAAAACTCGATGCAACAACCCGGAAAGTGGCTTTGGCCTTTGAATGCCAAATAGCAGCTCAAATCCCCATGGAACCACACGATAGATACATCGATATCATTATCACGGAAAAACGAACGATCTACAAGATTTAGCTTTGGGGACCTAGAATATGCTCAAGTTCTTTTAAGTTCTCTTTTTCCCCAATAACCACCACCGTATCGCCACCGAGGAGTTTTGTCTGAGATGATGGATTGAATAACATATCACCTTCAGGCTTTCTCACTGCCACAATAATCAAGTTTAGATCTTTGCGAATGTCTGAGTCCTGCAAGGCTACATCAATCAACCGTGACGAAGGGTGCACCAACATCTCTTCCATCTGAATCTTCCCACCTTCGTGCATCATAGTCAGTTCCAGGAAATCCGTAACCGTTGGTCGCACTATCATCTGAGCAATGCGATGCCCCCCCATCGAATAGGGAGACACAACCTTATTGGCGCCCGCCGCAAGGAGTTTTTTTTCCGATTTCTTTTCACCCGCGCGAGCAATAATGAAAAGTTCCTTGTTTAACTCTCGGGCCGTCAGCGAGACATACACATTGTCACTATCCGTTTTTAACGCCGCCACCAAGCCACGAGCCCTTTCAATACCTGCCTTAATGAGATTCTCCTCATCAGTGGCTTCTCCGGCAATGTAATAGATTCCCTGCTCTTCCAATGCAACAATTGCCTCAGGATCTCTGTCAATCACAACAATACCTGCCCGTTTTGATTTGGCAAGTTCATCGCAAATACTAATCCCTACTCGACCGAATCCACAAATAATGAGATGATTTTTTTGCTTTTTAATCCCTTTTTCCAATTTGCGCCTCCCCAGGATTTCCCTGATTCGACCTTCCATCATGAACTGGACAATACTTCCGGCAAGGTAAAAGGCAAAACCCACCGATACAAAAATAAAGGCCATGGTAAAAACTCGGCCCAATGGAGAAAGCTCATGGATCTCACCGTAACCTACCGTGCTCAAGGTGATGACTGTCATATAAAGGGCATCCACAAAGGACCAGCCCTCTATAAGTACATACCCAAAGCACCCGACAAAGAGCATTGCAAATAAGAAAAAAACACTGACAAGAAGGCGATTGCTCCGGTTCAAAAAAAATCTCCTTTTTCAACATAGTACAGAGATTCCGTAAAAAACTCAACCAAACTAAAAAAACCGACCTCAAGAGGCCGGTTTTTTTACAGGTTGCAAAAAGTGCGCTCGCTTTTCAAACACCTCCACCTTGCGAACGTAAAAATAACACGCTTATTTCATCTCCAATGGGGCGGAACCATCCACCTCCACGCTAAACTCACCCAAGTCTTGAGG
>CAYSBQ010000136.1:0-7816 GCA_964429315.1 uncultured Desulfobacterales bacterium
ATTTGGATTTTTGTGAGAAGTATCGGTTTCCTGCCACGGGGAAAGAAAGCCTGCCTGAATTTCTCGGCAAGTTGGGGGAAAATAGGCAAACGAATGTCGAATGTCCGGCAAGAGCAAGCTGCTCGCGGGCTTTGCGAATCTATTTCCGAGCTATGTCTACACGGTCACCGGATTGTGTTAAGCGAGGGATTGCTTGACGAAATACTTCGAAACCTCAGACAGAAGATCAAATTGCCGGTCGGCGTTGTTGATGAAATCGGCAGTCTTCTTCTCGAGCATTCAAACATGTACCAACCGACGGCCTTTCCGTCAGACCTATGTCGGGACTCAGATGATGTCAAGATTCTGGGACTGGCCGCTAATGCTCATGCAGGTTTTATCGTAACCGGCGATCAGGACCTGTTGGTATTGAAAGAATTCCGCGGGATTCCAATCATGACCCCCAGATCGTTTTCCACCATCCTACATAACGAAGGAGTCTGATCTAACTTTTCAAAATAGGGTATGAATACTTGGGCTGGACTATTTCTTGTCCATGACAGAGGCGACCTTTTTGCGAAAAGTTGATTTCTTATCTCGCCGATCATCCAACTTTATACTTGTGACAACCCGTTGCGCACCTTCCGTGAACGGAACTTCGTGCATTTTCCGGATGATCGCAAACAACTCCTGCAGGTCTCCCTCAATGATTGTGCCCATGCCATGCAACTCGTGGGTTAAACCGGACTCATCCAACACTTTTAGACATGCCGCTACATAACCGCTTAGGCTTGTAGACTCGGTCCCAATGGGCACTATACTTACCTCTGCTATTGCCATAATTGATCCCCCTTTCCGGATTATTTGTAAGAGTTTAGCGTTTAAAAAAAGTGAGTCAACATAAAAACCGCGAACCAAGGCCCTATTTGGGTTGACAAAGCCAAGGCAGATCCGTAATATTTCCCGGATAAGCGCTTCTATCCGATGGAATCTAATAACATGCCCTTTGACAAAATCATCCTCCGCGGTGCACGCCAGCACAATCTTAAAAACATAAACTTGGACATTCCGCGAAACCAACTTGTAGTCATTACCGGTCTTTCGGGTTCAGGCAAGTCCACACTTGCCTTTGATACAATCTATGCCGAAGGCCAACGACGCTATGTGGAATCCCTTTCCGCCTACGCGCGCCAGTTCCTGGAACGAATGGATAAGCCGGATGTGGACACCATCGAAGGCCTATCACCTGCCATTGCCATTGAGCAAAAATCTACTACAAAAAATCCCAGGTCCACTGTAGGCACTATCACTGAAATTCATGATTACCTCCGGGTTTTATTTGCCAGAATCGGCATACAACATTGCCATCAATGTGGACATCCGATTACCACACAAACGGTTCAACAAATAGTCGATCAGATCATGGCCCTCGAGTCACAGACCAAGATCATGCTCCTATCCCCGGTTGTCACAGAGAAGAAAGGAACTCACAAGAAGCTTTTTCAAAAGCTCCGAAGAGATGGATTCGCCCGTGTCCGGGTAGATGGCCGGACATCTGATTTGGCGCACGATATTTCATTAGACAAGAACACAAGACATACCATTGAGGTCGTCGTAGACCGGTTGGTCATCAAAGGTTCGGCAGGAAACCGTTTAGCCGATTCTATTGAACTTGCCATGGGGCTGTCGGAAGGACTCATTGCTGTTGAAATCGTTGGCGGAAGGCGACTTGTTTTCAGTGAAAAGGCTGCGTGCCTAAAATGCGGCAACAGTTATCCACCACCTACGCCGGCGAGTTTTTCTTTTAATAGCCCTCAGGGAGCGTGTCCGGCCTGCAGCGGACTAGGCTCTATGCTGGTTTTTGATCCTGATATGATAGTCCCTAATGCCGGCCTTTCATTAAGAGAAGGGGCTATAGCGCCCTGGGAAAACCGTCACTCCGTTTACTTCTTTCAGGTATTGGATGCTATTACCAAGCATTATCAAGCGGATGTTTATACACCTTTCAGAGATTTCTCGCAGCCCCTTAAGGATTTACTTTTATACGGTTCTAAAAAAGAAACAATTACTTTTTATCTTGAGCGAAATGGGCAGCGGCACACTTATTCACGCCCATTTGAAGGGGTTATCCCATCCCTGGAGCGCCGTTACAAGGAGAGTGCCACGCCGCGGGTTCGCGAGGAAATCGAACAGTTTATGAATGTACAACCATGCCCCGAGTGCCATGGCGGCCGACTTAAATCAGAAAGCCTCGCAATAAAAGTAGCCGGAAAATCTATACATGAAATCAGTATTCTTCCCATAGACGAACTACGGGAATTTTTCGATCACATTGAACTTAACACAAAAGATGCTGCCATTTCGACGCGCTTACTGAAAGAAATCAGTGAAAGGCTATTCTTCCTAGCTCACGTTGGACTTGGATACCTTGCCCTGGACCGTGCATCATCAACGCTTTCGGCGGGTGAATGGCAACGCATAAGGCTCGCCACGCAAATTAGTTCGAAACTTACAGGTGTAATCTATGTACTTGACGAGCCCAGTATCGGCCTACATCAACGGGATAATCAAAAACTGCTGGATACACTTAAGCAGATGCGGGATCTTGGGAACACGGTAATTGTAGTAGAACACGACTCTGAAACTATCCTTTCGGCAGACTATGTTATCGACATGGGTCCTCAAGCAGGCGCCGAGGGGGGGCATGTCGTATTCAGTGGGGCGCCTAAGGATCTACTTGAAGACCGTGCGTCGATTACCGGTCAATACCTGTCAGGTCGAAAGAGAATTCCAGTACCGGCTAAACGCCGCAATCCGACAAAAGGCTATCTGACTTTGGCTGGGGCACGATCAAACAATCTCAAAGATATCACCGTCCAGTTCCCGCTGGCCTCCTTCGTGTGTGTAACCGGAGTATCAGGCTCGGGTAAATCAACACTTGTGATAGAGACCCTTTACCGGGCCTTGGCAAGGCATTTTTATCGCTCAAAGAAAAGTGTTGGCCAATTCCGACAAATCACCGGTCTCGAAAACGTTGACGGTGTCGTCCACATAGACCAGTCGCCCATTGGCCGGACCCCACGTTCAAATCCTGCCACCTATTCCGGCCTCTTTACCGACATCCGTCAATTATTTGCAAAAACGCCGGATGCCAGACAGAGAGGATATAAGCAGGGGCGCTTCAGTTTTAATGTTAAAGGTGGTCGGTGTGAAGCCTGCAGTGGAGAGGGAATCATCAAGATTGAAATGCATTTCTTGCCGGATGTCTATGTTACCTGCGATGTATGTAAAGGTAGGCGCTATAACCGCGAGACGCTAGAGGTAAGATATAAGGGCAAAGACATCTCTGAAGTGCTGGATATGACGGTAAACCAGGCTATTCAATTCTTGGGCAAGGTGCAAAAGATAAGGACCAAACTGGAAACACTTGCCGATGTAGGGCTTGATTATATCCACCTGGGCCAACCGGCTACCATTCTTTCAGGCGGAGAGGCCCAGAGACTGAAGCTTTCCCGGGAACTGAGCAGACAAGGAACAGGTCAAACGGTTTATATCCTGGACGAACCGACTACCGGACTTCATTTTGTCGATATTCAAAAACTCATGGATGTATTAAACCGGCTGGTCGATACAGGCAACACGGTTATTGTAATCGAACACAATCTGGATGTTGTGAAATTGGCCGATCACATTATTGATTTGGGGCCGGAGGGTGGCAACGGAGGAGGTGAGGTAGTAGTTTCCGGCAAGCCTGAAGATATTGCAGGGAACCGACATTCCCACACAGGCAGATTTCTGCGGAAGGTCTTGCTTAAGCCTAAGCCCTTTGTGATTTGATCTTATAACAGAGTTTTTCCAGCTTAATACTAAAATCTACGTTTTCGATAGACACATGCGTGGGGCATTCGATTTGGACAGGCGAAAAGTTCAAGATACCATGAATCCCCGCCCTTATTAATATATCTGCAACTTCTTGAGCCAGAACCGGTTTTACGGCAATCACACCGATTTCCACGCTTTTCTTTTCAATCACGTAGTTGATAGCCTCAAGTGGTTGGACCTTTAGCCCGTCTATCTCCATACCAATTTTTTTTACCCTTTTATCAAATGCCGCCACAAAAGTGTATCCATTGTTCGTAAACTCTCGGTGCTTTAAAAGGGCCAAACCAAGGTTTCCCACACCGACTAACCCCAAGCGCCATTGTTGATCAGACCCCAAGATCTTGCGAATCTCAAAGAGGAGTTCTTGAACATAATAACCGACACCTCTTACTCCAAAATCCCCGAAATAGCCAAGATCCTTGCGTATTTGTGCTGGATTGACTCCACAAATATCGGCCAGATGTCCCGACGAAATGACCTCTGTACCCTTTTCCTTTAAAAGGGCAAGGTGTCTGGCATAGACTGACAGACGAGAAATAGCGATTGCAGGTATTTTCAAATGCCTACCATTTTGGGGCTACAGTCCCAGTGCTTAGAATAGTTAAAATGTTAAAGGAATGATTGTTGTAAAGAAAGGTTTTGCGTCAAAAAAGAGACAGGGTTGCGCCCCTCCAATAAGGTAGGCAACACAACCCTGAATGTACCTGTACCTCTTTAACTTTTTTACCGCTCTTGACTAATGAGAAAACAGAGCGGCAATTGCACTAGACTGCGGATGCGCATAGATCAGAATCAAGGCAATAACCAGGGTGTAGATAACCAGTGACTCAACCATGGCCAGACCAATCAGCATGGTTACTGTCACTTTACCCGAGGACTCTGGGTTCCTGGCGATACCTTCAACCGAATTCCTGATGGACCAACCTTGGCCGATACTGCCGCCGAATGCGGCAAGCGCAATGGCGAAACCTGCTGTAAATACAGAGACTGTAAAGTACTTCACGCCGGCCAGAGCAAGCTCGTCACCTGCAGCAAAGGCCACTGTGGAACAGGCCAACACCAAAAATGCGGTCCCCAGTGTGGAAAATGATAGTTTCTTGAACATAATTACTCCCTCCTTTAAGTTAAGATTTTTATTTATGGGCTTCCTCCAACGTACTAACTCTTTTTAATGGGCATGTTCCATAGCACCTGCAAAATACATAACAGAAAGCAAAAAGAACACAAAGGCTTGTACCAAACTGACGAAAATCCCCAAACCCATTATCGGCAGTGGGGCAAAAAAAGCTCCGGCCAGCATGAAAAGGATGCCCAGCACCAATTCATGCCCGCTCATATTTCCAAAAAGACGGATGGTTAGTGAGAGAACCCTGGCCGTATGGCCAATCAATTCGATAGGAAATATGATAGGTATCATCCACCATATGGGTCCGCAAAAGTGCTTGATATACTTCGGCCCGTGATACATCACCCCAATGACATGAGTAAAAATAACAACTACAAGGGCACAAGAAAGCGTTGTATTAAGATTGGCGGTTGGTGGATAAAAGCCCGGAATAAGGCCAACAAGGTTGCATACAAAAATATAGATAAAAACCGTGGCAAGGATTGGGAAAAAACGACGGCCTTCCTCGCCGGTAATATCTACGATAAAATCTTCCATCCCGCCGATTACCAACTCAAAGAAGTTTTGCCCTTTAGTGGGGATCATACTGATACCCTTGGTGGCAATAGCGCCGACCACGATGAGAAAGAGCATAACAAGCCACGTATAGAGTACATGAGGATGTTGGTGCGCAAAATGTCCAAGGCCAACGAGATCAAGCAATTGCACCAAAAAGAGAATCGGATGTTCCATATTAGACCGCCTCCTTGAAGATAATTTTCCTTATTTCATTGAATGTAGCTAAGATAATACTCGTAACAACAACGGAAAGTCCGATTATTAGTCCCAAAGGGTGTACTAGGTGATTGGCTATTAAAGCAAAAATGATAATACCCGTAGCTGCAAAACGAACATAATATTTCCCCAACACCATCCTCACACTGGCTATATGCGGTGGAGTAAGAGTTTTCCGGAGAGACCGATACAAAAGGTGAAAGTTGACCGTTACTACAAGACCGCCTGCCAAGATTCCCAATGCAAACTGTACCGGCGCCCAAACGAACCCACAAACAGTACCAAGGCCGAAGAGCATCCAGTTTGTAAATGTAATAAACCTAAGCAGTCTCTTTTCTATCTGCACAACCCAAAATTTCCCCTCTATAGCTTCTGGCTCTTCTTCATGGCCAGGTATATGTTTCGAAACCCAGCCACGATGCCAAAACCAAGAAAGATAAGGGTAAACCATGGTGAGGTATGGAATACCCGAGTGTCAAGCCAGTAGCCGATGCCTAACCCAATCACGACGGAAAGGGCAATAGAAAAGCTTAAACCACTATAGTACCACAACTCACAAAAGAGCTTCTTGGTCTCCTTGTTTTTGACAAAGAGCATCTTTTAAAGCACCTCGCGGCCAAAATGCCCTGCCATGAAAAACCAGGGCGGTAATTAACATACTCTATCCATCAAGTCAATCTTTAAATTCTTAAACTTTTAAAAACCTTGCTTGCCGCCCGGGTGGTTTTTTCAATATCCGTCTTGCTATGTGCACTCGATACAAATGCTGCTTCATATTGAGACGGGGCAAGATAGATGCCATGTTCAAGCATTCCCTTGTAATATGCGGAAAAGAGATTCACGTTGCTCTTTTGGGCCTCAGCAAAGTTTGAAACCGGCTTGTCCGTAAAAAAGAGTCCCATCATAGAGCCGACCCTATTTATTGCTATAGATATCCCGGCTTCCTCGGCAGCCTCTTTTAGGCCCTTTTCCAACATGGCTGAACTGGCTTCAAGGGTTCCATAAAACCCAGGTTCTTTCAAAATCTTCAGTGTAGCAATACCGGCAGCCATTGCTACAGGATTACCAGAGAGTGTGCCGGCCTGATACACTGGCCCCTCGGGGGCGATGTTTAACATAATCTCAGCCTTGCCTCCATAGGCCCCCACAGGGAGTCCACCACCTATGACTTTGCCCATACAAGTCAGATCCGGCATGATGCCATGCAGGGCCTGGACACCTCCATAGGCTACACGGAAACCGGTCATTACTTCGTCAAATATCAATACAGCCCCATGGTCTTGAGTAAGCTCTCTCAAAGCCTTCAAGAATGCTAAATCAGGAGGGACAAGGCCCATATTGCCGGCTACAGGCTCTACGATAACGGCGGCAACGGTTTTGCCTTTTTCTGAAAAAATCTCCTGCAACCGTTGTGTATCATTGTAGGGCAGTGAAAGGGTGTTTTGCACGCAAGCCTTGGGGACACCGGGGCTGCCCGGTATGCCCAGTGTCGCAACGCCAGAACCTGCTTTCACCAAAAATGTGTCACCATGCCCATGATAACAACCATCAAATTTGATGATAAGGTCCCGGCCGGTAACTCCTCTAGCTAAACGAACCGCACTCATAGTGGCCTCGGTGCCGGAGTTTACCATCCGGACCATTTCTACAGACGGAACCGCACTGATTACCATCTCAGCCAGTTCTACTTCGAGATCGGTTGGCGCTCCAAAACTGGTTCCTCGCGACAAGACGTCTTCAATAGCAGAAATCACTTGCGGGTGACGGTGTCCCAAGATCATAGGGCCCCAGGAGCCAACATAATCTATAAAGGAGTTGCCGTCGGCATCAAATAGCTTAGAGCCTTCAGCCCGCTGGATAAACAAAGGGTCCATACCCACAGAACGGCAGGCCCTAACAGGGCTGTTAACCCCGCCCGGCATCACCTTCTTTGCCTTAATAAAGAGTTTCTCAGAGATATTCCTTTTCATACACCAAACTCCTTCGTCCTTTTGTTTCGATTAACTAGTGTCCATCCATAAATGGTCTTTTTGCCCAATCTCTGCGTTATGCTCA
>CAYSBQ010000137.1:0-7800 GCA_964429315.1 uncultured Desulfobacterales bacterium
ACATAGCCGCTATGCCGTGTTGAGCGGTGGTTTCCACAAATGGCAGGCCGAAAAGGCAACAATGGCAACAATGGGGACGTCTATGATTTTATGCCTTTCGTTGAGAATTGTATTTGATACTTATTAATTATGCCACAAAAAGCGAGAATAGATGCACCAACTGCACTGCATAATGTGAGTCGTTCATCCATGAGAGGTCAAAAAATTAAAGGAGAAAATCGTTTTGGCTGATTGAATAAAACGCATGAAATCATAGACGTTCCCCTTTAATTCCTATGACAGGAAAGGACGAGTGCGCTTACACTATGAATGGATCGCTGACGAATGGAATCTGATAACGTTAGAAAATATATCATTAAACATAGTAAATTAATTTAGTTTCTAATTTAACCAATGAAGGATATTTTAAGCTGGGATAGAGCTGGATAGGGGACGCTGGTAAAAAGGACAGAGGGCCTGCTCTTAACTCACCTTTACAAAAATCGGTCACAAAAGATGATAATCTTTCCTTTTATTGAAAATCAGACTGGAGTTACCGGGAGTGAGTTACCAACTAAAATAAAGCAGGAGGTGAGTCAAGAGCAGACTTGACCCCAGACCTTTCAAAACAAATCTTACTATACTTCTTTCGGGAAAGCACCATTTTATCACCATTTTATCACTTGATAGCCAAGATCGCCAATGGTTGTATTTTCATAGAGAAACATCACTAAAAAAATGATTTAATCTCGCCTTTGATTGCCGCGGAGTCGTTTTTGACAAAGCATGTAAAGAAGGATATAGTTTTTATTAATGTTGCTGCAATCCGCGGCTTTTTTTTCAGCACCCTCAGGTATTTGATAGTTGTTTAATTTTAAGAAGAATGATATTCCGGCCACCGCTTTTTCAGGATTATCCAAAACGGAAAGGGCGTTGCGACTGTTCAGCGACGTCCGACCCGGTGAAGGGGCCACCGCCCTTTTACTGCTGCTGAATATTTTTCTGGTCCTTGCCGCTTATTATCTCATCAAGCCGGTTCGCGAAGGTTGGCTTTCCATCTCCGTCATAAAAGGCCTTTCAAAACTGGAAGTAAAGGCATACAGCAGTTTCGGGCAAAGCCTTGTCCTGATTGGAGTGATTCCCGTATACTCTTTCCTGGCAAGCTGTTTGTCCAGGCGCGCCTTGCTGACATCGGTCACCCTTTTTTTCAGTGTCAATCTTGTCATCTTCTGGTTGCTTCAACCGGGCTTTCTGTTTGAATTCGTCCCATATGCCGGTGTCGCCTTTTACCTCTGGGTGGGCATCTTCAGCGTAACCGTCGTGGCACAATTCTGGTCCTTTGCTACGGATTTGTATACAGATGAGATAGGCAAACGATTGTTTCCGCTGATTGCCGTGGGTGCATCTGCGGGCGCCGCCTTTGGTGCGTGGTTTGCCGGAAGGTTTGTAAAAACAGAGGTCCGGGAGACTTTTGATCTCATACTTGTGGCTGTTGTTCCATTGCTGGCCGCCCTTGTCCTGAGCTGGCTGGCAGATTATCGCGGTGTGTCCGGGAAGGGCGTAAATCGTTTTTCCGAAAAAAAGAAAGAACCGGAGGTTCCAGGCCGTAAAGGGGCTTTTGGTCTTGTTTTCGGGCATCGATATCTCTTTATGATTGCATGTTTGGTGCTATTGATGAGTTGGGTTGGGACAAACGGGGAGAATATCCTCTACGGTACGGTCCAGAATGCGATTGAGGCGGATTGCCTGGATAGAGGTCTCACAGATACAGCAGTGATTGATAAATTTGTAAAAAAAGGCACCACTGCGTTCTATGGGGACCTTTACTTCTGGGTGAATCTTTCCGGATTGATCATTCAGGCCCTGCTGGTATCCCGCGTGCTGAAATACGGCGGGATTCCGGTGATCTTGATGATGATGCCCGTCCTTGCTCTGATTTCTTATTCCATGATGGCAGCGTTTCCCGTGTTGATTGTCATACGCATGATGAAAATATCCGAGAACGCGGTGAATTATTCCATCAACAATACGGCCCGACATGTGCTGTGGCTGCCGATTCCGCCGTCCGTAGTATACAAGGCCAAGGCGGCTGTTGACACACTTTTTGTGCGACTGGGTGACGGCATGGCTGCGCTAACGGTCCTGGCGGGGAGCCAGTTGATCTTACTCCCCCTGAAGAAGCTGATTCAATTCAATGTGGTCCTTGCTGGTATCTGGGGACTTATGGCCGTATTTGTGGCGCGGGAAAACCGAAAGCTGGTCGAAACGGCCAAGGGGGAAAAGGTAAAAACGTGGTAGTTGGAAGGAAGTCGAGGCGTTTTATGAAAATATGGCTTAGAACGGTGTGTGGTTGCTTTATTCTATTCTTTTTAACGCTGAATCTGCCTGCGGCGGAGTTTCCGCTCCTTCCCTTGTCTGTTCCGGTCAAGGTCTGGCAACCCCTGTACAACTGTGTTGATCCATCCCTTCAATCAGCCCTTGAAACATCCATGAATAAAAACACGGCATGGAAGAAGCTGATCAATTCGAAAAGGATGGCTGTGGGTATTGTCGATCTTTCAGACCCAGAAAGTCCCCGTTTTGCAAGGGTCAATGGAAGGGTCATGATGTATGCGGCCAGTTTGCCCAAGATTGCCGTTCTCCTGGCCGCGTATGTGTGCTTTGAGGACGGGAGTCTCAAAGAGACCCAGGAGATTCACAAGGAACTGAAAAAAATGATCCGCACATCCAGCAATACCGCTGCAACCCGTGTGATCGAACGTATCGGATTTAAAAAGATCGAGTCCATTCTCAAGGACCCCCGCTACAAGTTGTATGACACTGAAAAAGGCGGCGGTCTGTGGGTGGGAAAGCGCTATGCCAAGGAAGGCAAACGTGTGCCTGATCCCATAGCCGGAGTGTCGCACGGCGCAACCGTCACTCAGATTTGCAGGTTTTACTATCTCTTGGCAACGGGTAAGATCATCAACCCGGCGCGTTCCCGTCAAATGCTGGAAGATTTGTCCGACCCGGGAATTCATCATAAGTTTGTAAAGGTGCTGGAAAAGCAGGTCCCATTGGTAAGGCTTTTTCGAAAGTCCGGCACGTGGAAGACTTGGCATTGCGATTCTGTTCTGGTCTGGGGAACTGTGTGGCGGCGTTATATTTTAGCCGCCATTGTTGAAAGCGAAAACGGTGAGGAGATCCTGAGGGACCTGGTGCCTGTTGTGGAAGACCTGCTCAAGCCTGAGTCTGATGTCAAAAACAAATGATGCTATCTGGCCAGTATCCTGTCAATAAACGTGGCAATGGTCTGGTGATCTACAGCCGAATTTTTTCTGAGCACATTGGACATCAGGGCCACCAGATAAACCCTGCCGTCCGGATGTTCCACGATGGCGACGGAGTTCATATAGTTGTCCACATTGCCCATATATTTCCTGCATTTAAAATCAGATTCCGCTTTGCATCGATAAAGGCTGCCGGATTTAAAATAGACCGCTGCCTTGTTGAGGGCAGGTGAAGATGCATACCGAATCCGTCTTGCCGTCATATACATGAGCCGCTTGATTTCCAGGCTGGACCACTCGTCCACTATCCGGCCCTGTTCAAGGGCCATGAGACATGTCAAGAGGCCCACGGGCGTTGCCGAGCTTTTTCCGCCGCCGGGCACAATCTTTTTTCCCGTACTCGTAAAAAAACTTCCCAATTGCCAGTCTTTTTGACCGATTCCGATTTTTCTTAACGGGTCATTCACCACGGCCATGGCCATGTCTCGAAGAACGATCTTGGGGGTCTTGTCAAAAAATGTCTTTTCCTCTTCCTCTGAAGGCGGATATGCCTCTTTGAAATGACGCATGAGTAGAAGTTCTTTCCAGACGGTGCTGGCAGCTGCATTGGCGCTTGCAGAAAGCATGTGATCGGTCCATTCATAGAGCGAAAAGACATCCCCTTGCCGAATGGGACGGGAGAGCAATGATCCGTCTTCCGGATGATAGATGGGTACCTCATGGTGATCATAATGGATCCATGGTCCGGCAACCACCATCCTGGTCCGCAGCAATTCATGTCGTTTTGAAACGGATTCTGGGAAAAGCCTCTCCAATTCAGTAAAAAGCCCTGCAGCGATGGCCAGTTTTCCCACACTGCCTGGAGAAAACGCTCGATCTGACTGCCTTTGGGCAAAACGCATGGGTCTGCCCAGGCTGATATCCAGCAATGCAAGGGAATAGCTTTCGTGACGGTCGGGGAAGAGTGCGTTGATTTCAGCCTGTAACTTGGGGTCTGGCTTTGGAAAGGCGGCCATGTTTTTTTCTGTTTCACCAAGGAGATTCAGCCGGATTTCGTAAACAGATCTCCTTGCACCTGGGACAGGCATTGTCCCCTTGGCCTTTCCTTCCACGACCTGGGCAAGGCGTGCCAGTCGACGGATTCCGGTATCGGGATAGCCGTCCAGGGGGTAGCTGTGACCGGAACCGGGAAAGAAAAGTGTAAATAGGGGTAACACCGCTAAAACAAGACGCAACAATTTGTTCATGTCATTTTTCCTGAATGCTGTGAGTGCCGTGATTCTGAATGGGCTGATCCAAACGAATACGCAGCTGTTCGGGGATGGTCTTATCAAGACCCTTGAGATATTCCGAGGAACGTGCCCGCCGATTTTCAACAAAAGGTCTTACTTGAAACAGCATGATTTCACTTCCCTTGAAGCCTAACTCCACATCAAAGGGGCCGGACGATTCAATTCCGGCTGTTCCTGGGAGCTTCAGCCTGATTTCTTTGGAAACATCCAAAAGCCGTTTCAATTCATCCAAGGTCAGGATGGGCCGGTCCAGGGATGTAAACGTTTTTGCCGTGCCGCCAGTAGTGGGCAGTGTCGTATAGCTCAATTCCCTGGAAGGTGACAACAGTTCGAACGAGCCGTCCGGATGAAGAAGGATGGTCTCCGCCTGTTGTCCTTCAACAGCGCCCCCCACTCCCCGGCTGAAAGCAAGGGTGGTGTCCTCGGGGTCGGATGAAGACAGGCCCGTAGTGATCATGACCCCTGATTTGTCTGCATTGACCGAGGGCAAAATCAGAATGGACGGATAGACATTCTGTGGATTCAACAGGTATTTCTGGCGCCACTGATAGCTTCTTTCCGTAAAGGGCGACGCCCATACCTCTTTTAATGCCGTAAAGACGTCTTCCTGATTTACCACATTGAATACCGTCAAATTGAGCCCCGCGCCAGTAAAGTCCTTTAAATCCTCCATGTTGGTGTCACTTCGGACAAAGACAGGGACTTCACCCATGGCTGCCCCGAATTCGTGACGGAATGCCGATTGCAGATGTGTTCGGAAATCCGGGGTGAAGTCCATCCTGCGGATCGCATCCCGGAGCGTTTCAAGACGCTTGAGAAGTTTTTGCTCGATTTTTTCAGGGGCATGCCCCCTTTTTTGGTCTTCGGCGGCCAGGGCAAAGGCCTCCTGCAAAAACTCCCAGTATGTTAAGGCCGTATCAGGCATGGGTTTATCCAGATGCTTTTTGAAGATTCCAAAAGGAATGACCAGCCCGTCGACCACCTGCTCAGGGAAGAGATGTTTCAATTCGCCCAGGTTCGCCGCTTTTGGGCCGCATATTCGGCTGGAATCCGAAGCCCTTACATCTTTCAGACTTATGGGAAGGGCCTGTTTCAGATCGATCTTTTCGGTAGGGACCCATATTTTTTCTTCAACTTTTTTGTGGGTCGAAAACAGTTCTTTTTCTTCCTCAGTCATTTCAGATGCCGGTTTCATCACAACCGTTCCTCTGGGGGATACGGCATAGAAGACCTTTTGCCCGTTATACCGGATCAGTTCATGCAGGTCCTGTGACGACAACACCGCGTTGGGGATTCCCAGGTTTCTCGCGAGAAGCTGGACATGGGAAACCAGATTTCCTTCAGAAACAACAGCAATTCCTGCCACAGGCTTCATGTCAACAGGCGGCAGGGGAAGTACATAGATTTTGTCCGGCTTAAACTCGGGGGATCTGGCGGGAGAGGTCATGACGACCAGTTCCCCGACGGAGAATCCGGGGTTGATTCCTCGGACATGACGGGGGTTGAGAATATGGAAGATACGATTCCCTGCACCGGTGTAATAATTCAGGACCGCTGTTAATTGAGCTGCGGCCTCTCCCATGGCCAGAAGAAGCGATGAATGGATTCGATCATCCACAAATCCCTCGGCCAAGGGTTCAAACTGGGAAATGAGCTTTACTGTCGGGTAATAATGGGCACGGACCATTCCTGCTCCCCATTCTACGATTCGGCGGCATGCTTCTGTTTTCCGTGCAAACAGCGGCAAAGGGATGTCCCCTTCCGTCTGATCCGGCGCCAGGATCGGTGCCATCATATTCCATTCCCTTTCCTCCAGGTAGCCGCATCCGGCCAGGGCCTTTGCCGTCACTTCGGCTTTTTGGAGAAGATCCTGGATCGTCGCCGGTTCCCATGAACTGATATTGAGGAACATGAAGTTTCCCAGGTCAATGGACAGATCCATTGCAGCCATGCGTGTTTTTGTATCCTGAATTTCGGGCAAGCCCTTTCGGATGTCCCAAAGTATGCGGGCCATGATCTTGATCCGTTGGGCCGTGGTTTCCGGGTCTTCGCCCCGTACTTGAAGGAGCATCCCGAGCCCTTCTTTTATCGAAGCCGGAGACGGAATTCGGCCTATGTAACTATTCAGCGCTTGATACTGGATCGGTTGGAATGCCTTGTCCAAGGTCATGATGAGGGAGGTTAACATTTCAGAGACAGGGCCGGGAAGGTTGTTTCGATGATTCTCAAAAAACCGTTTCACCCTGTTCAGATCATCACGTTCCGGCTGGCCGTGCAGCTTGACCCTCAGTTTGGTAAATGGCGGGTATTGCTCGGCAATGATCTTGGCTTGGGCCCGAATCTGTTTCCATTGATCGTCCTGGTATCGATGGGGAATGTGTCTTGTGGCCTGGCGGACGAGAAAAAAACGGGATTGCAGGTTTTCCTTGTTGATCAGCCATTTCAGAAATTCGACACCCCAGTCCTCTTCATCTTCCGCCTGCATGGCACCGCGATAGAAACGCGCCTGTCGCAGGATCCAACCGTCGTCAATCAGCTGAAGGTATTTTTCAACCTGATATTGCACAAACCGGGAATATCCATTAGCCGCATCCAAAAAATCAATATGCGGGGTTCCGGCCAGGATCTGGCCCAGGTATATGCCTTGTTCCCTTGCAAGGACTTGAACCACCTCCTTATGCAAGGCATGCTGTATCCCGCCCGATTGTGTGCACCTCTGATTCGGGAGTATAATCGAACCATCCGGACAGAACCACCGGATGGCCTGGTAAGGTCCCCGTTCATCTGATTTGAAGGCCTGAATGAATTTTTGAATCTCCGCCGGTTCAAGGGACCGGGCGGGCTGGCTTTCGCAAATCACTGGGAGCATTAGGACAATGCTCATAAGTATGTTTCGTATTTTCATACAGCTAACACCTAAATCCAAAAGCGACCAGCAGCGCTTTGTCTATCGGTCGGAATGATCCTTGTTATTGTGTCGGGAAGAATGATGATGCGCTCTTATTTGAAATTGACTATATTATAATATAAAACAGTTTTGTCAAATTCCATAAATAATGTTTCAACAGGAATATCGGAATTAATTTCAAAGGCCTGCATCATTTTATCATCAAAGGTGATGGGAATGCCTGCCTCGTTGCTTATAATCCGTCAACCTATTGGGGTCGGGCCGTGGTAACCGATTAATATGATGGAAATTAGTTGAAAAAACAGGGCTGATTTTGGTGCTATAACGATGTTTTTGGTGGCGAAAAGAAGAT
>CAYSBQ010000138.1:0-7758 GCA_964429315.1 uncultured Desulfobacterales bacterium
GAAAACCAGTGTGTTGCTGATAATCACGCTATCTGTTGATATTTAACCGTCACCGTAACCGTCACCGGAACCGTAACCGAAACCGTCACCGGAACCGTAACCGTCACCGAAACCGTCACCGAAACCGGAACCGTAACCGGAACCGGAACCGGAAACGAAACCGGAACCGTCACCGTCACCGTCACCGTCACCGAAACCGTCACCGAAACCGGAACCGTAACCGGAACCGGAACCGTCACCGGAACCGGAACCGTCACCGAAACCGGAACCGTAACCGGAACTTACTTTTTCCATACCGGAACCTCCCGGATTGATTTTTCAGCGGTTTCTGTGCAGTCAATTACTTCTATCACTTGAAAAACTTTTTCAGTTTCAACTGCACGTGGGAATTTGCAATTTTTCGGGTCGCTTGTTCCATCCGTCGCTAGTTGAGACAATGAAGCCGCTCCTGACCAATACCAGATTCGTCTAGAATTTTTCAGCACTGCCACACGATTTACATCATCGAGCGATTCGAGATTTCCAGCAAAAACACCAGCGTTTTCAGTTCTTACGATTACCATTTTTTACTCCTATTTTATGGTACTATTCATTTAACATTAGTTTTTTCTACTTGCTCGATTAACCACGGAACCCATAAATCTAAAAAATCTAAAATTTCCGCATCATACAATTGAATTTCTTCGCAATAGATTTGCGCTTCACTGACCATCTTTTTAATGTGCTCAATCTTTTCATCCCTGCTCATATCGTCGAAAAGTTTAGACACCAGAACTCCTGACCTTAGATTTTTGAACTAAATATAAAACATCATCTTTCATAATTCTGACATCAGATAGCATGTCTTCAAGTGTAAGCGGTTTTCCAGTATTCACGTTTTTTCTATTGTGAAAATCTGTCATCATTCGCACGCCTTTAATAATTCCTTCGAACATAATCTCAACGTCATGTTCGTTTTTACAGCTATCGAATCGATTAATTCCTCCGCACACAAAAACTTTGTCGTCCATTTTATTCCCCTACTAGTTCAAGTGGCCTTCCTATTTTGAAACAAAGTTCTCCAGTTTGTCCCGAATGATTTTTTCGATCCTTGCTATGTCTTCATCTGCCCGATTGGTGGTGTAGTTTGATTCTATGTTGTTCTTTCTCATCCAATCATTAATTTTCCAGCAGATACCTTCATCGGCACAATGTGTTAGTGCCCAATAAATATGTTGTTTACAACGAATATCTTTTAGTGCTGATCGGATTTCATCAAACACTCTCCAATTATAGGGTCGCCAATCCGTGAGTTGTTTTTCTTGAATGTGCGTAAGGATCTTGTGGCGTATGTCAGAAGCTTGCCCTGTCCACCATCCATCGGGATCTTCCCCGCAAATGTATTTAACTACATGGTCTATTACAATGGACTGCACAGAAAAGGATTTGATGAAAGCTTTGCAATCTTCCTCAGAAAATTGCTCAAGAAGATAATCAATGTCTATTAAGATGTTTCCACCTTGGAATTCAATACCTGAGTTCATAGTTCAAATCTCCTTCGAAGGACACTTAGTATCTGGTGCAGCACATTTGATCACGACAGCGGCATAGCTACCGCCAATTGTTTTCCAGTCCTCGGTATCTGCGAGGATTACTCCTCCACACGGGCATCTCTGTGCATTAGAATTCTCCACTCTGATTTTTCCCTTTGCCGATCAACAGCGCAGTCGTAACAATAGCAATTCGGTTTATGTTTAACGTGCCAGTCACGAAGTTTGTTCCTTATCGTTCTGACCGAGACACCAAGAAGCCGAGCAGTTTCAGATCGGTTTCCGTTTGTGTATTCAAGTGTAGCCAAGATGAATCGCTTTTCAACATCAGCGAGCGTATCAACACCTGGCTCTACAATTATCAACTACACCGCCTACGCGTGAACTCGGCAATCAAAGCAGCATCAATCTTGCCGTCGTTTACTATACGACATCGATGATCGATAAATGTTTCTTCTGGCCACAGTTGCTTTGCTGCAACCATCGACCGAGTCTTAGCAGTCATTCGCGTTCTATCTTGAACTCCGCTATGTATATCCGCCTGCCATGTCCTCGGCGCCCAAACCGAATAAGGAAGTCTTAGACTGGCGATGCAACCTTCGATCACTCCCCAGTTGACACCCATCGTTTTAGTGCCAACTCTCCCATCTGTTTTCTTAAGCAGTTTTCCGATGTATTCAAATTGATGTTTAACCACGTTCACATGCACCGATTGGCCATTTATCATATGTCGTTCTAGTTGGTCAACAGCTTCCTGCACTTTATTTGTATCGGTTGGCAGCGTCAGCAGACCTTCAATTCCAACTGCATGAACTCCGTATTTATCATCAATCGCCCGTAGAAATGCAGCGAACGTGATGGCGTGAAACTTCTTAGCGAATAGAGGCATGTTCCACATATCTACTATCTTAGCATTAGAATCGACTACAGCCAGCGCACCTTTGATACCAGGATCAATACCTAAATACATGACCAACTCCTCTAATTAATATTTACAGCCATCCACATACTGCGTACGTTCGTAAAAATCATCGCGATGTGATGGGTTATTTTCCTTGGGATCTCGCCTTGGGTTGCGAGGTATATACTTTGTAAGATTGTTGTTGTTAACGTAGTGCTGTTGAAACACAGACAGTAAACCAAAAGACAACGCTGCTGCCCGGCCGACAGCCCGTAGCATACCGTCGTCGCAGAAGTGCCAGTATTCAATATCCATTCGGTTTTGATAGGTGTCTATCACATAGCCTACAACAAAACTATTCCTGTTGACCAGGTATTTGCGGTAAGTCGGCCTGTCGTTTTTGCTTGGCATAAGCCTCTGCGTCATCGCTGTTGAATTCTGCTAAAGTTTTAGCATAGCGATTTTGCATAGTCAATTCCTCACATAGATTCTCAAGCATTTGCCGTTCGTTATACGATGTAATATACATGCGCTCAAGTTCCAAATAAGTAGGCTTGCGCCGTCGAGCAGACAGACGCAACGCTCTATTTATTGTATGGATCAACTCGCGTAGAATTGTTTCCTGTTGCTTGTTCAACCGATCCCCCAACTGTCGCACATAAAACACCTATAATTATAGACTAAAATGGTATGTCGTCTATGCCAGGACCGCCACTAACCGTTGCTTCATGCTGCGACAACGGCGATTCCTCGCCACCTGATTTCGGTTTAGAATCAAGGAACTCAACACCACTTGCGACGATATCAGTTTTGTATCTCTTGACGCCTTCTTTGTCCTCGAACTCTGAGTACTCGATACGTCCTTCAACCAGCACCTTACTGCCTTTGCTCAAATACTTGCACACATTTTCGGCCGTCTTATTCCATGCCACGATCGTATGGAAATTAGTTTTCTGCTTATCTCCCCAACCGTCATTAGTCGCAACTCGAAACCGAGTATAAACGGCCTCGCCCTGCGTCGTCTTAAGTTCTGGATCTGCACATAAATTTCCCGACAAAAAAATCCTGTTCATATTAGTCTCCTTTAAGTTCCCAGCCATGCGAGTATTCGCACATGCATTTACCATCTTGATTAATCCAAAACGCTCTCTGACAGCACAGTGTTTCGCACGCTCCGATCTTCGCACACGAATAAGAACACTTGCTGGCTCCAGCGATGAATAAGAACGCCGCTAAAGCAAAGATGCTAGCTCTGCCCATACTGCAAGCTCCCCATGTTTGAATGATATTTTCTGACACTCTTGTATTGATAATATATCAAGTTGAAAATGCGCCATGTCCTTGAACGCCCAGTCGCCACCCCAACTAAACCCGACGCTCTTGCCGATCTCTCCGAGCAAACTCCAATCGATTGCGTCGTCATCCCAAGCCCAAGCGCCAGGACCGCCCGGCACCAGGTCAATTGCTAAACCATAATTATGAAAACTGAATCCAGATTTTGCCTTGGTTTTTCCTTGCGCCAGCAGTAGATCTTGGCGCGAATACGATCGCCACGTTTCAAATGTATGTATGCTTTTGCCTGTTTCACTGGCGAATCTATCGGCCAAATCAAACGCCATCACCCTAACGGATGGGTGTAGAAGCTGTTTATCATTGCATCTTATTTGCATGTTGCTGGTCCTTTCTATTCTGAACACATAATCATAGAGAGAGGGAATCGAACCCTCTGAGCTTTTTAGGAGCTACAATGGCGGCACATCCTGACACATAAGCTGCATATCGTCCCTGCACTACTTGCAGCGGTATCACCGGTTGATTCCGGTTCTTGCGTCCACCTTAAAATCCCAAGAGCAGGTCTCTTTTTATACCGAGCGTGGTTTATCGGCCTTAGCTCACCTCTAGGACGTTTAATTAAGGTTTGCGTTTCCCACACGCCGTCCCTATGATTATACGTTCAAAAAACCGCTTGTTTAATGCGTTGACATCCCTCCTCAAGCTGTGTATACAGATCGTATATACATAATGGAGGACAGAAAGTCAATGCAAAAGATCAATTTTCGAATAACAGAATGGGATAAGAAGAAATTCGACCGCTATTGCCGTCAAAACGATATGACAATAAGCCAGGCGATACGCAAATATATCTTTAAATGTATTGGTAAACCGATTAAAGAGGCGGTACGGCCGTGAGCTTTAGAACATGTATTAAGTGTAACAGCCCGATGAAATCAGCGCAGTCGTCGTGCGGCTGGTGCGGAAACGATAACATAGACTATCAGCATTTTAATCAAGACTGGTGCAACTGCTGGCAGTGTAAAGAAAGGAACGATCGATGGCAATTAGAAAAGCTGAAAGAAAGAAAAGACATCTCAAAATCGGAATTGGCGGAGTTACCGGCACCGGAAAAACCATCGGAGCATTAAGAATGGCTAAGGGGATTTGCGGAGATTGGTCGAAGATCTGTGTAATCGACTCCGAAAATAACTCAGCCGATCTGTATGCGCACCTCGGAGCTTATTCTGTTTATGATTTGGAGTCGTATTCTGCCGACGCCTATATCAAAGCTATAAACGAAGTGGTTTCGTCAGAACTATTTGATGTAATGATCCTCGACAGCATGACGCACGAATGGAACGGACCCGGCGGGATACTTGAATATGTTGAGAAGATGGCAGAGACCAAGACAAGAGGCAACACTTACACGGCCTGGAAGTACGGAACGGAACTGCACAACAAGTTTGTAAACTCATGGCTGCTCGCTCCGATCCACACGATTTGCACGATGCGCAAAAAGGATGATACAGTTGTTGAACAAATCAACGGGAAGGCGACGCCAAGAAAAGTTGGTCTTAAAAACATTCAACGCGACGGGTTGGATTATGAGTTTGACATTGCTGTTGACATACATAAGAACCATCATTGCACATGCGACAAAGATCGCACTATGTTATTTGATGACGCTCCTCCCTTCTTGTTGTCAGAAGCGATTGGTGAGAAGCTTATCGCGTGGTCTCAGACTGGAGTTGATGCGCCAGAACCTGCGCCGATTGTTAAAGGATACCAGGGAACGCCGATACAAATAGCCGCTGTAGATAAGCATCTAGTTGACAACAACATCAATATAAAACACTGGGACGCAATCAAAAAGAATCTAATCGGTTTAGGATTCGAAGAATTGCCTATGGTGAGAGATCTGGTTCTAGCCGCTGAACACGCGAAGATCGTCGCCGATGTGTTCCCAGAGGCTGATATTAAGGTTGAGGTTAAACATAATTGATTAAATCTTATATAGGAGCGAGAAAATGAGAAAGATAGTCGAAGAAGTGTCTGGAGAAGGTTTAGAAAAACTATTAGGTGAGCGTGTTACTTTATTTTGCTGTCGGTATATTTACACCGGGAAATTAATAGGGATAAATGAAACATCTGTTCTTTTATCAAATGCAGGAATTGTTTACGAAACAGGTGAATTAACAAATGACAGTTGGAAGGACATGCAACCACTGCCAAACGATTGGTACGTGCAGATTGCCTCGATTGAGAGTTTTGGGGTGTTAAAATGAGACAAGCCGAAAAATTTTGGTCGGGGTCGCGGTCGGGGTAAGGATTTGACAGCAGATAGAAAAGGCGCCAGTACGGCGCCGATAGGATTAGCTTTTGTATTTCTCAGCATCAAGACCCATGATCACGCAGAAAATACCGAACAGAGTATCGTCTACTTTGGTTTCTGGATTTTGTACCTGCGACCATAGCCATTCTGCAAATTTGTCCTTGAGTTCTTCGATCATTGATGGATCGAAATACTCGCTTAAGATACGAAGAATAATGTTAATAATCCACGGATTCATAGTAACCTCCAATCAATTGGTTTTGAATGATATATCGAATCTATTGTATAATGTAAAAAGGAGTGACACAAATGAGACGAGCAATTTTAACTACTATGGCTGTAGCCCTGATGTCTTGCGGCTACTTTAAAACCGAAGATCAAGCTGATCCAGAACCGGTCGTGCCGGTGTCGCCGCCTCAGCAAACATGGGTCGAAGAACTTCGCTCTTTCAAGGCTGATATTGTCAGTCAAATGAGAGTGTTGCAAGACGATCGTACTGGCTGGATCACCGACGATTGTGACGGCTGGATTTGGAACGCCAAGGCTGTGATCGGAGGACTGGAAGGCGTCAATCTTTTGGCGTCTGAATACACCGGGATTTCCGGTAAGTTCGGACGCCGCCCACCGTCGCCTCGCTGGTGCTACCAAGGCCAGAACTACGGATCAGAATCAACTTGGTCGCGAGATATGGCGCAAGCAGGACTTATTCCCTACGGTTTATTGACCGCGGATCTCGACATCCTCCAGCGACACGCCGAATTCGGTGAGGCAAACAACTGGGTGATGGGAGATCCCAGCTCGGCGGATCGAGTCATATACAGCCCGCAGTTAATAGCTACCCTATACAAAGTAATCGGGCATCTTGGCGGCAGTATCCCGGCAGGAGTCAGTTGGATTACAGTCTACCCGTCCGGCCTCACTGATTATCAAGCCCATTTGCAAATAAACGGCCTTCTAATTCGCTCTGAGATCGACGAAAAGCTCCCCGCCATAGCAATAGACAGGATTGAGGAACACGCCTCCAGGGAGCCAAACAATGCTTTATACGGTTATATGCGTCAGCGCTTTGATTCTGGTAGTTATTCTGTTGTGGCCAGATCTCTGATCGATGGTACCGCATCTAAACCGACATATGTAAGATGCGCCGGCCAACCTGGCTGCTGGCTGGCCGAGCAGGCGTTTGTTGCTACCCTCATTCTGAGGGAGTACGATGATTGACTGGACGCAAATGATAACTAGCAATGGGCCGTTAGGGATGCTCATCATATCCCTGTCGGTTTTTGGAGGCCGCTGGTTAAATCGTGTCGAGTCGTCGCTCAAGACTCTAGTCGAATCAAACAACCGCTTGAACACTGCTACCGAAGTATACAAAGAAAGTCTGCGCCATATCGAGCGCAGACTTGATGATTTGGAAGATTGATCTACATCACCCCGCCGAGTCGGTGGATTGATAAAAAGTTCGCGGAAGAAACATTATCAATTGGCAAGGCCCCACCAGAATTTTGTCTGGCAGCTATTGTTATGTTTGTTCCGGCATCCAAAAATAATAAATCTGTACCAGAAACATTTACATAGTATGTTCCATTTGCCGCTATTTCTTTTCGGTCAAGTATCGAATTCAATGCGTAGCTACCTGATGCGTCAGTGTATAACCTTAGTTGTATCAAGTTTCCAGCTACCCATGCGGCGTCCTCAAATCCTATTGTCATAGATATATTGTA
>CAYSBQ010000139.1:0-7746 GCA_964429315.1 uncultured Desulfobacterales bacterium
CCTGGTGGTATCAAAGAGTCAATATACACTGAGTAGTAATAACGAGAAGACAAATTGTCATCTACATACTCGTTTTCCAGTGTGCTGCCATTATAAATACGAACTGTGACTTGGGAAACGCCATCATACCAATAACCTCTGATATATCCATAACTCCATATTCCCCTTGGATAGGAGTCATACTCAATATAGGGTGCATAATAATAGTCATACTGATAATGCCCCGCTGTATCGTAAATATAGAGGTTGGCAGATTCTCTAAGCAATGCATCTGGGGGCAAGCTTAAACTAAAGCCGCCACTAACGTTGGCAATTGCCGTATCACAAGCATCAATAGCACCGCAGTTAATAGGACTATTAAAAAGATACGTATGGCCTCTTATCCAACGCCCCGGAGTTGTTGTTCCTGTGACCCATCCATTAGCCCAATCCATCATAACATCGTCAAGGGGCGCCATCTCGTATTCCATTATCAATCCACTAGCTTCAACCTGAATCAAATCACCTGATTGCAAACCATAATAATCTGCTCCAAAATAACCTGCCTCATCAGCGTCCGTGGTCAATGTCTGTATAACATTGCCACCCCGTTTTACACTCACGACGACGTAACTCCCCGGCTGCGTTACGTACCCCGATATTCGATACTGCCAAGAAATATAAATTTGAGGAACGATGAGAGATGTGGACACATAGTTTCGATTACTATCATAAACATATAGGCTTAGAGATCCACTATGGTCCAAGCCTCCATATGCAGCTAGATTGAATTGAAACAAGCCGTCAGCGCTACTCTGTACTGTGCTTGTAAAAGTCTCATAAGTACAGGTTTTGTTTGTTGCTCTAACTGATACCATCAAATCACGTTGGGGCGCAGTCTGACCTGATACAGTGTCACTGTCAGGGTCGGCTATACCTTGTACAACAGGGATTTGAAACACAGATGTTTTTCCTTCAGCTTCTACAATGACAATTTGCCCCGCGTGCAAAGTCCAGCCATACCCCTGGCATGTTTGGTATGATGGATAAAGACGATAATAACCAACTCCATCTCCGTCCCCATCATAACTAGTCACCGTTTGCTCAATCACCACATCCCCCTCGCTCGTCTCTACACGAATATGGACTGGGATGTTCGGGGCAGCATCGCCGCTGACAGTACTATAGCGTGTACCGTAACTGACGTAGGAAGAAATGTACACCTGGATGGTAGTCTCCCCTGCTGCGGCGGCTTGCAACCTGAGAGGAACTCGTGGCTGCTCTTGATGGGCTTGAGCGGCTCTCAGCACATCCTGCACCGCTATTGCCGGGTCTGCTGGGCAAGTGAAAGCAGCGTTGATCTCACTGATGCTCTCCACACCGGGCATAGTTTGCAGGTCAGCGCTCTGCCCAGTCTCCGTCAGCCAGACTCGAATGCCAAAGACTTTCATATCCGGTTCGAACTGCCCCACCCTGCCTGCTGCTCGAAGCCTCTCCAACGCCTCCATTGCCGGACGGACAGTTTGTTGGAAATAGACCGGATAGTCGAGTGAGATGGAATTTTCCAATACCTGCTCCAACGACGGGACCGGAAAACGTAGCAGGTACTCTTGATTGAGTTGAGATGGTATCAAATCCATCTGTTCTATTATTTGTAAAGACGACCTCCCCGGCAAATCTACGGACGCCAGAGACACTGCGTTTACTTTTGCTGGCTTTGGGGCCAGTGTAGCAGACGTGCGGGGAAGAACAGTCAACAATACGAGGCTTACTGCTATCAGAGAGAATATTTTTCTACCCATCATCGGACCTCCTCAATTTTGTTTGGTTTATGAGCTGCCTGGCCCCCTGAATAGGGAGCCAGGCAATGCCAAAGTTTTTACTGCCTTGTGACCAATGGCAAGTAGACACGATATTGTTGGTCTTCGACCGCAAGTTGCCACGCATCTTCCTGTGACCAGATTCCTTCATTATCCTGAGCGCGGAAGGTGATGGTGTGGACACCGGATGAAAGCAAATTGGCGGTCGTCGTGAACTCTGTCTGGGTACTCAATATACCATCCAAATTAGATCGCCACTCGTACGTCGCGATAGGATCGCCGTCTCCTTCACTGTCGGTGTCTTCGGCAATACCAGCGAAACTGAATACATTGTCCGGCCCAGGCAATGCCGTATCGTCAAAGTGGATGCTCTCAATAACGGCTATTGGAGTGCCCGCATCATCCTGGTCTGCCTGGTCAGGCGTGTCACCGGCCCAGGTAGTCTCCTCTGGGGCGGTCTCCTGATAGCCATCCTCGCCTAGCGTGAGAGCCATCACACCCTCGTCTTTGCCCGGACTGGTCGCTGGGGGCGGCGAGTCTTCCGTCACACTATCCGGCGTTTTCAGCGGATCTTCGGGTTCTGTCGTTGGCGGAGTAGCCATAGTCGAGTTATAGACTCCAAACTCCCATAGCGAAACCCCCCACGGCGTACCCCGCTGGTATCCGTACACCATGACATAACGCGCGGTTTTAGCGGAGAACTTTATCAAATCCGTACCGCCGTTACCGTGATCGGTCCAATAGACGTTTTGCCAGTAAGAGCCTGTCCAATAGTAAACGCCATACCTCTTGGCATAAGCCCGCTCCCATCGCAAGGTCACCATATCTACACTGCGGTTAGCTCCCAAATCTACGTATATCCACTGTTGATCGCTGAATTGGGATGACCAGCGCGTATCGAGGTTTCCATCCACGGCCTTGGAAGGCATGTAACTTCCATTCTCTACCGAGGAAGCCCACACACGTTTGTTGCTCGCAAAGTTATTGGCGTCCACCATGCGTAACCGAACCTGATAGTTGCCTTGAGAAGCGTGGTTGTATGACCGAGCCTTGACACGGTAAACACCAGAAGAAGGAAGCACAGCTACCAACCAAGAGTTGTGATCTCCCCCGCCATCGTCATTTTGGGCTATTCTGCTACCAGAAGGACTATACAGTTCCACGTAACTATCCACACTGCTTCCATCCTTCCACATCCGAACGCTGATAATACGTCCAGCAACGCCGCTAAAGTAATAGGTATCTTCGTCGCTATTGCTATTCAGTGTTCCACTACGGGTCTGGTCATGACTCAACCATTGTCCATCTTCGTTGTCATTTCCTCCTCCACTGCTGGAGAGCGTAGCTTTCAAACTATATGCTCCTGTGGAGGAGCCATAACCTTGAGCGTGTACCAGAAATCGGCCTGAACTCTGCAACGTGACCACCAGGCGGGAATTGTAACCATCACCACCATCATCGTCCACCCCGATGATTCGATTGCTAGAGTCACGAACGTAGACATAGGTATCCAGAGAACTGCCACTGGCCTTTCCCATCTCTACGGTCAGTATCTGGCCTGACGTACCATTGATATAGTATACGTCTGTATCTGTGCCAGGATCGCGTGTACCGTTGATGGTCTGCCCAGAGGTCAAAGTGCGTCCATCGTCAGTATCTGTATCATTGGCGTATGCGCGGATCGCATTGCTGCTCGTTTTATAAACAGAGGCTGTTTTAGTAGTACTGTCATTTGTCATTGTCCCAGCATAATTCGCACTGCTTTCATGTATAGTCCAACCTCCCAGCACTGTGCCATCAATCCTCTGTGGAATATTATTCATTCGTGTGTCCAAGTGAACATGGCTACCAGTAGCACTTCCATTCCACCCACAGCTTGCACCTGTTCCACAAGATGGATGTCCAAGCGCTGTACCATCTGATACACTTTGCCCTACACTCACTTGAATGTCGCTCAGGTGAAAATAAGCAGTGGACCACCCACCACTGTGTTCAATCCTCACAAAATTACAACTGGCATATTTGACTGTGCCGCCACTTGCAGCTCTTACCCAATCACTTGATTGAAAACAACCACTTCCACCACCTGGCGCAAAATCTATTGCACCTTTGCTGTAACTCGTTCCACCAGACGTTGCTGTGTGGGGGCCACCAGTATAATACCACGTCTCTCCATTGCCCCAAGGCAAACGCAGGTTAGCAGGAGCATTGATTATAGCAGAGGATGCTTTCCCCATTCTTCCTTCAGAATGTCCCAGGTCCCCAAACAACCGGATATAAGTCTCGTGGAAACTACCGTCGTCTTGAGATATCCACATACGCCATTGAGCTTTATCAGCGCCGATGGCTAAGAAGCGCAACAAGGCATAAGTGCCTGCATCCATGTCAGGAAGTGACTTTACCACTGTTCCATCTCCAAGTATAATCCGAGTCAGGTTTTCTCCCATATACCAATCGCGAAACCCTTTGCTCAATTCTTCAACTGCCCATCTCAATTGAGCTTGGAAGTTTGCATAATCCGGATCGTCGCTACCCATTGCATACCGCAAGGCATTTTCGTCGGAAGTTGGGCCGCTGAGTAGGTTGCTTTTGAGTTCCATCAAGGTTAGTAACACACGCGGGTTGATAGCAAAAAGCTCGGCGTGGAATTCAATGGCACGGGAAGCTGGTACAACGTGCTCATCATTCTCAAACTCGTAATTCTTCAGTGGACCTACTTGGGTTTCCAAGAACGCTTGAATGTCCCAATCTCCCGCTGGGCGGACGAATTCCTCATCGCTAATTAGGGAGGTCGGAATAGGTGCGGATACTTTAGTCAATGTAGATTCTGGAAAGCCAGACGAATTTTGAGCAGCGCTGGTACATACAAGTGATATCTGCACGACCAACAAGACAAGTACATTCACCAGGGATAACAATCGCCTTCGCTTCTTCATTTGAGCTTTCTCCTTGTATATTTTTATTTGCCCTCTGATACAATCTGGGGCATCAAAAGTAATCTTGTACCAAGCACCTCATTTTACTGGAACAAATTCGGCCGTAAGACACAAAATACTCCAGACAATCACGTCTTCACTGCGGCGGCATCGCGTTAGGACTATCAGTTACCCAACAACTTTCCAGTGGGCGCTAGCCTGTTCCACACCTGGCTCCCCAGAAATGCCCGCTTCCGCAATCCAGCCAATACCAGTCAAAGCCGTCTCGTCTTGGGCCGTCGTCTTTTCGTGATTACTCTGTCTTGTATTTTGCCCCAAACAACACTCCATTGTTACACGGTTTAGTAAGGATCGCTTTTCGCACCGCAGACGATCCCCGTAAGCGCGAACTCTTGAGCCAATCTCTTTTACAACATTCGCTCACACAATATCGCGCTTTGGACGTCACCGTAACATCCAACGTGACTTTTGCTGTTTGGTTTGCTGTAATGTAGCAAGAATAAAAGGGGTTATCGATGGTGTTTGCTAGGAGGAGTGAATGGAAGTAATTATTGCCCCTAAACCTTGACAATAAGATACCATGCTATGTCAAATAAAGCAAAGGCAAAAAAAGAGGTTGTGTGTTTAAGCACATTAAACCGTGGCACAACTTGACAGTCTCGATCTTGCCGAAAGTGGACAAAGACAGACAGAAATCCCCAAGCGCGTGCGTGCCTATGCTTTACCCGCCTCATAGTTTTCTATCAATACACCCAACGTGTCCATCATATTGACCAGCGCATGATTTTCATCATCCCGCACAATGTCCGTCACCTCATCGAGCAAGGCGAGCACTTGCTCGAATTCAAGCTCATTCGACGGCACACAAATGAACTCGGCCATCTGCCTCATTTAGCCCTTTCCGCCCCGGCGACCATAGGCTCGTACACCTCCTCCATACCAAGCTCCCGCAAACGTTCCTCGGTGGGCCAACCGCGCTCGACGTCCCACCCGTGCAACGTATAGAACTCGTCCACGACGGGCCTGAACTGCTCACGATCCAGGCCGTAGCGCCTGTCCAGGAAAGGATTCTGGTACGGCTCTGTCTGCTCCAGGTGCGGCAAGACCGTCTCGTCCATTTCCCGGTCGCGGCCCCAATGTCGCACCTGCAGAGCGCGCTCGATAGAAAAGACGCGCTGCGCGGCCCGCACAAACTCTTCCTCTGACCAAGCCACGCCAGTGCCAGCGCAGAAAAGGTGATACTCGATGGCAGGCCCCTCGATGTCGCCGACGCCCGCGACGTCGTCGAGTCGCCAGTAATAGTCGGGCGCGCTCTCGCGATAAATCAGCGGGAAATGGGCGTCAGAGGGCAGGCAGTCCTTGATCACCGAGCGCAGGGTTTGATAATATCCCGGATAAGCCTTGCCATTATAGCCGCTGCACGGGTCCACGGCGTCAGGGCTGCCATAGACGCGCTGCCCGATGGCTCGGACCCGCTCTAGCGCGGAGGCCCGTTCTGCGTCGCTCTCTAGTTGAGCAGCGCGTTCAGCAGCGCCCGCCGCCCACAAGTAACCATGACCACTGTTGAAAGGGTCGCGCGTATCAGATAACCACTGCAACGCGGAAACCAACCAAAAGGGAAACGTCACCTCTCCCCATCCAAAGGGACCACAATGCGCCGTGTGACCCCAACCTGAATAGCGCCGCCGCGCCAGGTCCTCGCCCAGGTGCAGGGTTCTCGCCGCCGCCCACCCGCCCTCGGCCAGGACGTCCCCCAGGCCCTCGCGATAGGCAATGCTGCGCAAGAACTCGGCCCAGAACGCTGGCGAGCGCCAATCTATCGCCTGGCCGTTTATTTCGGATATCAGACCTGCCTTTTGGCAAGCGATCAGCCAGGGTACCATGCCCCCAATAATATCAAACTGGTTCAGGCCATAGCGGTTGGACAGAACGTTCAATTCAAAGGCCGCGCGACTCCCCAATTGCCAGCCAAAGACAGATTTCTTCTGCGGCGGATCACTATCTTCGAAACCCAGGAAATCTCGTCCCACGCAGGCCCAACTCCCGCTCCATTCGCGGTCATGTACAACCCCAGGCATATCCGTCAAGTACGCCACGCAGGGCGTGATGCACCCTTCGGTGCAGGCCCGGCGCACCGCCCTGCCAGCGCCCTCTGCCGCCAGTTGCCGGTTGAACCTTTTGATATCGCCATAAAAATTGAGCGGGCCGCTCTGCCCATCCTCGGCAAACATCTGCAACAGCGTCCTGGCGATGGACGTAATCGTCTCTGGCGCGAACAGAGACACCCGTCCAGAACCAATGACCGAGACGGCCTTTAATTTCTTTGATCCCATGACCGCGCCAAAACCCCCTTGGCCACAGGCAGAAGAGCTGGCCGTCTGGATCGTAGCGATGCGGCTCAGGCGCTCACCGGCAGGCCCGATGACCATCGAGCGTACGCCCTGGCCCTCTGCCGACTCGAGGGCTTGCAGCGTATCCATCGTATCCAGTCCCCACAACTCATCGGCCGGCAGGATGCTCACCTCATCGTCGCGGATACGTATGCGCACTGGCGTCTCAGCAGCGCCGACCACGACGACGCCATCATATCCGGCGCGCTTGAGCTCTCCGCCGAAATATCCACCGACGTTTGAACGCGTGAACCAGGGATACGGATACGCCTGCGGGCTGAATGTGCAGACGCTGCTCCGTCCTGAATAGGGCGCGCTGGAACCAGTCAGCGCGCCGGGAAAGATCATCAGGGGATTAGAGGCTTCCAAGGGGGCCGCCGGTTCTGCATACTCTTGCCAACACAGCCTGGCCGCGATCCCGCGAGCACCCAGGTATTCTGGCACGTAAGGCTCTGTCTCCTGCGCCTCGATGCTCATATTGTCCAGGTCAACGCGCAGGATGCGGTTGGCCCAGCCATGCATGCTCCGAAAGCGCGCAACCTTTTTGACGACAGGCTTCACTGAAACCCTCCTTACCAGGAACGAAAATGCCAGACAAGCCCGCATTGAGTAAATCAGTCC
>CAYSBQ010000140.1:0-7687 GCA_964429315.1 uncultured Desulfobacterales bacterium
GAAAGCTACGAGACCGCCTGAACATTTTATCATGCAACCCCAAGTCAATAAGAAAGACCTCAGGATAACCGACGAGATTGCCAACAGCTGGCAAAGTATTGTCGATACAATAGCCGAGATTATTGGTGTGCCTTCTGCTTTGATTATGAAGGTTGATGCGCCTTTCATCGAAGTCTTTCGGTCGAGCGAGTCGAACAGCAACCCATACAAAGAGGGAGGCAGAGAACATCTGGCAGGTCTTTACTGTGCGAAGGTAGTAAGGACGAGGAGCAAACTTCTGGTCCCGAATGCATTGAAGGACAAAGAGTGGGAAAAGAACCCGGACATTGAACTGGGAATGATCTCCTACCTCGGTTTCCCGCTCCTTTGGCCTGATGGTGAGGTGTTCGGCACCATATGTGTCCTAGATTCCCAGGAGAATGAGTATGGAAAGCATTATGAAAGGTTGATGTTAAGGTTTAAGGAACACGTTGAGGCTCACCTTGCTTCTTTATACAAAACTTCAGCTGAAAAGAAGAAACTCGAAAGCATTATCGACAATCTCCCAGAAGGGATTATCGCCCACGATAAGGAAAGGCGTATCCTCTTTTTCAATCGTGTCGCAGAGAAAATAACCGGCTATTGCAGGAAAGATGTTCTTGGTAAAGACTGCCATGAAGTTTTTGGGGAGCCGTTTTGCGGTAGCCGATGTTCCTTCAAGGAAGGTTGGCCCAAATCCCTGGATCACCTTCATTATCCTCTCAATATTGTGACCAGAACCGGCGAATTTCGACTGATCAAGATGACACTAAACGGCACGACAGATGACTCTGGAGGGTTTAACGGAGTTATTGCCTCTTTTCATGATGTAACAGAACTAGTTGGGTTAAGAATACAGGTTGGAAACCTCAAGGGCTTTGCCGGCATTATAGGCCGAGACCCCAAGATGCTCCAGATATATAGCCAGATTCGAGACCTGGGAGCTAACCACTATCCGGTACATATCTCGGGTGAAACCGGCACAGGCAAGGAACTGGTGGCAGCCGCCATACACAATGAGAGCCGGCGAGGCGGAGGTCCCTTTGTGCCGGTTAACTGCGCAGCTCTCCCAGAAGGCACTCTTGAGAGTGAGCTCTTTGGGCACGTGAAAGGGGCCTTTACGGGATCGATCCGGGACAAGAAGGGACGATTTGAACTGGCCCACGGAGGAACCCTTTTCTTGGACGAGGTAACTGATCTACCTAAGACTGTGCAGGGAAACCTTTTGCGGGTCCTTCAGGAAGGGACATTCGAGCGGGTTGGTGCGGAAAAAAGCACCTCAGTGGATGTGCGCATCATCAGCGCCACCAATAAGGACCTGAAACGCGAAATGGAAAAGGGCAATTTTCGCGAGGATCTCTACTACCGCATCAACGTATTTCCTATTCATATACCTCCACTGAGGAACCGAAAAAACGACATTCCCCTTCTCCTGGAGCATTTCCTTAATAAGGCCCATCAAGAAGGACAAGCATCTACCGGTTTTTCAAAAGAAACCCTGGCAGTTATGAAAGACTACCCTTGGCCTGGAAACGTGCGTGAGCTTCAAAGCGCCATTCGATTCGCTCTTGTAAAGTCCAGGGGACTAACCGTTCAACCTCATCATCTTTCCCTAGAATTGAGGAAATGGCAAGAAGGACGACCCTCACGCGGCCCTACCCGAAAATTGGACCGCGAAAGCGTCCAAGCCGCCTTGTCGCAGAGCGGGGGGAACAAGGCCAAGACAGCCAGGCTCCTTGGTGTAGGCAGGGCTACGCTTTACCGGTTCCTAAGTGATTATCAGGGTGTCTCATGAAACACTTATGCCCCATATTGAAATATGAGACATATTGCCACGTCATTGAGGCCTCGCCACTATGGTACATCTCCTGTTCAATATCACTGTAACAGACTATTATCATAGATATTCTGTGGCTTTGTCACTTCGGTTTTCCTCCGGCCCTTTCACCTGTGAACAGATTTTTTTCTCCCATGCGGCCCATGCCGCATTTCAGGAAGGGCTCTGGTAAAGTGCTTGATATATCATTGGGTTGTCCCTGCCAGCCCCTCTGTGAGTTGTGTGTGGGACAAAAGTGTCTCAGATTTTCTGCCGTGACATTGGCGCCGCAATAGCAATCATTAATTATATTACATTGATATTACACCAGATAGGCCATCTTTGTCCACACGATCCGAGCCTGGCACAGATGTTGATATTATGGGCTTACATAAGCTCTCAAATAATACTTCCCACGAATGGATCAAAGTCATGAAGCAATGTAATAAAAGCATCAAGAAGACATTCCAATTGGTGGATAACATGCTTAACTTGGCGGACGAAGGAGACGCCGTACGCGAAGACGATGGCTGCGGCATACTTTACGGTGTTGTCAGGGATTCCGCCTTTAAGATCAAGAAACTAGCAGAAGCGGAAAAAGAGGCCCACATCAGAAAGGGCTGGTGGAAGGGATAAGAAAGGAATACGCTTACTGCGGTCTTTGCATTAGCGGTAAACTCAAACGTGAAAGGAGAAACAAAATGAGTGATTTGAAGGGAAGTCAAACAGAAAAAAATATTCTAACTGCTTTTGCCGGCGAATCCCAGGCTCGGAACCGTTACACTTACTTTGCCGGCCAGGCAAAAAAGGATGGTTATGTCCAGATGCAGGCCATCTTTGAAGAGACTGCAAACCAGGAAAAGGAGCATGCAAAAAGGCTCTTCAAGCTTCTTGATGGTGGAGAAGTGGAGATATCCGGAAGCTTTCCCGCCGGTGTTATCGGGACCACCTTGGAGAACTTGAAGGCCTCAGCCGCGGGAGAAAACTACGAGCACACCGAGATGTATCCGGGTTTTGCCAATGTTGCCCGCGAGGAAGGCTTTGAAGACATCGCCATGATTTTTAAATCAATCGCCGTGGCGGAAAAGCAGCACGAAAAGCGGTATCTGGGTCTTGCAGCCAATATTGAGGCTAGTCGCGTGTTTAAAAGGGAAAGCAAGGCGGTATGGCGTTGTAGGAATTGCGGATATCTTCACGAGGGAGAGTCCACCCCCGACACCTGCCCTGCCTGCGAACACGCCCAGGCACACTTCGAACTGTTGGGGGAAAACTGGTAGTTACAAACTTTAACAAGGGCCGTCGGCATTGAGACTGCTCATAAAAGGAGGAGACAAATGGGAAACAAGATTCTACTCGCAGTGGATAACTCAAAGAATGCGCTGAAAGCGGTAAAGTATGTAACAAAAACGGTTAAGCCTGATTCCGCGGTCACTATGTTAAGCATATTGCCCGACCCGATAGAGGCATGTGAGCTAGACGGTCCTTCTCTGGCGCCCATATTTAAGGCGAACGTGAAAACATTTTGCACGATAGAAAATGCCAAAAAGGCGGCCGTGGAGGGGTTTATGGAAGAGGCCAAAAAGACCCTCGTTAATGCCGGCTTTGTTTCCAAGAATATTGCCGTGCGGGTGCGAAAGAAAAAGGTGGGGATTGCCAGGGACATCTTGAAAGAGGCCGAAAACGGGAAATACGACACCCTGGTCATAGGAAGAAGAGGCATCACGGGTATCAAGCAGTTTGTATTCGGAAGCGTTTCACACAAGATCGTCCAGCTTGCAAGAAATATCGCTATTATAGTGGTCGACTGAGCAAGCATAGGCTTGTGAACGCCCGCCGGCAGTCTTTTAGCTGCCAGACGGAACCGGCGCGTTGTTTAGAATAGGCGGCAGCTTCATCATAACGCCAACAAGGCGAAAGGACGTACGGACATGACGGAGAGATTGCAAATATACAAATGTGAGGTCTGTGGAAATATTGTGGAGGTCATCCATAAGGGCAAGGGTGAGCTTGTGTGCTGCAAGCAACCGATGAAACTATTTGTTGAAAACACTGTTGATGCTGCGAAGGAAAAACACGTGCCCGTTGTTGAACCTACAATAGGCGGCATAAAGGTCACTGTTGGAAGTGTGGCGCACCCGATGGAGGATAAACACTATATTGAGTGGATTGAACTCATCGCAGATGGGATGGCCTACCGGCAGTTTCTGAACCCCGGCGACGTGCCTGAAGCGACTTTCAATGTGGATGCTAAGCAAGTGACAGCTCGTGAGTACTGTAATCTCCACGGTTTGTGGAAAGGATAAGAACTATGCTGACACTAGAAGAACTTCGAGATAACTGGAAACTTACAAGTGTAATCGACTGGGACATGACACCAGAAGATGCAGTGACCTTGTATCTGGAATGGGGGAACAACCCGGCTACCGGAAAAAGACGGATTATATCTAAGAACGACGAGTCATACTATTTTGTTGTGAACACATGGAAAGACCCTGCGATGATCTATTTCATCCGGCGCAATTCCGATGAGGCAGTTGAGTTAGCCCGGATAGACATGCCGGAAGAGCTGAGAAAACGCTTCACTGAATCGGTCTCTCACCTCAAGGGTGTTTATCCCGTGAACGACGAAATCAGGGAGTGGCTGGAAGAACAACTTTACGACTCTGAGGTTAAAAAAGGCTGCGTGAGGAGAAAATAAGAGCCCATCGCAACAATTCGGACCGCCGGTGAACTGAACAACATGCGTTATTTCCTGGAATTTTCGATTTCTTAAAATAAGGAGGTTTAAGATCATGGATCAGTATATATGCTCAGTTTGTGGTTATGTGTATGATCCCACATTGGGAGACCCTGACAACGGTATTGAGCCCGGGACAAGCTTTGATGACTTGCCTGAGGATTGGACCTGTCCTGTATGCGGGGCATCAAAAGAGGACTTTGAAAAGCAATAATAACGAAAACTGAATTTAAGATAAAGCACAGAACTCACAGAAGGTGAATACGAAATGAGAGCAACAGAAATCGCAAAAGACATTTTCTCGGTTGGGGTTATTGACTGGAATATAAGAGATTTCCACGGGTATTCCACGAAAGAAGGAACCACTTACAATGCCTATTTAATCATCGATGAAAAAATCACCCTCATAGATACGGTGAAGAAGGAATTCGCCGATGAGCTGATCGGCAACATCAGTCAAGTAGTTGATCCCAAGAAGATAGATTATGTTGTCAGCAATCACACCGAGATGGACCATTCGGGAGGTCTGGCAAGGCTGATGCACAAAGTGGGAGAGGACAAACCTCTCTATTGCTCCAAGATGGGTCACAAAAATCTCTCCAAGCACTTTTCCCAAAAATGGAATTACCAGCCGGTAGAAAATGGCGGGGAATTGAGCTTGGGCAAGAAGACTCTCACCTTCTTGGAGACGAGGATGCTTCACTGGCCGGACAGCATGTTTACTTATGTGAAAGAAGACAAAATCCTCTTCTCCAGTGATGCCTTTGGCCAACACTATGCAGGAATCGAGAGGTTTGATGATGAGATCGGGAAGGCGATCATGCCCCACGCCAGAAAGTATTTTGCCAACATCCTGCTTCCCTACTCCCCGTTGATCCTGAAACTGATAGACAAGGTGACTGAGATGAGATTGGCCTTGGATATGGTCTGTCCTGATCATGGAATCATCTGGAGGGACGACCCCTCAAAGATCATCAATGCCTATGTGGAATGGAGCAATCAAGCGCCTAAAAGGAAGGCTTTGGTCATCTATGACACCATGTGGCACAGCACCGAAAAAATGGCGAAAGCCATCGTGGATGCCCTAAATCAGGAAGGCGTGGATGCCAAGCCAATGCACCTTAGGAGTTGCCATAGAAGTGACATCATTACAGACGTTCTTGATGCAGGCGCCATCATTGTCGGTTCCCCAACGTTAAACAACGGTCTTTTCCCCACTGTCAGTGACTTCTTGACCTACATGAAAGGTCTCAAGCCGAAGAACAAGGTTGGCGCTGCATTTGGTTCTTACGGCTGGAGTGGTGAAGCAGTGAAACTTATTAACAAGGAGCTTGAGGCCATGAAATTTGAACTGATCGATCCCGGCATGAAGATTCAGTACGTCCCGGATGAACAGGACATCAAAGCCTGCCATGAGTTGGGAAAGAAAATAGCCAAGCGGCTTCCTGCTGAATAGAGATGAAGAAGATTCCGGCAATTGACTTGGGCGAATGTATTGATTGTGAGGCATGCATAGAAACGAATCCTAATATCTTTAGACGCAATGCTGTGGGCTATATCGAGGTAATCGACCTTCCGGAGTATCCGGAAGATGAGGTCGACGAGGCTATCAAGAATTGCCCTGCTAACTGTATCGATTGGGAAGACGTTTTGTAGGACTGGAAGATATTCAAATGGCAAATAAGCATACAAAAGAGGTAATTTAATGACGGCATTGAGCCAGGTACCCCTTTTGAAGACTTGCCGGACGACTGGGTTTGTCCTAAGTGTGGCGCAGAGAAAGAGTTCTTTGAGAAGGTTGAGTAAATATCCGGGTCCATTAGGGCCTGGCTTTGACCACCCCTGGAAGAGGATTGTTTGTGGGCATCCTTCTGTGTTGGAATGGTTGGATTGGTTCCCTTGGTTAACCAATAAAACAAATCTAACAAATGTAACCAATATAACAGTTTTCTACGGAAACATAAGAGAGGTGAATAGCAAGTGGCAACTCATGATGTTGTTCTGTTTCGGCCTTACCCTTTTCAAGTTGGGCAGAAAATACACATCAACGGCGGTCCACGGGAAGGCGACTGGGAGGTTGTGGGCGCCAGTGAGCGTAAAGTAAAGCTGCGATGCCCCATCTCCAACCGAGAGTTTGAATGGGACTGCTTCTGCTATTCGGTTGAAGAGCAAATTGGCATGGAATGGCCCAGGAAAGATTGATCCCCGGGTACTCCGGTTGTAAGAACGTGCGTTTGCGCATTCCCACATACCCTGACCGATTGATGCTGGAAAGAGACTGGTCGTCAAATATTTGTTCTTTTACATAGGAGGTTCAGACATGAAAAAGGTACTCATTGCTTACTACAGCAGAACCGGTAACACTAAACAGATGGCGCAATACATCGCGGAGGGAGTTCGCATTGCCGGTTGTGAAGCTGAGCTCAAAATAATTAGTGCGATTAAGAACGAAAAAGAGCTGGAAGGCTATGATGTATATATCTTCGGCTGTCCCACCTACCACAGGGATATGACCGAGGGCATGAAGACCTTTCTCTTCCTGGCTCAAAAAGCAAGCCTGGAGGGAAATATTGGAGGATCCTTTGGGTCCTATACCCACAGCGGCGATGCACCTAAGCTGATTTACGACACTATGGAATACGTATTCAAGATGAACATGACCGAACTGGGTTCATTTAATCTAAAGGAACATATTGTTCAAACGAGTGAAGGGATGCGTGCTTGTCAGGATTACGGAAAAGCTATCAGCCAGAAGCTTTCAGAATGACGGCTGATTGGAAGCACAAAACAAGAAAGATAATGCAATGGATAGAAATTCTGGGGAAGTAACCATTGCTCCAGCCAAAAGAAGGATGAAGCGGGAGGTGCAAATGCAAACATTGACATTGCTATCCGTGATCTCAGCATGGTTGGTGCTTTTCTCAGCTCAGATGGCTGTGGGGGCAACCTACCGTATCAGCAAAGAAACACAGACCTGCCTTGAATGTCACAGTTCTCTGAACCCTGGGATTGTGGCGGACTGGCAAAGGGGCCGTATGAGTAGAATCACGCCGATAGCTGCGAGAAGCATGATTCTAAAAAAACGCCGGGTGTCATTTGAAGAAGCGCCTCAGAAC
>CAYSBQ010000141.1:0-7686 GCA_964429315.1 uncultured Desulfobacterales bacterium
TTTCAAAGAGCATTAGAACTCCGGGGAAAGGTGGATGCCTTGGGTGGAAAATATCATCACATCCGAAACCTTATTGAAGAAACGAGTTTGCAATGGAAAGATGGCCATCTAAATCTTCTCGAGATTGAAGAGCTTTTTGGTATGTCCGCTGAAAAAATTTCTGAGCATATTGTATCAAAACTAAGAACCTAAATTCTTACGGAGGTTTGTCTTTTAATATGTCTTTTCCTACCAAGTTTATTTTTGTAACGGGGGGGGTTTTGTCATCATTAGGAAAGGGGCTTGCCTCTGCTGCCATTGGAGCGCTTCTTGAAAGTCGTGGATTAACTATCACACTTCAGAAGCTGGACCCTTACATTAATGTAGACCCCGGCACGATGAATCCTTTTCAGCATGGAGAGGTTTTTGTAACCGACGACGGCACTGAAACAGATCTCGACCTGGGTCACTATGAACGATTTACGCATGCCAAGCTTGGCCGCAACAATAATTTCACAACAGGCAAGATCTACCATTCGGTTATCACAAAGGAACGTAAGGGAGATTATCTCGGCTGTACGGTGCAGGTTATCCCCCATATTACAGACGAGATCAAACAGAGCATCTTGTCTGTAGCTACTAAGGATGTGGATGTGGTAATCGTTGAGATAGGAGGCACAATAGGTGATATTGAAAGTTTGCCTTTCCAAGAGGCTATCAGGCAGTTTAAGGCGGACGTCGGGAAAGAAAATGTCATTTACGTCCATCTTACACTGGTGCCTTATTTGCCTGCTGCCGGAGAGTTAAAAACCAAGCCGACTCAGCATAGTGTAAAAGAGCTTCGTAGCATTGGAATACAGCCTGACATTCTTCTTTGTCGTACCGATCGCTTTTTGTCAGAGGAGATAAAATCAAAGATAGCCTTATTTTGTAATCTGGGGGTAGATCAGGTAATCACTGCGAAGGATGTTGACTTGATTTACGAGGTCCCATTGATCTTTCATCAACAACACCTAGATGACAAAATTACGCAATTGCTTAATATTTGGACAAGGACTCCCAGGCTTGGGGATTGGGAACGTTTTGTTGAAAAGAGCAGGAATCTCAAAAACTCTGTAACCATTGCCATTGTGGGCAAGTATATTCATTTGCAAGAGTCTTACAAGAGCCTCAACGAGGCCCTATTCCATGGGGGGATTGCCAATGACTGTGAAGTAAAGCTCGATTTTGTAGATTCGGAAACTATTGACGAGGCAAGTTGCCGCCAACGCCTCAAAAAGGCTAATGGCGTCTTAGTCCCGGGTGGCTTTGGATCAAGAGGGATTGAAGGCAAGATCAACGCAATCCGCCATAGCCGAGAAAAGAAGCTTCCTTTTTTCGGTATATGTCTCGGAATGCAAATGGCTGTAGTGGAATATGCACGCAATGTTGCCGGCATGGAAGGAGCGCACAGCACCGAATTTGACCAAGATACGCCTTTTCCTGTCATCTACTTGATGACGGAGTGGTTTGATTATAAATCGCAGACTATACAACAAAGGGACGTCACATCCGACAAGGGAGGGACAATGCGTTTGGGGGCTTATCCATGTATGCTGAACAAAGGTTCGGTGGCTTTCGAAGCATATAATGCGCCTGAAATCTCGGAAAGACATCGCCACAGGTATGAGTTTAACAATGAACTAAAAGATGAGTTGGTGCAAGCAGGCCTGATAACCAGCGGAACCTCCCCGGACGGACAGCTCGTTGAGATAGTGGAGGTAGCAGACCACCCATGGTTTTTGGGTTGTCAATTTCACCCCGAATTCAAGTCCAAACCAATGAATCCGCACCCACTGTTTGTCTCTTTTATTCGTGCGGCCTTAAACTGTAAGTAGCCGTTCTTTGGTTCAAGGGTTCATGGAGTCCCCGAAAATCTAAACCGTTGATTCGTACTTCCGAGAGGATCCTACACCATGACCTCTGGAACTTCCATCTCTCCCTTCCGAAAGGCCAGAAGAAACGCCTTTACTACCTTTGGGTCAAATTCAGCGCCTGAACCCTTGACGATTATCTCCTTGGCATCGTAGGTTGACATGGCCTTGCGATAGGGCCGATCACTAGTCAGCGAATCATAAACATCTGCTACTGAAATAATGCGGGCCTCTACGGGAATTGTTTCTCCTTGACTAGGATGATAACCGGAACCATCAAATTTGTCGTGATGGGCAAGGATGATTGGAATAATGCGATGCAGTGGCCCTCCTACCGGATCGAGTATCTCTGCCCCCTTTTCAACATGCTTTTTCATTCCGTCGTATTCTTCCCGAGTTAAACGGGCGGCCTTGTAAAGGAGGTTTCTGCTGATATCCAATTTGCCTATATCATGAAGTAAAGAGGCATCACGTATATCTTCAATCTTCTCAGAAGAAAGCCCGAGAAAGGATGCGATCTTTGAGGCGTAAATCGAAACGCGATAGGAATGGTTTTCGGTATACTTGTCCTTGGAAACAAACTGTCGCAGTATGAGCAGCAAGCCATGATAGGTTTGCCGCAGTTCATGCAAGCGCGCTTCATGGTGTTCGTGGAGCGTTCCCATGGCATAGGCAGTAACTACCAAGATGCCGGCCCATGCCGTAAGATCATACCAGCGGTTTTCAACGAAGCGTGTTGCTTCTGTTTCTACCATCAGGTTGGGGTTATAGTGGGCAAGGAGTCCCACCAAAAAAACGCTTGCAATGGCCGTAAGGGTGGCGTGACGACGTCCATAGAAATATGCGGAAAACAGCGTCGGCATTGTGTAGAATCCGAGGACCATGCGCTGGGCAGTAACAAGATAATTCATGATTGCAGCGAGAACCAGCAATGACAGAATCAACCACAATTCCTTGTTTACCTCAGTCAGGCTTTCTGCTATGGACGATTTTATCTTGATTATCCGGTTACGATAGGCTCCGCTGGTTTCATGCGGTTGAAATGAATCCTTCGCAGGCAGATCATTATCTTGCGGAAAAATGGCTTCTTGAGACGGAAGGCCGGTCACTTGCGCAGTGGAACTTTCCGTAATCTCTCCCCTTGGGAAAAAGTCGACTGTGGCTCCGAGTTTCTCAAGATTTTGAGCAATCGTCCTTGCGACTTTTGAAGGTACATTTTTGCTCAAAACTACAGGCGCTTTCCTGACCACCCCGGCCATTTTTTCCCGAGAAACACCTTTAAAGACTCCCGCGAGGAAAGTCCCTACGGCTTCTAACTTTCCATCGGGCACCGCCTTAAGTACCAAAGCACCTCTACTGCTTTCCATGTGTCATACCTCCAAGATTGACTACCTAGTTGAGCACAGATATATGAATTTTCTGCTACTCCTTTTGTCATTTCCCAAATGAAACAGTCGTTAGCGCGAAAACAACAGTAGTTTTGCTATCGGCAATTTAGATGATATTCTTTAAGGTTTTGCAGCCAAGAATGCTCAAAAATACTCTGCAAACAGACAACCTGGAACGCTGAACCTTTTTCAACCATGAACGGTTACGGATTGTGCAACTGAAGTCTTTCCCCCTTTTCCCAAGATATTGTTTGCACCGGTTGTCAAAAACCCACACATATCTTCAGGGAAACTCTTCATCTTTTTGTTCAAAGAGGGAAAAAGCCTTTTTTCGACAAGTTCGGCAATTGATCTCTCCGGACGATTCAATACATCCATATACTCACCCAGAAAAATCGTAGGTAGGTTGGCCTCCTTTTCCCCGCGGAAGTATTCATAGCAGAGATGGGCAATAAAAAGGACGGCTACACTTTCTCTATGTTCTTCAGGAACTTCTCCTGGAGGCAACCATTCGGGATAACATTGATATTGAAGGCTTCTACAAACTGTGTCCGGGATATTCCATTCCTTGAGAAGGAGTGCCCCCAGCTTGGCATGATCAAGCATGCCTAAAAGAAAATCCCATTGGGGATGTCGTCTCTTTAATAGCAAGATTACACTCTTGCCGATATCGTGAAGCAACCCTATTGTACTAAGAGCCGCCGCCCTTTTAATATTACTCAACCGGGATATCTCAAATCCTATGAAGGATACCGCCATGGAATGGAATATGAGTTCTTTAAATTCGGCAGTTTTTGGCATGGTACTCCGGATACCGATATCCATGACTAGTTGATAGACCTGGTTTAGACCGAGTAGCAAGACTGCGTGCTGAAAATCTGAAATCTTGTTCTTGAAACCGTAGAAGGCGGAATTGACTGTTTTTAGCACTACGCTTACTAGTGAAGGGTCTAGTTTTGCCAACTCAGCTACATCGCGTGCGGAAACATTTTCATCAAGGATTACTACGGCCAGCCTATTTGCATACATGGGCAATCGAGGAATTCCCTTCAAGATTCCATGTATCATTTCTGAATCAGCATATTGATCATTTCTTGCTTGGAAAAAGCGGGCTAAATTAGACGTCAAGCGCTTGTTTCTGTTTGATAAATTGATCTGCCTCAGAGTTAGATTATGAACTTGTCGTGCAGCGCTGCTATTTAAGTTCTTGTAGATGGTTAACTGGACTTGGGGTGACAATGCGTTAAGATTGTGTTCATCCAACACAAAGGCAGTTAGTGGTTCTGATACCACTACTGAAACCGCCCTGATTCCATTTTTGAAAGAAGACGCCACCGGAACCGACTCCCCTTGGCGAAGCGTGGCAATCTGCCTTGCATGGCCATTTGTGTTCTTTATAAGGCGTGCCGAACCTTCCAGAATCAGGTACATTGTTTGATCAGAATCCCCCTCTTTTACAAGGACCGTACCGGCATCGCTCTTTTTTATACTCGTCATGTTATAAACAGAGACAAGATCTCCGTCGCTTAGCCCCTTAAAGGCCGGATGGCGATAACTCTTATTTTGTTGTTCTTTAGACACCAGGGATACCTTTTTAAAAAATGCTTGTTCCGCTCAGCAAGGAAGCAAAGTTTGGTACTTGATGACAGGCAAAAGCATGCAATCTTTGTTCCATCTTGTGTTCGTGTTGACAAATCCGTTATAGTATTCTATATACGACGAAGTGGCGGTAACCTGAGAAATATACAATCCAAAGCAGAAAAGATAGGTTCTGGGATATCCAAGTAGCTTTTGAAAAATTACATTAAAAGGAGCTAACGTATGGGAGAAGAAGGTTTATTGGATGTTGATGATAGCAATTTCGAATCGGAAATCTTAAACGCTAGCAAACCTACCTTAGTAGATTTTTGGGCGCCTTGGTGTGGGCCGTGCAAGGCTATTGCGCCGGTTTTCAAGGAATTGCAAGAGGCTTACGGCGATAAGATCCTTTTTGCCAGATGCAATGTCGATCAGAGCCCAAGCACGCCGACAAAGTACGGTATTCGGGCTATTCCCACCCTTATCCTGTTTAAGGATGGCAAGGTCCTTGACCAACTTGTCGGGGCTGTACCAAAATCGCAGATCGAAGAATTTGCAAAAAAGGCCCTGTAAGATGTCTGCAGGTCCATACGATGTTGCAATTATTGGTTGCGGGCCGGCTGGGCTTCAAGCTGCCATTCACGCTTGTGGAAAGAAGGTAGAAGTCGTTGTTTTTGGAAAGCCGGAAAGGAGTAGTTTGTATAAAGCTCACGTAGCCAATTATTGTTGTTTCGAAAAGGTCGTGTCGGGGAAAGAGCTGTTGCAAGCGGGCAGAGTTCAGGCAGGAAACCTCGGCGCAATCTTTATAACCCTGGATATCATTGAAACAAAAATTGAAAATGACCAATTCCATTTAGTCAGTGAAAACAACGAGCGCTTTTTGTCTAAGGCGCTTGTCCTCACTATGGGTATTACGCGAAAGAAACTTAAGGTGAAGGGGGAGAAGGAGTTTGTGGGTCGCGGCGTAAGCTACTGCGTAGATTGTGACGCCGCCTTTTATAAAGGCATGGACGTTATCATAGTAGGAAATGAAAGTGCCGCCGTGACCGGTGCTCTAACCCTTTCGCGTTTTGCCAATGAGGTTTGCCTGATTTGCAAAGCACTTGAGGTCGGCAATGCGCTTTATGAGCAACTCCGGCGCAGTAAAGTCAAAATTATTGAAGATGTCTGGGTCAAGGAGATTGTCGGAAAAAGTGAAGTTGAAGAAGTTGTATTAACTAATGGAAAAATACTAGCGGCCAACGGTATTTTTATAGAATTGGGGGCAAAGGGTGCTATGGAGTTAGCCGCTAACCTTGGTGTTGCCTTTGATACAGACACATTCAGCTTTATTGAGACTAACAAAAGTCAAGAAACCAATATTCCCGGGTTGTACGCTGCCGGAGATATTACCGGTCAACCATGGCAAATAGCTAAAGCTGTGGGTGAAGGGTGTATAGCTGGTCTTAATGCAGCCCAATTCGCGAAGAGGCTTCCCAATCCATGAGTCGGATCAAACTACTACCATGCCTGCTTGTCTTTCTTGCCCTGGCAGTGGGGCTCTGTGGCTGTGCGTGGTTTCAGGCAAAAGGCGAGAAAACGGCCCAGGAGTTGGCCGAACAAGGTATGGAGGCATATAAAGACAAGGATTACAAAGAGGCCATCGAAACTTTTGAAAAATTGAAAGACTGGTATCCCTTTAGTAAATATGCAGTTCTTGCCGAACTCAAACTCGGTGATGCTAATTACTATCGCGGCGAATATGAAGAAGCTGTTTTTGCATATAAAGAATTTGAAAGCCTCCACCCGAAAAACGAGGCTATTCCCTATGTGGTTTATCAGATTGGACGATGTTATTTTGATCGGTTGCAACTCGTTGACAGAGATCAGACTACTGCCAAAGAAGCTGTGGAGACCTTTGAAAGACTGATTCGCAGCTATCCTCAAAGCGCTTTTGCAAAAAAGGCCAAAACACATATCAGGAAGTGTCAGAGGAATCTGGCTGAACACGAGTTTTGTATCGGCATGTTCTATTATAAGAGTAAGCACTACAAGGCTGCTCTGGAACGCTTCAAAACAGTCGTGGAATCGTACCCTGATCTAGGTGTTCATTATGAGGCGATTCAATACGTAATGTTGTGTCATAATAAGCTTGAAAAGGTCTTGCCGGATTCTGAATAATCCTCATTGTCGCATCCCGGTCTAAATGATTTTCAAGATCATAATCTTATTGCCGTTAGCCTATCTCTTTGGTTCTGTGCCATGGGGGTTGATCCTTACACGCCTGTTTGCTGACGTTGACATTCGAAAAGCAGGTAGTGGAAATATCGGGGCTTATAATGTTTACCGACTTGCAGGAAAAAAGCTGGCAGTCCTGACGCTTATTGGAGATATGTCGAAGGGGGCTGTTCCTGTAATGGTAGCTCTGAATTGGGTGAGTGCATGTAGTTGGAAAGGCGAGTTATTGATATGTCTTGTGGCTTTGGCAGCTTTCTTAGGCCACACACACTCTATGTTCCTTGGTTTCAAGGGGGGCAAGGGGGTTGCGACTGTAGCGGGTTGCTTCTTGATCATCTCTCCCTTGGTCTTTGGGATTTGTGCGTTGGTCTATATCCTCGTCCTTTGTATTTGGGGGTATTCCTCGGCAGGTTCGCTATCTGCGGCAGCTGTTCTTCCGGTCGCCACTTGGCTTGCCTTACATTCTATTCCCATAGTTTGCAGTGCCACTATTATGACTCTGCTCATCTATATCCGTCATGCCGATAACATCCGGCGCTTGATTGAGGGAACGGAACATTCGCCGCTACGTTCGTGATCAAATCTGACTTTTTACGATTTCATCAATCTTG
>CAYSBQ010000142.1:0-7665 GCA_964429315.1 uncultured Desulfobacterales bacterium
GCCTTCAATGTCTGTTTTGATGACAGCCAGTTATGCGCTGATCGTATCTCTGTTGCGTTTGGATACAACTCAAAATCTTTCGCAATCTTGAGGCACTTATTTCGTGATGAATCCTTATCGGATTGGCAACTAGCCGTGAGTATCGAACGCATTTAATCTCAGCGTTATCGGCCGGTCCTCCTCGCCTTTTCCCGTAAACCGAATAGGTCCGGGTTTTCTGCACATATCGTTTCCAGGGGATATGCTTAGCCACTCTTCCCTGAGGGCTTTTACAACCCTAAAGGCAGCAGAGTTTACATCAACCACGTTTTTTTCCAGCACAAGTGTTAATTTGCCTTTTCTCTCTTCAAGGTGCATAAGAGGGGCTATCGGGATTCCGATGGGTTCCCACTTAGTGAAATCTTGCTCGAGGTTTTTTATAGCCGCCATCTGACCAGTCCCACCATTGGCTACGAGGCTGAAAACAGTCAATCCCAAATTGTAGGTATAGGTACAGTCGAAGTTTGTTGGGTCACTTCCCCTGCCATCGTAGCCATAGAAATGGGTCTGTGTCTTAAACTTTGGAACAGATTTCCTGAAGATCTTTTCGATGGCATCGGGAATCTTTTCACCTTCCTTGATTGCGCCTTTTTTGGTCAGATGTTGTCTAAGGGTCTTGATGGAAATAATGTGCGGTTCAACCATCAAGAAATTAGAGTTGCCGTAGTTTTGGAACAGGATGGGCCCGTAATAGTCTGGGTCAAGCCCCGTTTGCTTGACGGTCTTTGCGTAATATTGCCTCTCTATTCCGATTTTGTATATTCCCTTTTCCTTTAAGATATCCAGATAATCCCTTACAAGTTCCATGATCACTTTGTCTGTCTCAACGAGGGAGAACTGGAAGTTTCCGTGGCTGTCTCTTTCTGTAAGTAAGCCTTCCTGGAAAAATGCCGGGATGTCATCAAAGAGATCGTCATCGCGGGTATTCCAAATGGTAAAGGAGCTGTCTTCCCTGGACCTTCTGGCCAGTCTGCGCAGATATTCCAGCTTGTTGCTAAGAAAGGGAAAAACGGAGTGAAAGTCCGTGTCATGTGTTTCGTTATACTCTGCGATGATTGTATTTAATTTTATGATAAAGGTTTGTATTTCATTAATAAACTCTAATACTCCCTCCGGGATGACAATTACACCGTAATTTTTCCCAACAGCGGCCCTTCTCACAATCCCATCACAAAGTATGCGTGAAAGATGTCGCAAGGTCATGCCATAGGCCGTATAATCTACCGTCCCCGCCTTTTTGGCCTTTTCTATTCTTTGTTTGTCGACGTAATTGGCAAGATCCTCGCCGATAAGCGTCATATGCGCATGTGTTTGCAGGGCAACCTCAAGCGCCAAGTGACTTGCGACTCTTCCCATCACCTTGCAGATGTGCCAGTATTTGACGTCGGAAGCGCTGTCAGTGTAAAGGTTGCCTATTTCTTTAGCGAAGGCCCTGGCGGCCGTGTGGAAGCCGAAGGACATGGCACATAGCACGTTTCCTTGCACGTCTCTTACCTGAATGTCCCCATCTATAGTCTTTGGCACCCCAAGTACCTGAACCCCATCTTCCATCATCTCTTGCGCCAGAAATGCCGCATTTGTATTTGAATCGTCTCCTCCCACTATTACCAGGGCATCGAGCCCAAGAGTTTTACATGTCCCTTTTGAAAGGGCGATCTTTTCAGTTGAGTCAATCTTTGTTCGACCCGTCATGATCATGCCGAATCCACCCAGGTTTCTGTATGTACTAACAAGACTTTCCGTCAGTTCAATCGCTTCGTTTTCGACGATCCCATCCGGCCCTTGGAGAAAGCCGTATATCTTTGTGTCCGGGTTTGCCTTCTTGGCGGCATCAAAAAGTCCTGCAATGACATTATGACCTCCAGGCGCAGGCCCTCCAGAAAAGACAACCCCGATATTTCGCTTTTTGTCGTATTGTTCTTTGAAAGAAGCATCAGGAGAATCAATGCCCGCAACATATTGAACCTTGTTGTTTATGATACGGGGCAGCTTTCTTTTTGCCTCCTGATCTACGAAGAAATCAAAGTCATCGGTCTCCTCTAATGCAGTGTAAGGCATAGAAAAGACTCTGCATATCTTCGGTTTATACTCCCTTCTTTCAAGCAATTCATTGCTAAGGTCACTGGTTGTTTCCTGTACCTCTCTTTTTCCTAGAAGATCTTCAATGCTTGTCATTTTTTTTCTAGACATTTGTAACCTCCATTGAAAGCTAGAATAAGATAGGACCAGTATAAAAGGGAGCAGACTTTAATGTCAAGATCCAAACTAGATCCAAACTAGATTTATTGGGTTAGTGATAGTCTTAGAGATGGTGTGTTTATGCTGAGGCGCTTGACTGCTTTTGTTATTACTGGTAATATTGCGAGCAGCAAAATTGATAAGAGGTTAATGAGTTTTGTGATCCAATAAACAACAAAAAGGGAGGATACTTTATGAAAGCTTTCACGGGTTCCAGGTTTATTGCAGGTGTTTTTATTCTACTGTTTACTTTTGCGCTTCTTTCCGGGTGTGCCCGTTTCAAAGGAAACACGCCGGAATCAGAGGTAGCGACGCCGAGTGAGGAGGCGGAACCTGGGCCTATCTATTATGACTTTGGGGATGTCCTGATTCCTTTGGAGTTGGAGGTAGAAAAGGATAGCTCCTTTATTTACCATGCACCCGGGTTTACGGCAGGTGTCTTGGTCCTATCCGGACGTGTTGAGGCAAGCTCTATGATCAGGTTTTTTGAAAATAATATGGCCAAAGACAACTGGAAGCTTGTTAGTTCCTTTAAGTCTCCGCGGACGATTATGTTCTTTAACAAGACAAACCGAATTTGCATTATCAATATTACCGAGAAAAGATTTTCGTCCGAGGTCGAGATATGGGTGGCCCCTACCTTGAATGATGGGGAAACGACACTTCTTAAGTAGGAACGGCCAGTGGTTAGTGGTCAGTGAGCTGTGAGTAGGAGGAATGGAAGGTACAAATTGAAAGACAAACAGATTGTGTTGGGGATCTGCGGTGGTATTGCCGCATATAAGGCTGCAGAGTTTCTAAGGCTCCTGGTAAAATCCGGCGCCAGTGCCAGGGTCATCATGACGGCGGCCGCCCAGCGCTTTGTAGGAGGGGTTACCTTTGAGGCCCTTTCAGGAAGTGCCGTGTGGACCAAAATGTTTGACGGGGGCCAAGAAGGTGTTTTTAGGCACATTGAATGGGCCGGCAATGCAGACGCTGTGGTTGTCATTCCTGCTACTGCCGATGTTATCGGCAGAATGGCTCATGGGATCGCCGATGATTGTCTTACCACCTTTATCCTGGCAGTTAAAGCCCCCATTTTGGTTTGTCCATCCATGAACGTTTCTATGTACGAAAATTCTATTGTACAAGACAACATAGACCGACTTCGCCTGGCCGGCATGCATATTATGAGTCCGGCAAGTGGTTCATTGGCCTGTGGACAAGAGGGGATAGGGAGGCTTGCAGACGTTGAGACCATCCTAGAGCAGCTCATGGGTTTGCTTGCGCCTAAAGATCTAAAAGGAGAGCGTATCCTGGTAACGGCAGGTCCTACGAGGGAGGCAATTGATCCGGTCAGATTCATAAGTAATCCTTCTTCCGGCAAGATGGGTTATGCCTTAGCCAATGCAGCCGGAAGACGTGGAGCGGAAGTGGTTTTGGTTAGTGGTCCGACGACTCTTTCGGCCGCTGAAGGTGTTACGGTCATTAAAGTAACTACTGCTCAAGAGATGTTTGACGCAGTTATGAGTCAAGCGGAAACAAGTAGTGTTGTCATAAAAGCTGCGGCTGTGTGTGACTGGCGGCCGGCCCGATATTTTGAACATAAAGTAAAAAAAGAAGGAAGGTTGCAACAGTTGGACCTGGAAAAGACAGAAGATATCTTAAAAAAACTGGGAGAGGGAAAGACAGATCAGATATTGGTTGGTTTTGCAGCAGAGACTGAAAACTTAAGTGAAAATGCCGGAGCTAAGTTGATAGAAAAGAATCTGGATATGATCGTGGCTAATCTAGTGGGCCATGTTGATTCGGGCTTTGGTGCAGATACAAACCGTGTGATGTTTTCTTACAAAGAAGGTGAGAGCGAGTCCCTTCCGCTCATGGACAAGAAATCTCTTGCGGATATTATATTGGACAGGGTATTGAAGATTAAGAAGGGACTGCGGGTTGGGATGGAATAGTAGATGATTGATAAAGATGCCAGTCAAAGTCTGTATGAAATTGCCGGCGATTTAAGAAACTATTTAACCTACATGAAACGGTTGGGATTTGAGGGCTTGAGCTTGTCTGGCGACTCTCTAAAGATTCTAGACCGATGGGAGGGTGGGCCTATCGTGGAAACCCTTGACATGATTAAAGAAGACCTTGGCGATTGTCGTAGATGTAAGCTTTACGATGGGCGTAAACATATTGTCTTTGGTGCAGGGGATCCTAAAGCGCGGTTGGTATTGGTAGGTGAAGGACCTGGATACGAAGAGGACATACAGGGGGCGCCGTTTGTGGGCAGGGCAGGGCAACTGTTGACCAAGATACTTGAGGCAATTAAACTAACGAGAGATGACGTCTACATTTGTAATATCATAAAATGCCGTCCTCCCAAGAATCGGAATCCTGAACGAGATGAAATAGCTTCTTGTCTGCCCTTTGTTGAGCGTCAGATAAGGGCCATTAGGCCAAAATTTATATGTGCTTTGGGGACTTTTGCAGCTCAGACTCTACTTCAAACAAAGACACCTATATCGCGACTGAGAGGAGAGTTTCACCCATATGAAGATATTCTCCTTCTTCCTACTTATCACCCAGCCTACCTTCTTCGAAATCCCAACAAAAAGCGAGACGTTTGGGAAGATGTTCAAAAACTTCAGGAGGCCTATGAAAAGGCGTAAGGTGATTCCAAGTACCGGAGCCGGGCAAACCTGTAAAAGACGGCACACGAAAATACCTGTCAGGGGTAAAAGGAAGTCTCATGCCTATGTGCTGACTGAGGGGAAATTACAAGGCCTTCTCTTGGGTGTAGTTCTTGTTGTCGCTTTTTTTGGGGCCTTGCCTTCGGCAGTTCACAGCGCGGAAAGAAAAGTATATGTTGCAGAGGTTTCCGGCACCGTCAATCCGGGCCTTGCCGAATATCTTACGACATGTATAGAAAAGGTATCGGCCAAAGATGGTGTATGCCTTGTTATTGAGCTTGATACACCCGGTGGGTTAGCTAAGTCCATGCGTTCCATTGTTAAGGCCACTTTATCCTCATCGGTTCCGATAGTGGTTTATGTAGCTCCGAGCGGGGCGAGGGCAGCTTCGGCCGGGGTAATGGTTACGCTTGCGGCCGATGTTGCTGCCATGGCTCCCAGCACCAATATCGGTGCGGCGCACCCTGTGAATCTCGGGCAAAAGAAGATGGACGAGACTATGACCGGGAAAGTCGTCAATGATATGGTGGCTTATATCAAGAGCATTGCAGAAAAGAAGGGGCGTAACAGCGAGTGGGCAGAAAAGGCGGTCAGAGAGAGTGTGTCTGTAACGGAGAAAGAGGCGTTGAAACTGAATGTAATCGATTTGGTGGCAGGGGACCTGGACGAACTCCTTGAAAAGCTTGACGGTTGGAAATGCGAGGGCAAGGGCATTCTTCACACCAAAGGAGTGGAGCGCGTGGTCCTAACTGAAAGTTTCAGGTATAAGGTGCTTGAGACGTTGAGTGACCCTAACATTGCCTATCTCCTTATGATGATTGGTCTTGCCGGCCTTTATTTTGAACTCTCACATCCTGGCGCCATTTTTCCGGGTGTGGTTGGCGCCATGTCTTTGATCCTATCCTTTTTTGCATTTCAAACCCTTCCGGTAAACTATGCTGGTGTCTTACTTATTGTACTTGCCATTGTCATGTTTATCCTCGAAATGAAGGTAACAAGCTATGGCCTGCTCAGCCTTGGAGGTATTGTCTCTTTATTTTTGGGATCTCTTATGCTTTTTAAGGGGGCTGGGCCTGGGATCCATTTGTCGTGGCAAGTTCTTGTCCCAACGGTTGTAATGGTGTCCGCCTTTTTTGCGGTAGTTTCAGGGTTGGTGTTTCGTGCCCAGATATCCAAGCCGAAAACCGGCGATATGGCGTTGGTTGGCGAGATTGGGGTAGCCAAGAGCGCCCTTTCGCCTGAAGGCAAAGTTTTCGTGCATGGAGAACTCTGGAATGCAGTAGCTCAAGGAAATATTCCGAAAGGTATTAAGGTTCGTGTGGTAGGAGTGAATCGTTTGGTGTTAACGGTTGAGGAGGAGGTTTAGCCGTTGTCAGTGGTCAGCTGTCGGTAAGCGTTCATAGGTTTAGGGCTCAACGTTCAGGGTTGATAGACAATGACAAAATTAAAGACCCGAATTCCAGATTTGTGGGTATGTGGTAGCGGTCGGTTTTTCAGTACAAAACGTTTACAAAATGACGTATGGTGATGAGAATTCAACCTCTGAACTTTTGAACCCGTGAACGGTTAAAGTTGCCGGTTTCCGGCGGGGGATGAAATATCCGAGGTGAAAAATGTAAGATGAAACGTGGTGCTGGAAACAGACAACCGACAACTAACCATAATGGAGGTTTATTATGTTTACTACCATTGCAGGTATTGTTTTACTTTTGCTGTTTTTGTCCTCAGCTATACGGATTCTTAACGAATATGAACGTGGGATCATATTTCGTCTAGGACGAGTTATTGGCGCCAAAGGGCCTGGTTTGATTATCTTAATCCCGATTGTTGACAAGATGGTTAAGGTTAGTCTGCGCTTGGTTGCCATGGATGTAGACCCGCAGGACGTAATTACGCGAGATAATGTTTCAGTCACGGTAAATGCAGTTATCTATTTCAGGGTCATGGATCCTGAAAAGGCAATTATTGAGGTGGAAAACTACGTGTATGCGACCTCGCAGCTTGCGCAAACGACACTTCGCAGCGTGTGTGGGCAGGCCGAATTAGACGAACTCCTTTCAGAACGTGACAAGATCAATAATCAGCTCCAAGAAATCCTGGATGCCCAAACTGATCCGTGGGGGATTAAGGTTTCAACTGTTGAGCTTAAGCACATTGATCTCCCGCAGGAAATGCAGCGGGCTATGGCCAGACAGGCAGAAGCCGAACGTGAACGACGATCTAAAGTTATTAATGCAGAGGGGGAATTTCAGGCGGCCCAGAGGTTGGCAGATGCGGCAACGATTATACAGGAACACCCTATGGCGTTGCAGTTGCGATACCTTCAAACATTGCGTGAGATTTCGGCTGAGAACAATTCTACTACTATATTTCCGATTCCCATTGACCTGTTTAAACCTTTCCTGACGTCTTTTGAAGCCAAGAAAGAATCGCAGTAAGAATGAAACGGTTTGTTTTGAATAGAGTTGATGATTTTTTTGTTTCGGGCGCTCCTTGACAAGGTATCGAGTCTGTCTGTATATTAAGAACTGTAACCGTTCACGGTTGAAAAAGGTTTAGCGTTCCAGGTTTTATTTTTGCCGGCATGATGGTTTCGTAAAAAGTTAATTAGTGTCCATCCATAAATGGCATATTTCACGCGATGCCGGCGTTGGGTGTCAGGTTTGAATCCTCGAAATATCTCGATATTCCTGCGGTTCAAACCGGCCACCCGCCTTGGCCT
>CAYSBQ010000143.1:0-7556 GCA_964429315.1 uncultured Desulfobacterales bacterium
CCTCAAGAACACCCACAGACCGAAACTTACTGGGGGCATGTAAACCCGATAGGGCTTCGCAGCTGCTACGACGAAGGGAAACGTGTGGCGGAAACATTGATGATGGATTACCATCGGCAGAACCAGGTAGATATCAGGTTAGTGCGTATCTTCAATACATATGGCCCAAGGATGGCAATTTCAGACGGAAGAGTGGTAAGTAATTTCGTTGTCCAAGCGCTGAAGAATGAACCTGTTACTATCTATGGAGACGGCAGTCAAACACGCTCTTTCTGCTATGTTTCCGATATGATTGACGCATTTATAAAGATGATGAATAATGAAGATTTTATCGGGCCTGTCAATTTAGGCAACCCGACTGAATTTTCCATCAAACAGCTTGCCGAGCTTGTAGTGGAGAGCACTCAATCTAAGTCACAGATCATCTACAAACCTCTTCCTCAAGACGACCCCGTCCAACGACGTCCGGATATTACCTTGGCAAAAGAGAAACTAAACTGGATGCCTCGGGTTGAGCTAAAAGAAGGACTCGACAAAGCCATCGATTATTTTAGAGAAGTCATAGCATAGGAAATGATTCGAGATATGGCGATTACCTTACAAGATCTGAAAATAGCCTGTATAGGGGCTGGATATTGGGGTAAGAATCTGATCAGAAATTTTGATGAACTAGGGGTCTTAGATCTTGTATGCGACACTAACGAGTCTGTTTTAGGTATTTTTAAAAAAAAGTATCCGAAGGTCCGGTTCTGCCGCTCTTTTTCTGATGTGCTGTCGGACCCATCTATTGACGCCGTTGTAATAGCTGCTCCCGCCGAAAAGCACTATACCTTGGCCCGGGAAGCCTTCTTGGCTGAAAAACACGTCTTTGTGGAAAAACCACTTGCCCTTAGGGTTGAAGAAGGCGAAGAGTTGATTGCCCTTTCGGAAAAGGGCGAAAAGACTTTGATGGTCGGACACATCCTGGAATATCACCCTGCAGTATTAAAACTGAAAGAGCTAATAGATGCTGGAGAACTCGGCAGGATCAACTATATCTATTCAAATCGTCTAAATCTTGGAAAGGTGCGAAGTGAAGAGAATATCCTATGGAGCTTTGCTCCCCATGATATCTCAGTACTACTTATGCTTCTCGGTGAGATGCCGGACAGTGTAACAGCCTTGGGGGGATGCTACCTGCATCATGATATCGCAGATGTAACCATCAGCACACTGAGTTTCCCTGGTAATGTAAAAGCCCATATTTTCGTGAGCTGGCTCCACCCCTACAAGGAGCAGAAACTTGTGGTAGTAGGAGACCAAAAGATGGCTGTCTTTGATGACACCTCAAAAGACAGCAAGCTCAAGCTTTACGATGAAGGCATCGAGTGGATCAATCGCATGCCGGTACCTAGAAAGAAGGACCCCATTAACATAGAAGTGGAACCATTGGAACCGCTACGGCAGGAGTGCCTACACTTCCTGGAAGCCATAAGGTCTGCCACAGCCCCAAAGACAGATGGTCACAGTGCACTACGGGTGCTGAAGATATTGAATGCCTGTGAGGCATCCTTGGCACAGCAAGGTAGACCTATCAATCCCACTATTACCGAAAAGGCGCAAAACTATTTTGTCCATAAGAGCGCATATATAGACAATTCTGCGACAATAGGAGATGGAACCAACATATGGCATTTCTCTCATGTCATGGAAGGTGCGGTCATTGGCAAACAGTGTAATATCGGTCAAAACGTTGTCATTGGGCGGGGCGTTCAGATTGGAAATGGAGTAAAGATACAAAATAACGTATCAGTGTATGAGGGTGTAACCCTGGAAGATCATGTCTTCTGTGGGCCCTCTATGGTCTTTACCAATGTCTACAATCCTCGCAGTCATATCCCGAGAAAAAACGAGATTAGGCCAACGCTGGTAAAGGGGGGGGCCACCATTGGTGCGAATGCCACCATTGTTTGTGGTAACACTGTCGGGATGTGTGCCTTTGTTGGTGCTGGAACAGTTGCAACTAAGGATATTCCGGATTATGCCCTTTTTCTCGGAAATCCTGGAAAGATTCAGGGCTGGATGTGCGCCTGCGGCACAAAGATTAGCTTTCAGTCAGACAAGGCCGATTGCCGGCGCTGTGGCAATCGATACACTAAAGATGGGAACAAGGTACGTCCCGAAGATAACAGACTCCGATAGGCTACTATGTGTAAATTATGCTGTACGGGATGGGAGAGCGGGCCCACTCGCCCGGCTTGGGCATAATACTCTGGCTAATAACAGTCATCCAAGAATACTCCGGATTCAATTCTCTTAGTTTGCCGTCTTCGGGAAGTCTTGCATGGCTGGTTTGTTCATAGCTGGCCTGGAAAATCGCAATACTCCCGTTGTTTTCTTTCGCAACGGTATAATGCTTCTTAAATGTCCGAACGGTCATATTACTAGTCTCGGCGAGATCGTCCATTTCTTTTTCTGTCAGTTTCAATAGAATGTGCTTGGATACACCCCTTTCAGAAATGCGGTAAAGTCCCCTCGATTCAGAGCTTGCAACGTACGTTGTGCATATGCAACCCACTCGCCTCAGCAATTGCGTCCCCACTATTGCAGCAGTACGGCGACCACCGGATGTGGCAGGAAATCCATAATATTCAAAAAGCTTCTTTTGGATCTCCTCGGCATAAGCTTCCCCTTTCTCGTAGAGTTCCTTAGATATATATCGGAGTTCACGAGCCATATCTTCCGCTGCATCCGCAATCGGCCAATCAATACGTACACGGAAATGAGATAGACTATACCTGTTTCTCGTCTTAATACTGGAATCGCGCTGAATAAGCAAGGCATAGTCAGCAGGAAGCAACCCTTTGAGAAACTCTGCGAAGTGGGCAGACTCGAAGAACTTTATATTTCTGAAGAACTTTTTTGTAAACTGAATTGACTCGAAACGCATCAAGTTCTCTTTTGTTGTCTTGTTGTCATCGAAGTATCTTATATACTTCTTATGCACATTGCGGATGAAATCCTCCACAAAAAACACAAGAAACCGATTATGGTTTTCGTGTTCTACATCCGGGATACGGGCCCTCGGCTTCAACTCTCTCTTTTCCACAAAAGGATATTGCAATCCACTGTCAATAAAACGCTTATAAGATTCTACCAGGGCATATTCAATAAGATACTGGTCCAGTTCGTCCCGGAGTGAGTCATACACAGATCGGCGCAGCTTGTCCTGACGGCTTAATTGTTCCCGATAGTTCCAGTAACTCATGGAGGGCTCTCCCTTACTGTTAACAGGCAGGTTGCTACAACTTTTCTATTTATAACAAATTCTTGCTACAAAGTCAACGTGAGGTTGATCCAGCCTTGCCATCGGTATCTCGACCTACAGATACATCAATCTGATTCCGCTTTCCGCTACCAATAGGCAGGGGTTATAAAGGCAATAGAAATATCTGCCAAGTGAGAAAAGGCATCTTGCTGTGACGGCCAACCCGCACTTATTGAGAATCCGCATAACTAAGGGCCTCCGAAAGACCATTCTGAGGAACGGTCAGCTCCAGGCGATAACGTGATTTCAAGTTGTAATTAAACGGGAGGGCACATCTCAGGTTCTTACCATAAAAGAAGTTCAAGTGGGTATTGAGTTGAAGCATGGGCCAGGCAATCCGATTTCCTTCCAGTACATGAACGAAGGCGCCGCCCGCATCACTCAAACGTGAAAACAGTGCATCTTCCTTGAAGCCCAGATTCTTTGCAATCTCTGCGCTATCCCCACCAGAGGAAATCGTATAAGCCCCGTTTTCTTTTGCCTTCATAATGGCATTTAATATTATGCGTTCCGGCTCCTTAAACCCCGGTTCTTCAGACTTTCCAACAGGCCCTTTCTTATAAATTGTTTTGGCCTTCAACAGGTATGATACGAAACTGGCTGTTGTCTCTTTGCCAATGCTCCATATATGGAATTCGTCCTTTTTCGGGTGGTCATGTATTTGTTCCGGTGTTAAATTAACAATCTGAGAACCGTGCTTGACTAAAAAGTCTGATGGTACAATAAGCTTTTCTCTCCCACCAGAATATGCATAAAGGCTTTCAAAAAATTTCACGAGAGCCTTGCTCACGTTTTTTTCTAGAAATTGCTCTGTAGCCTTCCCAAAGTAGTATCGCTCGCCATGCCTTATTTCCTTGCTAAGCAAAGCGATAATCCCGGGGGTGCCTCCCAGCAATACATAAGGAACTTTTTCGGAAAGCATTGAGTTTTTGATAAGCCCCATATAGTCGCCTACTTTCAAACCTCCGAATATGGGAATGAAGGGATATTCGATAGTCTGAAGCACCCGCCTGTTTTCTATCATCTCGCTTTCCGCATGTCTTCCGACCAGATTCAAGACATTCGTAAACCCAATCATGGAGGTGTGTTTCCGGTGAGAGGTATTGAATGCATCGTTTACATAAAAGTCAACTAATGGTTCCAACATGGAGACAAACCTGGAGCCTTTGTTTAGTTCATGAGGTCTCATTCCCGGTTTATCACTAATAAATACTTCGTCTACCAGAAAACGAATATTATTAAGGACCAATATCTCACCATCCTTTAGTGAGTCTATCTTGTGAGTCACAACTTTTTTCTGGGACAGGTTTCCCAGGTATCTCACAGTTTTTTTTGGCTGCCCGGAGCGGTTTATCAACCTCCTGATTGCACGTGCATGCTGTTCAAGCTCAATAAAATTGCTTTTCCCGGCACGTCCTTGATGGCCCATCACAACCACACGCGCCCCGTAACTGGAAAGCTCTTCTAAAGTCGGAATTACACGGCGAATTCTCTCCACACCGGAAATGCGACCATTACGATCAACCGGGCTATCTATACCCGCCCGAACAAGTACAACCTTGCTACCAAAGGCCTTACGGCCAAATATCTGTTTGTACTTGCCATGGTACTCACTAACACTTGTTCCCCTCAAGCCCTCATTCCACATTATACGATAGATAATATCATCAATGGTCAAAAAACCAAGGTGGGCATTCACATTATCGGAAGAAGGGGAATCCTTGCCGTATTGCTGGTCTTTTCCCAGGTCACGATGATATTGCATAGCATTTTCAATCGCCATACGCGTTGGTTTCCTTTCTTGGGAATTTGTACCCTTGCCACAGTGGATGGACACTTTTTAGCAATGTTCCTTAGCGGCAGTCGTTTCTTGCTGGGCAAAAAAGATGTTGATACTGTCTAAAATGCCATTAATGAAGGCTGAGGAATATTCAGTGCCGAACTTCTTGCCAATATCTATGGCTTCGTTGATAGAAACCTTTGCAGGAATATCTTTACAATAAAGTAATTCATAGACTGCCACCCTCATGATGTTACGATCCATGCATGACATGCGGCTAATCTTCCAGTTTTGAGAGAAACGCTTTATCAAACGATCAAGTTCATCTTGACAAGTAATAACGCCGTCTACCAGTTCAAGGAAAAAAGCCTTGGACTTCTTCGGTACCTCAAAATGCCGGCAAAACAATTCAACACCATCTTCCGAGCGGTCACCGTTTATGTCCATCTGAAAGAGGAGCTGCATTGCAAGCTCTCTTGAACGACGACGATTTCCCATTATTATATAATAACCTTCAAAGAACCTATATAGTACTTTAGCGCTAATAAACAGCTTCCAGTAAAACCTCTGCCGGTGCCTTAGACACTGCCAACTAATTCGACCAGGTTGGCCATTTCCAGGGCGGCTACGGCTGCTGACCAGCCCTTGTTTCCCGACTTCGTTCCTGCTCTTTCTATTGCCTGTTCCAACGTATCAGTTGTTATGACGCCAAAGATGACGGGTATGCCAGAGTCCAGAGAGACTAAAGCTACCCCTTTAGAAACCTCGGCACTTATATATTCGAAGTGGGGTGTGGAACCACGAATAACAGCCCCGAGACAAATCACGGCATCATATTTTTCCTTCTCACACATCTTCTTGGCCATAAGCGGGATCTCAAAGGAACCAGGCACCTTCACTATATCAATATCTTGATCTTCCACACCGTGGCGGATCAAGGCATCCAAAGCACCTTCGAGAAGCCTATAGCTAATAAAATCATTAAAACGTCCTACAACCACGCCGATCCTTTTCCCCTCACCGGAGATCTTCCCTTCGTAGACATTAGGCATAATAGTTCCCCCTTAATGTTTGCTGTCAAGTTTCAGAAGATGCCCCATTTTCGATTTCTTGCAATTCAAATACTTTTGGTTATATTGATTGGGCTCCATTTCAATCGGAATCTGCTCCGTCACGGTGAGACCATAGCCTTGAAGCCCCACGATTTTCTTCGGATTATTTGTCAACAGGCGCATCTTTCGCACACCCAGATCTACCAGTATTTGAGCACCAAGCCCATAATTTCTCAAGTCTGCCTTAAATCCGAGCATCAAGTTTGCCTCCACAGTATCGTGTCCCTGGTCCTGCAAGGCATAAGCCTTCATCTTGTTGAGTAATCCTATCCCTCTTCCTTCCTGTCTAATGTAGAGAAGAACACCTGAGCCTTCTTCTTCCATCATGGTCATGGCAGTTTCCAGCTGTTCTCCACAGTCACACCTCATAGAACCGAAAACATCTCCAGTAAGACATTCCGAATGCACTCTAACCAAGGTCGGTTTTTCTGGATCGATCTCTCCTTTGACAAGTGCTATATGAAGAAAATCATCCACATCATTTTCATAGACAGTAACCTTAAATTCACCAGCCACACAGGTTGGGATGACCGTTGTGGCAACAGGATGAACGAAAGATTCAGCCCTAAGGCGATACTCGATAAGATCTGCAATTGTACAAATCCCAATATTGTGTTCCTTAGAAAATTTTTCCAGATCAGGCATTCGGGCCATGGTGCCATTGTCATTCATGATTTCACAAATCACCCCGGCCGGGGTGAGGCCGGCGAGCTTGGCCAGATCCACAGACCCTTCGGTCTGCCCACTCCGAACAATAGTACCACCTCGTCGGGCCCGAAGTGGAAACACGTGCCCCGGCTGAACTAAATCATGCGATTTGGCATCGTCTGCCACAGCAGTCGCAATAGTTGTAGCCCGATCTGCCGCTGAAATCCCGGTAGTCACTCCATCTCTTGCCTCTATTGATACAGTAAAAGCTGTCCTGAACCGCGATTTGTTATCCTTTACCATGGAAGGCAAGCCCAGGGCATCGACCTTCTCCGGTGTTAATGACAGACAAATCAAGCCCCTGCCATATCTTGCCATGAAATTCACAGCCTCAGGGGTTACTTTCTCGGCTGCTATAGTTAGGTCACCTTCGTTTTCCCTGTCCTCATCGTCAACCAGAATGACCATCTTACCCTGTTTGATATCTTCAATTGCTTTTTCTATACTGATGAGTCCCATTGCCTTCTCCTCTAAAAAAACCTGCCCTTGCAAGCATTCCCTCATCAATTGAGTCACGCGGTTCCAGGCCCCGTGCCTGCTGCGTGAAACGTTGGACATATTTGCCATTCATTTCTGTTTCAATGTTAACCACATCACCAATCCTTTTGGCGCCTAGATTAGTCACATTGGCTGTATTCGGAATGATGCT
>CAYSBQ010000144.1:0-7554 GCA_964429315.1 uncultured Desulfobacterales bacterium
GGAGGTCGACGGCACCGTCAAGGAGATCTTTTTTAAAGAAGGAGATGCAGTCAAGAAAGGAGAAATCCTGGCGATTGTGGGATGATGCTCTACAGGCCGACGCAAGCAATGGTTAATGGGGTCGGGGCGTAAGTTCTCAAAAAAGTTCAGCGCAAAATGGTACAAAATCCTTTTCACAATAACGTAGAACTGGAACGCTGTATTCTTCACGGCCTAGCATGCGAATGGGAATGGGCATTGTGGTTGTTGGATGAAACAAACCAAGATGCCATGCGAAAGCCAATGTTTAGTCTGCAGGACATGACGAGCAAACTCGGGTATTGGCGCGGCGAGCGACGCGAGATCTGCCTGAGTCGCCAGCTCGTGTTTCACCATCCATGGGACGCTGTTGTTGAGGTTCTTGTGCATGAAATGGCCCATCAGCTTGCCGAGGAGGTCCTAGGCGCATATGGTGAATCTTCACACGGGCCTACATTTCGACATGCATGCGATCTCCTAAGGGCAAATCCCAAGGCTTCCGGCGAACACGAACCGCTGGATGAGCGCATATTCGGGGAATCTTCCAACCCTGAGAACAAGCTCATAGGTCGAGTCAGAAAACTCATGGCTCTAGCACAAAGCCTGAATCAGAATGAGGCGGAAGCGGCCATGGCCAAGGCACATCAACTCATAGCAAAATACAACTTGAAGCTTGCAGCGCAGGACAATCACCGTGAATTTGTGAGCATTTTTGTGGGGGCGCCGACGCTGCGACACTTTCGTGAAGAGTATTCGCTGGCACGGTTATTGGCCGATTTTTATTTCATTTACGGAGTTTGGGCGCCGGCGTTTGTCATGGGCAAAAGGAAAATGGGGAGGGTGTTAGAAATCAGCGGCACCGTCCAAAACGTGAGAATAGCCCATTATGTCTATGACTTCGTGAAGCAATTCATTAATTCTCGTTGGCAAGAGTATAACAAAAGCAAGGGACTAAACAGGTATCGCAAGACTGACTTTGCTGTCGGTGTTATAGAAGGATTTCGCCATAAGGTGGAATCTCGGAAGGAAAAGAAGAGGGGTGGAGATAAGCACGCGCTTGTCAAAATTGATGATGCCATGTTGGAAAAATACATTGGATGCAAATATCCACGTCTTACAAGAACAGGGATGAGAGTTTTGAAACGCGATCGCAAGGTATTGAATGATGGAATAAGTGCCGGCAAAAGACTGGTGATTTCCAAAGGTATCACTGAAAAAAGAAAAGGCAAAACACTTCTGATAGAAAATAAGAAAGGCTAAGGCTGGGTGCAGCTCAAGACAATACAAGCCTGCCTATCATTTTACCGTACTCGGTACACTCCTTCTTGACATCTTCATTAGGGGTCCCCACTGACACAGGACCATAATGATTTCCCTTTTGAACCCCTTGAACAATCATCCCGTGTATGAGAAGACCTTGGAGAATACTCAAGATGGTAGTCTCGTTTCCGCCGCCGATCATTCCGGATGACGAAAACGCACCTCCGACCTTGCCGTTCAGCTTTCCATAGCATTGGATGCTTTTGTCCATCAGCTCTTTCACCTCGGTCGCCATTACGCCGAAATAGGTGGGGCTGCCCATGACGATACCATCTGCCGAACGTAGATCATCGATCGTGGTATCTTGAACCTTCTTGAGGTCGACTTGTATATCCCCCAGTGAATCCAGGCCTTCTTTGATGGACTCAGCCATCTTTTTCGTGTTCCCTGATTTTGAAAAGTAACTTACTAATACCATTGCCATGTCAGTCTCCTTTCTGAGCGTTTTGAACAATCGAAGCAGCTTTTAATATCATAGAAAGATCACAGGCACGCCTTAACTGCTTCCTCTATCAGCCTACTTGCCTAGCACAACTTCCTTCCTTATTCAATTTAAAAAGGCTCCCCGTAGGCGGCTACTATTTTCGCCTCCAATGTGGCGGTTTGCCCTTTTGTGCCATGAGTTTGTGGTAGACCTCGGTAAGACGTATAAACTGCTCGTGGGTTCCACCCTTGTCAGGGTGGACCTTTTGTGCCAGCCGGCGATACAACCTCTCCAGACCCCGTTGGGTCATGGTCCTTAAGGCGTCCTTCTTCACGCCGAATATGGCGCTGGCCTCATCCAGGCTCACGGAAGATCTGTTGGGCGGCGGCCGGTGTTTTCTCCTGGCATCCATAAATTGTTTGACATAGTCTTGCCAGAACGTATCAGGCCCGAAATCGTAGTCGAAAAACATGACGGCATAGCGAATCAGGTGTTCGTTTAAAGACGTGCAGTCTTCGATTTCCCCCCAAAATGCCATATCACTATTTAGACGACAGATCTCCTCCAGAAAATATTTGTCCATTTTCGCTTCATTCAGTCCCTGAGGGATTATTTTGGCCCAGCTTTCCGTGAAAAACCGCTGAAGGTCCAATATGACAAACGTATAAACTTTGCGCTCTGAGGGCTCCAGGCATTGCTCCATCCGAATAAAAGCGTGTTCAATCTCATCTCGCGATTTCCCGAAAACCCATTTATAGAGATGGACGGGAATGTTTCCAATCCTGCCCTGATCCACTTCTCCGGATCTCAAGTAAAGGGCGCGCCGCTTATCGAAGGTGCTTACCTGCTCCTTGATTAGTCTGCTCTGCTCCGGCCCTATAGGCGTCCTTTTTTGCCTGCCCCTTGCCCTTTGCCGGGCCGAATCCACAAGTCGTCTGACCCTGGGTTCCAGAAAGGGCCAAAAGACATCTTCCAACTCATCAGTGCCGGGATCCACGTCCAACTCATACAACGCATCGCAGACCGTATCTTCGATGTAGAAGGCATTGCCGCCGGGGTAGACGATATGTCGGGCAGGGTCGGGGCCTAGATCGAAAAGGTCGCGACTCTTGAAAGCCTTCCCGTCTGTGTAGGATTCCCTGATCAAATAATGGACTTGTCCATCAATGGTATGTTCAGCCAGATACAACGAGTAACCTCTCCGATACGATTATTTGTGCAATGAGTGAAGTGTTGGTATCCATATCGCCTTATGTCCGGTAGTATTGTTTGATATCCCAATTAGGTTTTTACTACTATTCTAAGCACGGAACGCTGTCAAGAAACGAAAAGCCGCAAACTTGATGAAATCGCAAAAAGTCTACAAACAGACGACACAGTAAACTTTTCGGGGCGAGTCCGGAAAAGTGAAGCAAAACCGTCTCTTGCCGAAAACCCTGCGATTCCGTCCGGCAGCGAGCTAAAGTGTGAGGACATGCACCAACTTTCAGGTGAATGGGTGTGTTTAGAAATAGGCTTGACCTTCTGATTTCCATAAGCTATTTGTATTTCTAGTCATTACCAAGATAAGGTAAGTTATGTGATCCCCAGTGTCAAAACACAACCTCAAGATGTTGTGTGCAACAACTTTTTCTCTGCCAAACGTTGTCTGCTTTCATGCATTAGGCTATAAAGAGGCCGATCTTTTTTTACCCGTTGTAGGAAACGTTCATGAGACGAAAATGGTTTAGCATCCTGTTGACCTGTACGCTAATTTGGCTTGTTCCAACCTGCCCCTTATGGTCCGGGCAGGTGATTACGCAAGAAGTCAAATTGTGGGCAAAAAAAGCGCTGGAACAGGAAAAGACCCTCAAGACCACGACTGCACCCAACACGTTGGCAGTCCTTTACTTTCGCAACCAGACAGGTTGGTCAAAGTTAGACCTTCTTCAAAAGGGTCTTACCTTGATGCTCATTACTGATCTTTCCAAAATAAAAGGGATTAACGTGCTGGAAAGGGTAAAGATGCAGGCCTTAGTGGAGGAGTTGGGGCTGGGTGTCTCCGGCTTGGTTAAAGCCAAGACCTTCCCGCGCGTGGGAAGATTGTTGGGGGCTCAACACCTGGTTGGAGGAGATATTGTTAAAGGGAAGATAGAGGATTTTCAGTTAAAGTCTGATCTGTTGGAAGTGCCCACCGAAAGGGTGTTTGGCCGGGCCATGGCGGAGGGTAGGCTGCTTTCAGAGTTGTTTCGCATGGAAAAAGACCTCGTTTTCGATATTATCAAACTGTTGAATATTGAGCTTTTATCCAAGCAAAGAAAAGAGCTGGAAAAGCCGCTTACGACCAGCACCAAGGCCCTCTTCTACTTCTTCCAGGGGATCAAGCATAGCGATATGGGAGATTTTGATAAGGCAAAGGAATCCCACGTAGCAGCTTTGAAAGAAGATCCGGACTTCGCACTTGCTGCTGAAGCCATTCAGGAGATCGAATCCTTATCCTTAAGTGAAAAGGAGGCGTGTAAGAGCGACCGAAACAGGTTGGTAAGGGGCTTAAAAAGAAAATTGATAAGATAACATTACTAAGGGCTCGTCACGAAATAACTGTCACATCTTGCCGGTCTTTCGGGCCGTCTTCTGCGTTGCTCGGTTGGTCACATACCTCGACATGCTCACGGCGGTCGGGGTTGTTGCCGTGTGTATGCTTGAAGTTCCTGTGAAAAAAAAGGAGAATGATGAACTTGATTGAGAATGGCAATTTCGGTATGGGTCCTGAGGAATTCAGGGCCGATATTCCAATTACACTGCAAGAGAACTTCGTCAACTACGTGTATTCTTCAGTGGATGAAGCGACTGCATGCGAACTGGATCGGCTGCGGAACGAAGATGGCATCGTTGCAACTTGCAAATTGGGCTGTTGTCACTGTTGCCGGTATCATATCCGTACAAACATTGCAGAGGCCCACACCTTGGCGCAATATATCAAACGTGAATGGTCAGCAGACCAGATAAACGACCTTCGGATGCGAACGCAACAATGGCATGAATGGGACAATTCCAGGCCGGGCAGATATCCGTCGGCCAACATCGACGAGCAGACAGATCTTTCCAACTACGGTTATTGCTGCCCTCTGCTGGTAAATGGCGCATGCAGCGCCTATCCCGTGAGGCCACTCGTGTGTCGAATGCATTTCGTCTGTTCGCATCCCCTATCCGGCTGCGCCGCAAACGATGCGGAATCCACAGAAGACGCTCCGGTGGTGCTTACGTCCATTGTGACGGCGGCAAGTCCGTTTTCTCTGGCAATAAGAGATCATATCGAAAACGCGGGCTTGGATTTCTCTAGGTCAATAATGCTTCTTCCGCATTCGTTGGCGATTGAAATGGATTGGGATTTCGCCATATCGCTGTGATTTATCGGAGATGTTCGGCAGGGATGCAATCCGCCGCCGCCTGTTATTTTGTAAGAAGCGTGGCAGGGCAGATACTGTCTTCGCCAAATTTTTCGGACAGAAAATCCAGGGCTGTGTTCAGTTCCTTTCTCTTCTCAGAGACTTCGCCTTCCTGAAAAAGCGAGAGTTGTTCTTCTGCGCCTGCACGGCTGAGCTTTGACACAGAGACGCCCAGGAGACGAATGGGCCGTGTGCCCGCATCAGTCTTATCCATTAGATCGCAGGCGGCCGAGTATACCTTAAGCCCGTCACCGGTCGATTCAGCCAGTGTGATGGATCGGGTTATTTGGCTAAAATCACTATACTTTGTTTTCAGGGTAATGGTTTTACCCGTAACATTATCACGACGCATTCGGCGAGCGACTTTGTTCGCCAGAGAAAGAATTTCCTTCCTGGCAAAATCCATCCCCAGAATATCTTGCAGAAACGTCTTCTCGTGGCCAATAGACTTCGCATCAGTGGCTGCGATCACGTCTCTTTCGTCAATTCCTTGGGCAAGTTGATGCATTCCGGCACCGTGTTTTCCGAGCTTTTTTTCTAAAACATCGACTGGGAAACGGCTCAGGTCCCCGATCGTCCGAATGCCAAGGCGATGGAGTTTGTTTTGTGTCTTTTTTCCCACGCCCCACATTTTACCGATGGGAAGCGGTTCCAAGAACTCTCGTTCCCGGTCAGACGCTACGATCGTCAAACCGTCCGGTTTATTAATGTCTGAGGCGATCTTAGCCACAAACTTAGACGGTGCAACACCGGCTGAAACCGTCAGCCCGGTTTCTTTTTGAACCATCTTCTTGATCTTTGTTGCAATGTCCTCTGGTTGACCAAAAAGCCGAATTGAGCCCGTAACATCCAGGAAGGCTTCATCTATGGAAACCGGCTCGACTAACGGCGTAAAAAGGAGAAATATCTTAAACACCTGATCAGACATTTCTTTATACCTGGACATCCTGACCGGCAGGAATATTCCTTCGGGGCAAAGGCGCATCGCGGTGGCTATGGGCTGTGCGGAATGGACACCGAATTTGCGAGCCTCATATGACGCAGATGACACCACACCCCTTGCCTTTCTGCCACCGACTATGACAGGTTTACCTCTTAATTCGGGATTATCCAGCACCTCGACCGAGGGATAAAAGGCGTCCATGTCCAAGTGTATTATTGCTTTTGATTCAGGCTGAATATTCATCTGACCCTATATGTTACTTGTAGAGAGTCCACCGTGTTTTACAGGTCCTGGAACCAGCTCTTGAGGTTTCGATTCGCCCAGTATCCGATCAAGGACCTTCTGCATTTTCATGTAATGAGTCCCCTTCCAGTAGATCTTGTCACAGGACTCACAATGGACGTATTCATCACAAAACTCTTTTGTCCTTGGCGGGATTCTCTCCACTATGCTCTCTTTTGGGATGCTTCTTAGTAGGCCATTACAACGAAGACACCGCGAAAAAGGCGTTATCCGATGCCTGATATCAAGATAGTCTATGATTTGCCGTATCTGTTGCTCGTATGTCCCCGGACGGATAAATATCCCATGGGTTACTTCTTTGAACTTAAGAAGTTGTCTGCTCTTGGTTAGAATTATTCTGTCTTGCTTTTTGGATATCCGAATAATTTCCTTGTTGGAAAGCAGCGGATCGAAATGCACATCAAATCCCAATGCCCGCATGTACTTCACTATATCTCCAAGGTTGATATCGGCCACAAACCTGGTCTTGCGGAGTGGGATTTGTCTCAGGTATTGCACATTTTCGATATTAAGGGATTCAAAAACAGGATATACGCTGACCCTGTCACCGTCTTGGAGGAAATAACCGAAATCCACTGATTTCCCGTTTACCAGGACAAGGTCAATCTCTGTGTGTGGTACCCCGAGTCCTTCGATCATGTCCTTTATAGATCGTTTTTCCTTAAAGACTGCTTCGAAGTCGGACTTTCTCCTTTGCTTCGGCAGAAAGTCGTTTAGTTCTTCATAGAAACGAAATATCGCCTTTGGCATGATGCCCCATGTCCAATTGATTTCCCGCAGCTCTTATGATCGCCATGACATTTGCAGTACCCAAGAATACATGGCCTTTATCACCGAGACAAGGGCTTTTTTTAAAGCCAGGGCGTGGAGAGCGGGACGCTCTTTTAAAATTTAACAAAAAAGCGGAGTCAAACCTACACATTTGACAAAAAACAGAAGAAAGGGCTTCATTGATACATCTTAAAAAAGCAATCGGGTATAAAATAAAGGGATTTAAAATGCGTTTTTCGATTTCAAAGATATCCCTATATAGGAGTCAGGTTGTGGTGGGTGCATTCGTTGTCCTGCCAATTTCATCACAGAATAAGATTAATGACGGCTGAATTGAGTTATTTAAT
>CAYSBQ010000145.1:0-7540 GCA_964429315.1 uncultured Desulfobacterales bacterium
TTTCCACGCGACTTCTTTCCCGTCAAACAAAATGATGTTACATCCAAGACGAAGCACCGTATTGAGTTTTTGGCCAAATCTGACTGCTTGCCAGCCCTCGACTGCAGCAGTATCCAACTGTTCCGGCCAATTAAGGAGTAAAATATTCGCCTTCAGGGGACCAATTCCATAGGCTTGCACAAGATTGTGAATTCCATCCTGCAGATTAGGCACCACCATAACCCGGGAAAAAGCTTCAATCCCGTGCCGAGCAACATCTTTTTCAAGTCCCAGCTGCGCCTCCTCTTGAACTTTAAGCATTTTCACACCCGTGCCTTCCAGAAATTTGACCACTGTTGTCAGACCGGCACCACCTTCAAGCCAAGAGGCAAAGTGCAGCAGTTTGCCTCTGCGTTCTGAATTATCCGATAAAGCCAGCAGTTGTGGCCGCCAATCCCGTGGATGTTCTGGTACTGCCGATGCCGATACAAGATGTTCTCGGATGTGTTGAAAGTGGTATGAACGCCGGCTGTCAGCCCAACGCGCAGGTCCGCCGGATGTCCTCCGAAGGTAATGGTAAATTCCAAACAAAACAGCTATGGCTACAGCCCCGGCAGCAAGGTTGATAGCGAGCATGGCACCAAGACAGGTGAGACAACCCAGAAGACTCAGTCGCAGATCAAACCAGCGAAATCGAGGACGGAAGGAGGGACTTGCCGATCGGGCCTCGTAAAAGGTCGCGTAGTTGAGAAGCCCATAAGAGATAAGAAAAAACATAGATACGACAGGTGCAATCAGGTTCAGCTTGCCCAAGCCGATTGTAGCGAGGGCAATACCGCCAGAAAGCAATACCCCTCGCCTGGGATTACTGGTCGGACCAGCGCCCTGAGCAAAGGGAAGTAGGAAAGGGAAAATCCGATCCTGTGCTAATGACTGAAGGATGCGAGGCGCCCCAAGAAAGGAGGCCATGGCCGAAGATAAGGTGGCACCAATAACTCCTGCGTCTACGAGAAATCCGATTCTTGCCACCTGCTTTATGCTCCCATAGTCGCCTGTGAGCATGTCTCGAGATGCACTGCCAGCAAAAAGTATGGCCACCGCAAAATAGATGACTATCGACAGCCCTACTGCTGAAAACGTCCCCGATGGCAGGCTCTTGCCAGGATCCTTCAGGTCGCCAGACATACTCACGCCTTGGGTGAACCCTGTGACCGCAGGGAAAAAAATGGCAAAAAGGACCCAAAATCCAGGACCACCTGGGGCCCTAGCCCAGTTTTGGACAAATATTGCACCATCCCATTTCCCGAAGGCTCCGGCAAAAAAGGACAAAAGCGCCACAGCCATAATAATCATGATGACATATTGAAGCCGGGTGGCCCAATCCGCACCGAGCCATGAAAAGATGAAAAGGAACAGGACGGCAAGTACCGAGATAATCTGAGGCGTTGTTTTGATTCCGTCTGGAAACAGTCCAACCAGAGCCTCACCAAATCCTATGCAGTAGAAGGCAATTGAAACGGACTGGGCAAGGAACAGCACGACCCCGATGGCGCCACCAAATTCCAATCCGAGAGTGCGTGAGATAAGGTAGTAGTCTCCGCCCTTTTTGACTTTGAGGTTTGTCGCGATAGCGGAAAGAGATATGCTGGTAAGGACAGATATAGCATTTGCCAGGCCGATGATGATGAGTGCTCGACTTAAACCCGCACTGCCAACCACGTATCCCAAACGCAAAAACAGGATAATCCCCAGTATGGTCAGAATGCTGGGTGTGAATACCCCCGCGAATGTTCCTAAGGTGCCGTCCTGGATTTTTACTTCCCGTTCTGGGAGATCATTCTTCTGCATGTTTCACATGGCAGGATTAGGGAACCCGGTGAAAGAATTGAAGCCCCCCGCAGTCCCAATCGGGACAGGGAATCTTCCTGGTAAAGAATGCTGATTATTTCTATTTCTCTCGCTAACCCCACAGCCCTGTAAAAACGGGATCTCCGCTTTGATCTGACAAGCTTCGGGGAATGCGCTCGCTATTGCGGTTCATAGCCACTTCTTTCGTCTGAAGTAAAACATCAGCGACACAAAAGTAGCAATCATTACGCCCCAAGTCGCAAAATAGCCCCACCGCCACTCCAGCTCCGGCATAAATTTAAAGTTCATACCGTATATTCCTGCCACAAACGTCAAGGGAATGAATATGGTGGCAATAATGGTCAGCACTTTCATCACTTCATTCATTTTGTTGCTGACAGTAGAAAGATAAATATCAAGCATGCCGGCCAAGACGTCACGGAATGACTCTACCGTGTCAATCACTTGGATGGTATGGTCATACACATCCCGTAAATACACCCCGGTCGACTCGCGCACCAGTGGTGACTCTCCCCTAGTCAGACTACTGACAACTTCCCTCAAAGGCCAGATCCGTTTCCGGAAAAGTATCATTTCTTGTTTCATGTTGTGGATGCTCCCCAAGATCTCCGGAGTGGGTTTGTCTATCAGATCCTCTTCCAGAAGCTCCATCTTTTCCCCAAAATGCTCAAGTATGACAAAATAGTTGTCCACAAGGGCGTCCATCAGCGCGTAGGCGAGATAATCGCATCCTGCACCGCGGATACGCCCTTTTGATTTTCTTATTCGTTCTCTTACGGCATCGAAAACGTCCCCTGGTTGCTCTTGAAAAGACATAAGAAAGGTCGGGCCCAAGATGAGGCTGACTTGTTCTGAATGTACCTCATCCTGTTGTTTATCGAGGTAAAGCATTTTCATGACTACATAGACGTAATGGTCAAAATCCTCCATTTTGGGTCTTTGCCCTGTGTTCACAATGTCTTCCAGCGTAAGGGGATGAATCTCGAAATGTTTGCCGATCTTTTCTATGGTGTCCACCTCGTGAAGGCCAGTGATGTTGATCCATGTGACGGAGGGATCGTCTTTCAGGGGAAAGGCCTCTTCCACACTTTCGATAGTCCTTTCCTGGAAATGTTCTTTATCATAATCGATGAGGCTGATAGTCACCTCTTTCGCCTTTTTATCCCCTATGTGAACAAGCGTTCCAGGAGAAAGGCCGGTCTTCTTGGACCTTTTCTTGATGAATCTGGTCATGGGACTTTCCTCCCTTGATTGATTTCGATCTGTGGGACGATCCCGTTCGGAAGTGATACCAAAAACCGGATTATTTTGGATTGGCCGTTGAATAGGAATTGATGAAGGCATCCACCTGGCCCATCACGTCTGCCTGAATCCGTATCAGGCGACGAAAGCCAACGGAGCCCGTTGACCACGTGGTGGCCATGCCCCGCACGGCTGGGTCTCTGAGTAGAGTCACCGGCTGCCGGAGAGCCACGTCGACCCTATATGCATATTTGTCCTCATCCCCGCCCTTGGGAACCTGTTCCCCATCTACTGTATAGCCAATCTTTTTCATGGCATCGGGCGTGAAAAAATCCAGTTTCACCAGAAGGACCGTCTTGTTTGGAGACTTTCGGTACTCATCTTCCGACTGAGGTCGTATTCCTGCCTTTTCAAGTCTTCTTTCCACGCTGATTTGCACCTGATCTTCAACCAGCCCCGCCTTTCTGAGTTCCTTTTTCAGCTCGGGATCGAAGTCCTTTACCTGTACGTAAACTGCATCGACGCCCCGAAGCCACGGCAGCATCCTTGGGTCCTCACCCGCCATGGTCGATGTAGCAAAAGCCAGCAAAGGCAAAACAGTCAAAGTGAGCTTACATAGGCTGTTCAATCCGTTCATTTCAAACACCTCCTGTTGCATTTGGGTTTATCATTTAACCCGTTGTCCATTTCCAGTCAAGTATTTCCGGCATATCGTCGCCATACTTGGCGATATATTCCTTGTGCTCAATCAGCTTGTCGCGAATCTCCTGCTTTGCATAAGCTGCTAAGTACCCTAGCTTGGGCACCCGGTCAATAACGTCAGCCACAAGGTGAAAGCGATCGAGGTCATTTCGAACCACCATGTCAAAGGGGGTAGTCGTAGTGCCTTCTTCCTTGTACCCTCGAACGTGGAGATTCTTGTGGTTGGTCCGCCGATAGGTCAGTCGGTGGATGAGCCACGGATAACCATGATAGGCAAAGATGATCGGCTTGTCCGTGGTAAAAATGGCATCGAAATCCCGATGGGAGAGTCCGTGGGGATGTTCTTCCTTGTCCTGCAGGGTCATAAGGTTCACTACATTGACGACTCTGACTTTTAGGTTAGCCACAAGTTGCCGGAGAAGCTCGACAGCAGCTAGCGTTTCCAAGGTGGGCACATCGCCGGCACAAGCCATGACCACGTCCGGTTCGTGACCCTTGTCAGTGCTAGCCCACTCCCAAATACCAATGCCGGCAGTGCAGTGTTTGACGGCAGCATCCATATCGAGCCATTGGGGCTGTTTCTGTTTCCCTGCTACAATCACGTTGACATAATCGCGGCTTCTTAAACAGTGATCTGTCACAGAGAGCAGCGTATTAGCGTCAGGCGGGAAGTACACACGGATCACGTCGGCTTTCTTGTTGACCACATGATCGATGAACCCCGGATCCTGATGGCTGAACCCGTTGTGGTCCTGCCGCCAGACATGAGAGGTGAGCAAGTAGTTGAGCGACGCAATGGGACGTCGCCACGGAATCTCCCTGCGTGTCACTTTGAGCCACTTGGCATGCTGGTTGAACATGGAATCCACAATGTGAATAAAGGCTTCGTAACAGGAAAAGAACCCATGCCGACCTGTGAGCAGGTAGCCTTCCAGCCAACCCTGGCAGGTATGCTCACTGAGGATCTCCATGACACGACCGTCAGGTGAGAGGTGATCATCGTCAGGCAAGATCCCATCTATCCATGTCCGGTTTGTGACCTCAAACAGGGCTCCCAACCGATTAGAAGCGGTCTCGTCAGGGCCGAAAACGCGGAAGTTGCGCCTGCCGCTGTTCAGCTCCATGACGTCTCGCAGGAAATGGCCAAGGATTCTCGTAGATTCAGCTATTACCTGTCCCGGCTGGGGGACCTCCACAGCAAATTGGCGAAAATCGGGCATCTTCAGGGCTTTGAGGAGCACACCTCCGTTGGCGTGGGGAATAGCACCCATGCGATGATCACCAGTGGGCGCCAGCTCTTGAAGCTCAGTGACCAAGCTTCCCTGTTCGTCAAAGAGCTCCTCGGGTTTGTAACTCTTCATCCAATCATACAGCAATCCAACCCGATCAGGCTTTGCGGTCATGTCGGAAAAGGGCACTTGGTGAGATCTCCAGTTCCCCTCGGTTCTTTTACCGTCCACTTGTTTGGGTCCCGTCCAGCCCTTTGGCGTACGAAGCACGATCATGGGCCATATGGGCCGCCGGGTCACACCATTGGTCCTGGCGTCATGTTGAATTGTTTTGATTCTTTCAATTACTGTATCCAGTGTGGTTGCCATAACCTGATGCATGACCTCAGGATCGGAGCCTTCAACGAAATGGGGTTCGTACCCGTAGCCCACAAAAAGGCTTTGCAGCTCCTCTTTGCTAATGCGTGCCAAGACCGTAGGGTTGGCTATCTTGTACCCATTCAGATGTAGAATGGGCAACACTGCACCATCGTTGACCGGATTGAGAAACTTGTTGGAGTGCCATGCTGTGGCAAGCGGACCGGTCTCCGCCTCCCCGTCACCCACCACACAGGCCACCATGAGATCGGGGTTGTCAAAGGCGGCTCCATAGGCATGAGAAAGCGCATAGCCCAGCTCCCCACCTTCGTGAATAGATCCCGGTGTTTCCGGTGCCACATGGCTGGGAATGCCCCCGGGAAATGAAAATTGCTTGAACAGCTTCTTCATCCCTGCCGTATCTTGCGAGATGTTCGGATAGAACTCGCTGTAGGTTCCCTCCAAATAGGTATTTGCAACCAGGCCAGGACCGCCATGACCGGGGCCTGCGATATAGATGACATGGAGGTCATGGGCCTTGATAACCCTGTTGAAATGAACGTAGACGAAGTTTAGCCCTGGTGTTGTCCCCCAATGCCCAAGCAGTCGAGGCTTGACATGCTCTAGCTTCAAAGGTTCTTTCAGCAGAGGGTTGTCCAGGAGGTAGATCTGTCCGACAGACAAATAGTTCGCTGCCGCCCAGTAGTCATTGATTTTCCGAAGCTGTTCTGAAGAAAGCGGGCCTTCCTTGCCGGTTGTTTTTGTTGTTTCCATCGTTGCAGTTTCCTCCCGCAAGTTGTTATACTCCTTACACGCTATCTGAGTACGAATCCAGCAGGTGATTTCATAACAAGAAACCCCAATGTTGCAAAAGTCGAGGATGTCCCGACGAGTCGGGATGTCATCGGCTTTCCCAGCGGGTAAACAACATGGCGTTTTTTTCTCTGAGCAAGGCCGCACAAGGGTTTACGCCGAGGCGTACAAATCGTACGTCGCAGGCGCAAAACCCGCGGAGAACGCTGATCAGAGGAAAAAGGGCCATTGATGAATGAAAACTAACTAAGCCGTTTTCAACGCGTCAGCATAGAACTTCAGGATATATTCTCGAACCATCCGTCGGGAAGAGAACTTCCACGCATTGCTCTTGATCGATTCCTTCATAACGCGGACCCAACCATTAGGAATGCCGTTCGTTGTGGCTTTGTAGTAGAGAGGAACGACCTCCTCTTCCAAAATCCTGTAAATCGCTTCAGCATCTGCCTGATCGCGGTTCCCATCAACCTCTTCATGACCAAAGGCCCAGCCGTTTTTGTCGTTAGAGCCCTCTATCCACCAACCGTCCAATATGCTCAGGTTCGGCACGCCATTGATTGCTGCCTTCATGCCACTCGTGCCGCTGGCCTCCATGGGGGGGACAGGGTTATTCAACCACACATCCACGCCGTGAACCAGGTATTGGGCAAACTGTTCCCCGTAGTCTTCCACAAAGGCAATCCGACCACCCATGGCAGGATCGCGGGTGGCATTGAAAACCCTCTGCAAGACTCTCTTACCAGGATCATCCGCGGGGTGGGCCTTTCCGGCAAAGATGATCTGTATGGGTTTCCACCGGTCATTCAAAAGCCTTTTCAATCGTTCAATGTCCAAAAGAATGAGATCCCCGCGCTTGTAAGTAGCAAAACGTCGCGCAAAGCCGATGGTTAACACAGAAGGGTCCAGGAGGCTTCCCCCTGCGAGAACCCAAGAAGGGCTCACATGATCCGCGGACCATCGACGGCGGGACTTCTCTCGAATAGCATCGATCAACTTAATCTTCAACCAGTAGTGGGTCTTCCACAGTTCCTCATCAGGGATCTTGTCAATGGCTTCCCAGATGGATGGATCGTCATGCTTTTGGAGCCAGTCGGACCCCAAGTATTTGTTGAAAAGGAGTTCCATCTTGGGTTCAATCCATGTCGGCACATGCACACCGTTTGTAACATGGTCAATGGGAATCTTGTCTTGCGGTTCGCCAGGCCAAAGGCTTTGCCACATGCGGCGTGTAACCTCTCCGTGTTTTTGGCTCACGGCGTTGCGATGTCCTGACATTTTGAGAGCCAGGACTGTCATGTTGAACCCTGCTTCTCGGTTTTCGGGGTGGATTCCCAGTTGCAGGAAACGGT
>CAYSBQ010000146.1:0-7492 GCA_964429315.1 uncultured Desulfobacterales bacterium
TCGTACGCCGATTCCGGAAAGACCACTTATCAGCGACGAAAAACGAGAAAAAAGTTCCAAGTCAAAAACCACATCGATATTCTCTTTACGAATCGCCTTAATGGCCTTAAAGGCAGTAATTATAAAACGAAACGGGCCTTCGACATCAATGGTAATCACACGCCCGCTGGGGATAACATCGAGGACATCGACTGAGAAACGGTTTTGTCTGAAGATCATAAAATATAGCTTTGCCCCAGGGTATTTGCTCAGCACATACCTCATGGCAGGATAGGCAAGTATGGCGCTTCCCATCTCCGAAAGCTCTATAAAGAGAAGCTTGTCAGGTAATTTCCCCTCGCCGGATCGAAGCTTCACATCACTTTGGAAACACTTTACAAGCTTGCGCACCAGAGAGAGGAAATAACAGGCGGGGATTCCAACCCATCTGTCAATGGCTCTAATCAGATAAAGGTTCATGTCTGCTAGTCAAAGAGGATTCGTGAAATGTCGTTATAGAATACAAAAACCATTAAGAGGATAAGGACAAAGATGCCGACTTGTTGTGCCATTTCTCGCATTTTAAGGTTCACGGGCCGTCCGCTTACGGCTTCAATCAAGAAAAAGACAAGATGTCCGCCATCCAGCACAGGAATAGGCAGTAAGTTTAGGATACCAAGGTTGACACTTAAAAGGGCTATAAAGAAGAGGAAGTCTGTTATACCGGCCCTGGCATGTTCACCTGCTAGTTGGGCGATCATTATCGGGCCGCCAAGCGTCTTGACTGACAGACTACCTGAGATGATTTTCCCAACAGACAATACGGTAAGTTCGATAATCCGCCAGGTCTGCACTACCCCTTCACTCAAGGCCTCAAAAGGATTGAGCCGCTCCACACTAAAGGTACCCGACGCACTTATCCCTATAACGAACTTGTCTATTTTTTCGTCGAATATATTCTTGGACTCAATCTGTTTGGGAGTAACATCAAAGGACATGATGTGATTGTCTCGCAGAAGTTCAATCCTCAGTCTTTGTCCGCCCTTGCCTCCAATTAGCTCTGCCATCTCCTCCCAGTTTGTCACAGAAATCCCATCTACGGAAATAACCTGATCGCCGGCTTTGACTCCTGCCTTATCGGCAGGCATGCCCTTTTGTACTGTGCCGACTTCAGCCTTCATGATAGGAAGTCCGGAAACCTGGAAAAAACCAAAAAATATTACCACTGACAAAAGGAGGTTAAAGATCGGGCCGGCCAAGACAATCGCGATCCTCTTGAAAACACTTTTATTAGAAAAGGACAGGTGGATCATGGACTCGTCAATCTCTGAATCCGGGGCTTCTCCCACCATTTTCACGTATCCCCCGAGGGGTATTGCCGAAATCCTATAGTCGGTCATACCAAATTTCTTGCCTAGGATTCTTGGCCCGAACCCCAGAGAAAACTTCTCCACACCAACGCCCATGGCTTTTGCCAAGAGAAAATGACCGAATTCATGCACAAAAATCAGAATGCCTAAAACAACGATAAGTGAAATGATGCTGGTACTCATATAATTTCCTCGGCCTTGCGTATGGCCCAATCATCTGCCCACAAAATATCTGAAAGTTCCGGATCGGATACCGGCTCATGTTTGTCCAGCGCTTCTCGAACAATCTTGGGGATGTAACTAAAGTTCACCCGACGGTCAAGAAAGGCTCGTACTGCTACTTCGTTTGCAGCATTCAGCACAACCGGATAGGTATCTCCAAGCCTGCAAGCCTCAAAAGCAAGCGATAAACATGGAAACCTTGCCAGGTCAGGCTCTTGAAAGTTTAAGGCTCCCAGTTTACAAAAATCGGGCGATGACACTCCTAATTTAAGCCGGTCAGGATAGCTCAGGGCATAGGCAATTGGAACCCTCATATCGGGCAGCCCCAGTTGAGCTATAATAGATCCATCATGGTAAACAACCATGGAATGAATCACGCTTTCCGGATGGACAACCACTTTAATACGTTCCAAGGGTACATCAAAAAGCCATTTGGCTTCTATGACCTCAAGACCCTTATTCATGAGCGTTGCCGAATCTATGGTAACCTTGGGCCCCATATCCCATGTAGGATGACAAAGAGCCGACTCTGCGGTAATCTCGCCTATGTCCTCGTCGGACCTTTCCAAAAACGGCCCACCGGAAGCGGTAAGGATTATTTGCCTTAAATCCTTTTTTCGATGGCCTAAAAGGCATTGAAAAATCGCGCTGTGCTCACTGTCTATGGGGATAATCGCTACACCCTTGTCGCGTGCTGTCTGTGTCAAGAGTTTCCCGGCCATAACAAGACTCTCTTTGTTGGCAAGAGCAACGGGTTTGCCGTTTTTTATGGCCTCCAGTGTAGGCAGCAGGCCTGCCGAACCCACCATGGCAGAAACAACAAGATCAACCGTATCTAGAGTTGCTGCTATTTTATACCCCTCCATTCCGGAGAGGACCTCTAAACTCTTTCTAAGTGGAAATCGCTTTTTAACCTCCTTGGCCAAATGATCATCCAGCACCACCGCAACTTCAGGGGAAAACCGCTTTATCTGCTCACACAACAAGTCCACGTTTCGAGCACCTGTCAGTGCAACAACGGCAAATTGATCCGGAAACTGCTCCACAACCCGCAAAACATTCCTGCCGATAGAACCTGTAGAACCTAATATGGAAAGTCGTTTCATGCTCACATAAAGAACGTCTTAAAATAGTAGAGCACTGGAGTTGCAAAAATTAAACCATCGATGCGATCGAGTACCCCGCCATGTCCCGGAAGAAGCCCTCCGGAATCTTTTTGATCTACTGATCTCTTCAGCATAGATTCAAACAGATCGCCAAACTGTCCAAAAAACCCCATGGATATTACCAAACCTATGACCAGGGGCCAAGAAAGCTCTGAAAGCCAGCTTGCCTTAAACCAGATACCAATCAAAACATTGGCGATAAGCCCTCCACACGCCCCTTCCACAGTTTTTCCGGGGCTTATTGACGGACAAAGTTTGTGCCGCCCGATAGCGCTTCCAGTGTAGTAGGCTGCCGTATCCCCGGCAAAAACTACGGCAAGCAAGAAAAAAGTCCAAACAATTCCCCTATCCCAGCCCCGGATTAGGACTAAATGGCCGAGCAAAAAAGGTATATAGACAAAACCTGTGACCAGTATAGATAACAGCGACGCCTTTGAGCCGTTTAATTCATAACCACCAAGGCAGATAAAGGCAGCCGAAAAAAAAGCCGGCGCCAAGACAACCATGCCGGCTTGAATACCATAAATAGAAAAAGATGCAACAGCACCCAGACAAAGGACTACCCCAAGCGCCTTTAGGCCAAGCAGGCCCTTAAGACCCTTGCGAAAAAAAAAGGCATAGTATTCTAGAAGGCCTAAGGCTGATGCCAGGCCAACTAAAAAGGCAAAGCCGAGCTTTCCACCTTTCATTATCACCAGGACTAAGAGAGGAATTGCCACTGCAGAAGTCAACACGCGTTTTATGTGTGTAGCACTCACAACTCCGGCCTCTAACTTAGGGCTCGTCACTCAATAATTGGCATAACAGCTTGCCAGGCTTGATACCTTATACTCCAGTCAATCCAAATCTTCGCTCACGTTTCTGATAATCAGAAAGGATTTGGATGAATTCTTCTCTTCTAAAGTCCGGCCACAATGTCTTCGTAACAAAGATCTCAGTATATGCAATCTGCCAAAGCAAGAAATTGCTGACCCGCATCTCACCGCTCGTGCGAATCAAAACGTCTGGATCCGGCATATTATGAGTATAAAGATTACTGGAAAGAAGCTCTTCTGTTATTTCATCAGGTTCAAGTTGTCCCTTCTTGACCTGATCGGCAATATGCCTGGCAGCTCTTACGAGTTCATGGCGGCCGCCATAGCTTAAAGCCAGGTTTAAGGTCATTTCTTGGTTTTGCCGTGTTGCATCCATGACTTCGCACAGCACATCAAGAACATCTTTGGGGAGCTTCTTGATATCTCCAATTGCATTCAAACAAATCGAATTTTCCTTCATCTCCGGCAATTCCGACTTCAGAAAACTTTTAAGTAGTTTCATGAGGGCTGAGACTTCCATGGCAGGGCGTTTCCAATTCTCAGTAGAAAACGCATAAAGGGTCAAAACTTTAACCCCTATCTCACGACTTGCTTGCACGATATCCCGAACGGACTCGGTTCCTTCCCTATGGCCTCTAATTCGATTAAGGGCGCGTTTCTTGGCCCAACGACCATTTCCGTCCATGATGATGGCAACGTGTTTGGGAAGGGATTCGGAAGTTAGGGAAAAATCACTAGAATTCAAGGATCTCTTTCTCTTTTCCCTGGTAGACCATATCAATTAATTCGATATATTCATCTGTAATCTTTTGGATCTGCTCCTCTGCCTTGAAAAAATCATCCTCGGCAATCTCTCCGTCCTTTTTCATGCTCTTCAGGAAATCATTGGCATCTCTGCGGATATTCCGAACTGACACCTTAAAATCTTCTGTAATCTTTCCCACTTGTTTTACTAACTCTTTTCGGCGATCTTCAGTAAGAGGTGGTATGGCAATACGTATCACATTTCCATCATTCATTGGGGTAAGCCCCAACTCAGACTTAAGTATCTCCTTTTCGATTTCTTTGATAACCGTTTTGTCCCATGGTTGAATAAGAACAAGTCTGCTCTCTGGAATAGATAAAGAAGCCATTTTTTGCAATGACGTGGGGGTACCGTAATAATTCACCCGAATATCTTCGAACAGTGCAAGCGAAGCCCGCCCCGTCCTGACCTTCTGAAACTCACTCTTGATACCCGTGATGGATTTATCCATCTTCTCCTTCGTGTCTTCGTAAACTGAATTAATCACCGTCAGAGGCCTCATCTATACGGGTTCCCACATCTTCACCACAAACCGCCCGCACAAGGTTTCCTTTCACCTTCAAGTTAAAGACAATTAAAGGAAGTTTGTTCTCCATAGCCAAGGAAATGGCAGTTGAATCCATCACCTTCAGCCGGCGTTGCAGCACATCAAGATAGCTAAGATGTTCCAGCTTCTTCGCATTCTTGTCAACCATAGGGTCGGCATCATAAACCCCGTCGACCTTTGTACCCTTCATCAGGACCTCTGCGCGAATCTCCTGGGCCCTGAGTGCTGCCGCCGTATCTGTGGTAAAATATGGATTTCCCGTACCTGCAGCGAGAATCACGGCCCGCCCCTTTTCAAGATGGCGAATCGCCCTCCTCATGATGTACGGTTCAGCTATGGCAGACATCTCAATAGCCGTCTGCACCCTCGTCTCAATACCTTTTTTTTCGAGGGCGTCTTGAAGGGCAATACTATTAATAACTGTAGCCAACATTCCAATGTGATCAGCCGATGCCCGATCCATACCGTAGGAGGAAGCAGCTACACCTCGGAAAATATTTCCTCCCCCAATAACCAAAGCAAGCTGTACGCCGAGATCATAAACCGATCGTAACTCCTCGGAAAGGTAATCCAACATCTCAGGACTTATACCAAAACCTCGCTCACCTACCAAGGCTTCCCCACTGAGCTTCACCATAACTCTCTTATACTTAGGCATCCGCATATTGGTCGCTAGTAAATCGCTTCTCGTTATTCTCCTCCCAACTGATAGCGAACAAACCGCCTCACAGAAATGTTTTCGCCTGTCTTTGCAACTATCTCATGCAATAAGTCTTGTATCGTAATCTCTGTATTCTTGACGTAGACCTGCTCCATTAGACACGCTTCTTTATAAAACTTATCCATCTTGCCTTGCACAATTTTGTCGAGAATCTTTTCTGGCTTACCCATCTCAAGGGCTTGTTGTCGATAGATCTCTTCTTCCCGCTTAACAACCTCTTCGCTGATATCTTCTCTTCCAATGCCCAAGGGTTTCGTTGCAGCAATATGCATGGCTAAATTTTTAGTGAACTCTTTAAACTCGTCTGTCTTCGCCACAAAATCGGTCTCGCAGTTTACCTCCACAAGAACGCCAAGCTTTCCACCGGCGTGGATGTACGAGTTTATTACACCTTCAGAGGTCTGGCGGCCGGCACGTTTTAAGGCCGTAGCCAAACCTTTCTTACGCAACAAGTCCACAGCCTTCTCAATATCTCCACCAGCCTCTTGTAAAGCTTCCTTACAATCTAAAATACCAGCATTGGTTCTGGCACGAAGTTCCTTAACCATTTGCGCACTAATCTCAGCCATCATTCCCCCTCTTTTACATCCGTTGCGTCTGCACCTGAAATATCAGCGGCTTTGGGGTTCCTCCTGATAACCTCAATAATAGGCCCTTGAACACCATCATATGCCGCCTCTATTCCCGTGGTCTCTACCACTGTCTCTTTTTCTTCAACCTCTTTGTCCGCCTCGGCTCTAAGCCTTTCTTCCATATGCTGACGACCTTCAATACATGCATCAGCTATTCTTGAACTCATAAGTCGGATAGCCCGGATGGCATCATCGTTTCCTGGAATAATATAATCTATTTCGTCGGGATCACAATTGCTATCCACAATAGCAACCACAGGAATGCCGAGCCGTCTTGCTTCACGTACGGCAATAGTTTCATTTTTACAATCAACGACAAATAAGGCCCCGGGAAGTTTCTTCATATGACAAATGCCACCCAGGGTATTGTCAAGTTTCACCCTTTCCTTTTCCAGTCGCACTTGTTCCTTCTTCAGAAAACGACTGATGCTCCCATCGGCAATAATTTCCGAAAGATAATTGAGCCTGTCAATGCTCTTTTTTACGGTTTGAAAGTTTGTAAGCATACCTCCCAACCACCGATTGTGTACATAAAACATCTCACACCGGTTACTCTCTTCGTAGATAGAATCTCGAGCCTGTTTCTTGGTGCCGACAAAAAGAACCGAGTCACCATTCGCTACGGTTTCTACAATAAAATTATAGGCGCTCTTAAACATCCTCACTGTCTGCTGAAGGTCAATGATATAGATTCCGTTGCGAGCGCCAAAGATATAACGCTTCATCTTCGGATTCCACCGCCTAGTCTGGTGACCAAAATGAACACCCGCCTCCAACAATTCCTTCATGGTAACATAAGACATTTCTTCCCTCCTTACATCTTGGTTAAAAGGGTTCGTCATGAAACAAGTGTCTCAAAATTGCAACGAACCCTAAGCCTCCACCCCCATCTTCCCCACTCTTCACATTAAGGCCGTTAGAACCTAAAAGCACCCAAAAGCCTAAAAGCACCCAAAAGAAGGTCAAGGGATGTGTGAATTACGAAATTTTTCTATTTAACATAGAACTGAGATGTTTACAATAGATTTTTTAGCTTAGGAATTTTTTAGTTGGAAGGATGGTAAGGGCTTGCGCAAGAATAAGTTCGCAGAGTTGGCGCTCAGATTTGGTTCAGATTTGGTCGATCCGATTGAGCAAAACCACAGGAATAGCGAGCTATTTCGAGGAGTTTGTGAATGAGGTATCGGCCAAAAATGGGCTAAAGCTGAGATGCCAAAATGTGAAGTTATTTTTGC
>CAYSBQ010000147.1:0-7489 GCA_964429315.1 uncultured Desulfobacterales bacterium
TCTCCTCAGAGGCCACAGGAGCCCCTCTAACGGACGCAGCTTTGATCTGGTCTAATGTACCCGTCATTTCCCGCCATATCTTTTCTGGATACAGGTATAATCCATCGCCAGGCTCTCCCGTGTACCTTTCCATGCGGGACACACGCGGGGGAGTTCCCTCATCCACAAACGTCGGCTGCTCTAGTTCGGCTGGTGTACGCTGCAGCGGTACCTCAACATGTCGGCCAGTAGCCTTGTCGATTACCTGCTGAATGTCAGGATATGCGGCAGGTGGAGGCGGAGGCGCTGGCGGCGGTTCCTGGCCTACCGCCTCGAATCCCTCGGGCATCTCGCCCTCAAACTGGGGACGGTCTTCCATGGGCATCGGAGTGAGAGGCCGATTTTTGTATGCGCGACCGGCAGCAATAGCGCCACCAGTTGACGGGATGGCCGCTGTGATGGCACCGATAGCGCCGGACTCAAACGCTTGCCCATGATCCTGGGGACCGGGCACCGCAGCCATGGATATCTCTTCCTGGGTGAACTCCTGGGCTCCCTCTTGACCTGACTGGGTGAGATACGTCTTGGCTATGTACTTCGCGAGAGCCTTCCGGTCACCGCCTAACTTCTTGACGTTCTTCAAAAACTCAGAATCAGGCATGAACTTCATCAAACCCTTGTTCAGCAGGAAGTTCAGCGGCAGGTTGGCTAAGAACACCCACCGGCTGGCCTCATGGGCTTGTGCCGTGCTTACCCCGGGGATAGCGATCAATTCCTGCTCGACCAGGCCCTGCTCAACCGCAGACTCACCCAGGGCCATGACAGCTTCGCCGCCCTTCGGCCCCAATAACAGGGATGCCACGATGCCAGGAGCCGCGAACGCCCCCAGAGACGCTACCCCCTGCACGATCTTATCACCGAAATTCTTGCCCTCGAAGTCGTTCTTTCTGATGAAATCCTGGGTCCAAGCAGCTATTTTCCGAGCCTCCCGTGACGCGGTGGCCTTTATGTCCTTCTGCGCTCCTGCAAACAACGTCTCATTTAATGCCGTTGAACTAATCAGACCGGGGATCATTCCAGGAGTACGGATTGACAATGGAGAGGGTATACCCGATGAAGCGACCTCGCCTAGGACGTTGCTCAAAATCCCCGTCCCCATAGGCACTGCACCTGATTTTATGTCACGCCAGGCCCTCTCAAACCACGGCAGATCCTCTGCTTTGTCCAAGGGAGCAGCAGGCTGCTGTTGCTGCTGGGGGGCGTCACCAAACAGACCGAGCAGATGAGCTTTCTTATCAGGATCGGTGACCAAACCTGCAGCCGGGGAGGGCCCGGGTAGTAATTTAGACTCCTCCCCAGCAGATGGCTGCGCGGTAAGACCAGCCATCAGTCTCTTGAGACGTTCGATCTCTGCCGGATCTGTTATCCGCGTCGGCATCTACATACCACCCGATCCACCCGTGCCCACCGGCGGTCCCAGTAATTCCTTGAAGGGGTCTATTGAGTCTCCCTGCCCCGCTCCCATGGGATACCTTGATCGATTAATGCCGTCCTGGATGTCGTCCAGTATGGTGCCGCCCTCTTCCGGCTCCTCGGTAGCCTGCAGGTTTAGTTCGAGATTGGCCTGCTGGGCCTGATCTGGATTAGGACCGGCATTCGGATCCCACCCACCCCCTAAACCACTGTACGAGGCCGGGTCTGATGTCGGCGTGAGCATCTGGGTGACTTCATCGTCCGACAGCACGTAGACATCGTCACCGATTTTCTGGTAGTACTTACCATCTGAGGGGTTTTGTACAACCGGACTGCCTTGCCAGGTCAGCGGGGCCTGGGCGGGAGGGGCCTGGGCGGGAGGGGCCAGGTTGCCATATGGGTTCAAGCCCTGGAACGCCTGCTCCTGCTCTGCCGCCGCCTGCTGCTTTTGCTGCTGCTCTTGCTGTATCTTCTCTTGTATGTATGGAGATAGATCCTCTGCACTGGTTCTCAGTAAATCAGCCGGGTCCGGATGGAATACATCCGGATACTTGTAATCGAGGTACTCAAGCAGTTGCCAGTCGGTCAGTTGCGGGTTGGCGCGGAGTATGTCTTCTGCTTCCATCATGAATTTCATCTCATCCGGACGACCACCTTCGACCCCGCCGCCTAGCCCCAAATTAATTTCAAACAGGTCGCCTTTGTTGGCCGGCTTGGCCAATCTCCAGCCCAATAAGCTTTTCAGGCCGTTTAGCTTTGTCTGGATGGCCTTCTCGTATTCATCCCCTACCTTGCCCGCCTTGGCCCTGTCCTCGAGGTATTTGGACTGGTTGGCCAGAGGAGCCTTCATGAATGCGTCGTAGTTTTCCTGCCCTACGACCGATCTCCATTTCTCCATAAATGCGATATTCGCTGCGTAGAAGGCATCGGGGTCGGTGCGAATTTCTGGCGAATACATCGTCTTGATGGCGTCTTTTGACATCTCCGACTGCTTCATAGCGTAGGTTGCGTTGAATTGGAATTTCTGCTCGGCAGCGATGTACGACGGCTCGGCCTGTCGAGCCTGTAGCATGCCCTCGATGTGGTGCCGCTTGATCTTTGATTCTGGGTTCTGGGTGAGAAAGTCTTCGGCCTGAGCCCGGATGCGCGGGAAGTCGCCACGGGTAGCTGTGTCTATGGCGCTGCTCAGGGACTTGAACTGCGTATGCGTCGTATTGCCGGCACTGATCTTGGCCGCGTCCTGCAGTCGGGACTCGCCTAGCATGTCCATGTTGTTGCTGAATTTTTGCTGGCGCATCTCCAGAGCAGCTTTTTGCAGACGAGCGGCTTCATCCTGCCCGGCCTGCATACCCTGCATCAGTCCCCCAAAAGGAGATATGTATCCACCTGCCATCACTTAACTCCTAGCCGTTGTTGCCTCGCGTGTTCCAGTAAGAATTCGGGTTCGTCAAGGCGTTGCCGATACCGCCCATCGCCTGCCCCATGAAATTGTCGGGGCCGGTAACCTCATTGTGGTTTAAACTGGAGCCAGTCCCAGTCGAGTTGTTCCTTCCCTCCTGGTTGCTCGTCCCGCTCTGGGCTTGGTTGTTGAACCCTGTGTTCCCGGTAACCTGCGACCCCACCGTGTTGGTAGCGGCACCCCTGAACCGGTTGCCCTCCATCCCGGTCAGTGCGTTGCCGGCTGTATTGATCTGATTCATCCGGTTTTGATCCAGGTTGAGCATGTGGCTCGCGGCAAACTGGGTAGCGTCGTTACCTGCCCGACTGATGGCCGTGTTCCGGTCCTTGGCGAGCATCCGGCCCCTCGCGTTGGCCTCACTGCCGCCGGCTAATCCGCGGCGAGAGGCGGCAGCATAGTTCCGGTTGCCCTGCGTAGCGGCAGAGGCGTTGATGTCCGAAGAAGCGTTTGCCATGTAGGATTGGCGCACTTTTTTTTCCTCGGCAGCACGCTGCTCGGGGGTCATCCCTCGCATGGCCTCATTCATCATGTTGAAGCCTCTAGCATTCAGCTCGGTCTCAGGCTGCGTATATCCCCGAGCAGTGGTAGTGTTCGCGTAATTCTGGTTGGCCGTCGAGTCGTTCCCAAAATTTGACTGTTGCGAGTTGTCGAATTTGTTTCTTTGGTTCGTGTTGTTCGTGTTACTATAATTTGTGTAGGTATTCCCGGACCCGGTTGTCTTTTCGCCACCACTCATTCCTCCTGAGATTCCGCCAGCAATGGCCCCCGCAGGGCCCCCTGACATGTAGCCTGAGATTCCGCCAGCAGCAGCCTTAAGTAGATTAAAACCCATGATCATCCTCCCGTTTCAGTAACGTACTCGTCAGCGAGCATCCCCAATATGTTCAAGTTCTCCGGGTCTTTCCCTTTGATCACGATGCCCTCACGAAGGCACCCCTCGTCTTTGAACCCTACCACTCGCAGAGCACGTTTCGTCCTGGTCCTCGAGCTGGGCACAAAAGCCGTGATCCGGCGCAGTGAGTTGGCCCCCGTGAACAGATTCACCCAAAGTGGCTGCATGGCCTTGATCAAGTCGTCCTTGTATCCCTTGTCGAAATTCTTCGACTTGGCAGCGAAATCGAACGAAGCTGATTCACCCTTGATCAGGCCGGAGATGATCACCGTAGCCACAGCCCCGATGTCTGAATCGATTATCTCATAAACTACAGCGTCCTCTGCCATGGCCCTGAACCCGCTGATAGCCTGCTCGACACTCTCAGGCAGCAACCTGCTGTCCCGAACGACAGTGTACAGAAACACCCCGTCAACCTTCTCTGGAGGAACCTGAATCAATTCCCAATTCATCGTTGTCCTTCCCCTGAATAAATTAGATACCAGCCCATCAATTCCCACGGGAACTTGGCGCCGAACCTGAACCGCACAGCATGGGCGCACCGCTCGAGAATACGAGACTGGATGCCGGCGAACGTGTCGTCCCAGGTGGCTTCGTCCCAACGGGACACGTCCCAGCCACCGCCTGCCCCCAGGGGTTTAGCCCTCTCTTCCATCTCCTCGTACACGTCAGACATATTGGTCCCGAGTTTTATCACGATGTCGCCACCGCCGAGATTACCGGTGATCAGCCGCAACATGTGCAACCGATCGCGCTGGTCCGGCGTCATGTTAAAGTGCCACTTGGTCACCAGGTACGAATCAATCTCTATGTCCTCTTGCTGGACGTTTGTCCCGTCGTAATCTCCCTTGAGCAGCTCAACGACGCGACCGTCAGACTTGGACGCATAGAGTTGGTCGTCGCCGGTTGTGCTACTGGGCGCTACGACAGTATCCTGGATATCGCAATACCCGCCGTCCCACACGCACATCCTCATTGGTTCCCCATAATACAGGCAGACAGCATGGGTACATGAACCACTGTCGTCGGGCAGGTGCCAGATAATCCGGAAGTTCTCAGGTTCGTGATAGGCGATGATCTTATGGAAGTACTCGTGAGGAACGCTGGTGATAACGTCCTTGACCCGTTCGCCCCACTCGACGTTTGCGAGATCTCCATACGCCTGGATACCAGACAGGCTCACAGGCCCATGCTTAGACCAGAAGTACAGATCCTTACCTACTTGGACGATGGACTTGTGGCTCGCGCAGGATGAGTACAGGGTCTGCTGTAATGCGAAAGTGCCCTCTTCGCCGGTACCATCATGGTACCCGGTGTAAATGAAGATCTTGTCCTTCTTGAACACCAGCAGCATGTCGTACAGTTCCCGAACAGATACAACGTCGTTGTCGTCCGACTTCCCGGCGTAGAAGTACCCGCCATCAGTTGTCCCGTCTACAGCCGGCGTAGTCGTTAGATCAGTTCGGAGCCAGTTCCAAGGCACGTCAAGCTCTGAGTAATCTATCCGGTTTTTCTCGAATCCCCAGGCGTACATCCTCATGCCTGCGCCCTGGTTCCGGATCATGAAACCACTAGGGGGATCGTCGGCCCAATCGCGCCACTCGTCCTCTCCTGAATCAGAAGCAGGGACACCTGCTAAGGCATACCCTTCCGACTCATACTGGCCGTCAGTCATCTCGTGCAAACCGAGAATCAACAACCCATATCCAGTCAACATCATGGGTTTGGTAACCCCATTGGCTAAATACAGAATGTCGGAACCATACGAGCCGTAGAACGTCTCCACACTCACCCACTGGGTCTCGCCTGGATCATCTCCGGGATAAGTCTCTTCGGTCCACCCCGGGGTAATGTCTTTCCCTACTAACGAATACCATAACTTGGTTGCCCCAAGGCAAATCATGTAATCGCCAGGGGTGATGGTGCCGCCGCCCTCAGCATACATCCACCGGCTGACGAGCCCGTAAATAGGGGACAAATCCGCAGCGTCAGGGGTCTCCCAGTTAGCGAAACCCAACCGGGATTTGACCGTGCCGTATGGATGAAAATCCACGTTCAGACAGTCGTCTGTGACGCCGTCTGGAGCAGTTATGGAATTGACAGACTGATCCAGCCCTTTGAATGTCTGGACTGGTGTAGCCAGGCGCTCGGTCATACGTTCGCCTTCATTCTGTAATTCGCACGGCCTCTAGTCGATCTCCGCACCTGGAGCCTCTGAAGCAACATCTGCCCCTTCTGCTCGTCACCACGCCACTCATGGTCCTGGTAATTGAGGTCTTTTTTGTAGTGCGCCAGAGCAAGGTGGTGCACGGCGGTTCTCCACTCCCTGGGCATGTCGATCAAGTCAGCCCCGTCGGAGAGCAGGGGATGGTCGCGCAGATACGGGAACGCCAAGGATATTTGCTCTTCCACGTAGGAGCTGCCAGGAGCAGGGAGTATCCCCAGGTATGATTCGGTGGCTGTATAGACCACCGGTGCCGAGCCGGCGTAGGCGCTGGCGGTCTCAAACTGGGTGATCACTTCAGCCGGAGCACCCGCGTCTGGAGGGAATGTACGTATGTGCGGGTACCGCTCGAAGATCTGCTCGAAGTCCATGTACTTGATCGTCCTCGTGCCAAGGTACACGGGTAGGTGAGCAAACACGGTACCGAAATCGGCTGGCAGCAGGTACCAAGCGTTGTCGGCTACGAGGGTGTAGAACTTCCACTGCAGCCTGAAGTGCCACCGGTCAGACCTGTACACCTCGTCGGCAGCGTACTGGACCGCTGACATAGCGCGGCTGACGAACTCGTTGGGTGAAGCGAGGGTAGCCGGCTTCGGCTCGCCCACTGCCTGGGTAATATTTTGAACAGCCAGCAGCCAACTGGTTTCGTCTACAGGTTCTGCCATGGCCCGTCCTAATCGTTATGGGTCAGAGGCACCCAGCCTGTATTCCCTGCTCCAGTCATCTTCACGTAAAGAGTCGAGTCGGCTACCGCCGGCAGACGGAAATACACGCTACCGCTGTCTGCCGTTACCGACGCCTCGGGAGTACCTGTCCCGGTGAACCAGAAGGCTACATGGCCCTGAAGCACCGAGTTACCTTTAAGTTTCGTGGGTGTTATAGCATCCGTACCGATGGCTGTCGAGTCTATTGAGCCGGCGCCGTATTTCCCGACGGTGATACAGTCTGCGGCCAGCTTCGAAGCGGTGACGTTGCCGTCGAGCACTGCATTTGAATCTACAGCATCGTCGGCTAGTTTCGCCGCCGACACACAGTTGGTTCCGAGGTCAACAGCGAGAATGGCCCCGTTGCTGATTTTCGCTGAAGTGACAGCACTCCCCCCGAGCTTCACTGTAGTTATACTTGAGTCGGCCACCGCACCGGTCTCGTCGTCAGCTGCCTCCCACTCGGTAACACTCGCATTCCACTTGATCACATCGCCGCTCTTGGCGCTCATCCTGTCGATTGTTCGCCCGGTTACCGCGTCATTGGCTATTTTAGCCGCAGTAACCGACGCCGCGGCCAGATCCGCTGTGTTGATCTCGCCGTCTTTTATCGCCTGGCTGGTCACTGAACTGGCACCGATTGCGTTCGAATCCACCTGGCCTACCGCCCAAGGGAACGTGGTGTTGTCCCGGAGCAGCACCTGCCCCACGGTTCCCGACCGGCCAAGCTTCTGGTACGATAAGGTTGAATCCTCTAC
>CAYSBQ010000148.1:0-7477 GCA_964429315.1 uncultured Desulfobacterales bacterium
AACCCGTGTCTCCGGCGTGAGAGGCCGATATCCTAGACCGCTAGACGATGGGACCATTTTTTATTAACAAGTCTATATTTCTTTGCACAAACGATCGGTCTTGTCAATCCATTTTGGAAGCAGGAAAACATAATTGATCATAACTTTTAAATTTTCTTGACAAAACCCGTAGATTGGAAATAAATTAGGATACCTTGAAGGTAATCGGCCCTTATTCATATTTATATGAAAAACGACGACCTCTCAAAAAGTCCATCAATATTGTAAACTAAAAGGAGGAAAATTTAATGGCCCTTACCAAAGAGCACATTGTAAATTCAATCTATAACCAACTTGATCTTCCCAAAAACAAGTCAATTGAAGTAGTTGAATGTCTTCTAGAAATCATTAAGCGGACACTGGAAAGCGGTGAAGACGTCTTGATTAGCGGATTTGGCAAATTCTGCATCAAACACAAAAGAGAACGAAAGGGAAGGAATCCCCAAACATCTGATGAAATGATGCTACGAGCACGGCAGGTAGTAACCTTCAGGTGCTCCGGAGTTTTGCGGGATAAGATAAACGGCTAAAGACTCAAGATATTTCTCCACATTGCCGATAATAAGAGGGAATATGGAGAAATTAAGTTGTGAAGCCTTCAGGCCTTGACATTGTAGTTAGAAACACATCCCTTGTCAGAAATGACATTTCTCACGGTCAAACCGTTCCTCATACTCCACAAAAGCTATTTCTTAAAGACCGAAGGAAAAGCAAAAGAGATCGCCGTAGAAGTGTGCGGGAAGGGGTCTTTGTTTCCCTCTCCTGGCTAAGCGAACGGCGTTTATTTAGGGACAGAAGAAAAAACACCTGACTTTAGCATAGCAAAAGAGCCCGGTCATCATTTTGTGACCAGGCTCTTAAGTATGAGACTAAATAGCCAGGAACTGTTAGCTAAACTTTCTGTTTTTCTTGATCTGAGCAGACCTTTGTCTTCTTTCACTCTCACGACGCTTACGGCGACGACATTCGCTCGGTTTTTCGTAGCTCCTTTTAGCTTTTAGTCGTCGGAAAAGGCCATCTTTTTGTAGTTTCTTCTTCAACACCTTCATAGCCTTTTCAAGGTCGTTGTTGTGGACCCTAACTTCCAGGCTACTAAATTCGTTCAAATTTATCTCCCCCCTCGTTTCACCGAAAGACCAAAAACCCGTGTTCTAATAACCCAATCTGCTACAATGTTTTAAGCCATCGATGTTAGTTCTTACCATGTCCAAACGCCATCAAGACACAAAAATTACATATTACTACTGTCTTTGCGCTTTGACAAGAAAAAAATTTGCATGACGTTTCGAACAAAAAGAACCAACCTTTTCCTTTCGTAAAAGATCTTTTAAACTATGCCAACCTGTGATATGAAGTTCACTTACTTTATTGCCAACTAGAGTACTGGAACATGTATTCGCTCGGCCTGTCCGTAAATATTTAAAATTGTTTTTAGAAAAGAACGATAAATGAACAATAAATTGTTTGTGATTTGGGGCGGGTTGAGCGAAGATCACCCTACAACAACCATAAGAGCTCCCGAAAATCAACAACACCATGAACCGGACATTAGTATACTTAACAAAAGTCCGTGTTTGCGTTGCGATCTTTTCGCAAGGGGGAAAATCTGTCAATATTCCGGCGAGTGCAGCAAGATAAACGAATTTCAACAAGTGGCAGCGGCTCATCGCACGCTCTACAAACCGTTGGACATTCGTTCTATGGGCTAAAATCCTGAACAATATTCCGTATACCTAATATGATCAACCTACATTCCCTAACAGACGAACAATTGGCCGGCCAACGTCTCATGGTCGGATTCGAGGGAAAAGTCTTGGATGATGCCTTACGGTTCATGATAACAAAGCTTTGTGTGGGAGGCCTTGTCTTGTTTAGACGGAATGTAACGAACCCTTCGCAACTGTCTGAACTCTGTCAAGACGCACAGGATCTCGCGACACAAAGAGGCAACCCTCCCCTTCTTATTGCAATTGATCAGGAAGGCGGCCCAGTGACGCGTCTTGACCCTCCTTTTACCGTTTTTCCTGGCAACCTTGCTATTGGTAACGCTCGATCAATAGTGGCCGCGAGGAAATTTGGTGAAATTACAGCCAAAGAACTTAGAGAAGTGGGCATTACCCTAAACTTTGCCCCTGTATTAGATGTGATTCCAGAAGGATTCGATTCTTCCGTTATGGCAGGCCGTGCATTTGGAAATTCTCCAGGCCTGGCAGGAGATCTCGGCAAAACCGTCATTGAAAGTCTGCAGGAAAACGGGGTTGGCGCTACCGCCAAGCATTTCCCCGGCATAGGCCGCACCACGCTGGATTCTCATGCAGATCTTCCATTTCTTAAAACCAAAGGCCATATACTTGATTCTTTAGATCTTATCCCATTCAAGGCAGCCATCCATAGCAATGTTGCAGCAGTCATGTTAGCACATGTTGTCTACACAGACCTCGACCCAACATGGCCTGCAAGTCTTTCAACCATCATCGCAAAAGAGCTGTTACGAGATACTATGGGCTTTAAGGGTGTAAGTATAACCGATGATCTCGACATGGGGGCTATCGACAAACACTTCGATGTCGATACCTTCGTCGAAAGGATTTGCGATGCCGAGATAGATATAGCATTAATATGCCACGATCAGCACAAGATCGAGGCCACTCACTCAAAGTTTCTAAAGGCAATACAAACTTCGGACCATGTAAAGAAACACAGCTTAAAATCCGTAAGGCGCATCTTGAGACTCAAAACAGAGTATCCACCACCTACAACCATAACGGGAACAACTTAAATGACGCCCATCCATAAACGGCGCCTTTCGCCCCATACCGGCGTTCTTGCTACTTTGAAATCTTCGAAGTAGCGCCGCTACGCCTGTGGTTGCAAAATCGCTGCGGCCTTGGCCTGGGACAAAATTCACCATTTATGGACGGACACTAAGCAAGAGAAAGTACAGCCATAAAAAATGGCATAGTTACTGCTTTCACCAAGATCTGATATCCCCGGCCTGCAAAAGACTGCCTCTACCTTTTTGACAAACCCTCTTTGCAGTCCAACTTTAGAAAGTTACTTAAATAATAGGAGGACAAAGATGACAACTGACTACAAGGAATTGGGATTTGTCAACACACGGGAAATGTTTAAAAAGGCCATGGAAGGCAAGTATGCCGTGCCGGCCTACAACTTCAACAACCTAGAGCAACTTCAGGCAGTCATCAATGGCTGCGGACAATCCAAGTCGCCATTGATTATGCAGGTTTCCAAAGGCGCTCGTGATTACGCCAACCCAACACTCTTGCGAAACATGGGAAAGGGCGCAGTAGAGATGGCACAGGAGCATGGTTACACTATCCCGATTGCCCTTCACCTAGATCACGGCGATACATACGAGCTGTGCGTTTCGTGTATAGAAAGCGGCTTTTCCTCTGTAATGATTGACGGATCCAGTCACCCCTATGAAGAAAACATCGAATTGACCAAGATGGTCGTAGGCTATGCCCATAAATATGATGTTACTGTTGAGGGAGAACTCGGGGTGCTTGCCGGTATCGAAGATGATGTTGCTGCCGCTAAATCTGTTTACACCCAGCCTGCAGAAGTTGAAGATTTTGTAAACAAGACAGGGGTCGATTCCCTCGCGATTTCAATCGGCACCTCTCACGGCGCCTACAAGTTCAAGCCCGAACAATGCACACGTAATGAGGGAGGAGTGCTTGTACCACCACCTCTTCGTTTTGATATATTGGATGAAATCGAAAAGCGGATCCCGGGATTTCCTATCGTCTTGCATGGCGCCAGCTCAGTTCTTCCAAAATATGTTGATCTTATCAACAGCAATGGTGGATCCTTAGAAGCCGCAGTAGGTATCCCTGAAGGTCAACTGAGAAAAGCGGCAAAATCTGCTGTATGCAAGATCAACATCGATTCTGACGGACGATTAGTGCTCACCGCCATAATCAGAAAGGTTTTTAATGAAAAACCTGCCGAGTTTGACCCACGCAAATATCTCGGCCCTGCCCGGGAAGAACTTATGAAAATGATTAAGGAGAAAAATAAAAACGTCCTAGGCAGCGCGGACAGATATTAACATACCCATTAGGACCTTGGCCAAGAATAGGGCTAGAGAGTAGGTGAATCATGTCAAAGAATCTATTTATTACTGCCACAGAAGCCAGGAGCGGCAAGTCTGCTATCTGCTTGGGGGTCATGGAGTTGTTGCTGCGAAGCGTTGAAAAGATCTGCTTTTTTCGCCCCTTGATCAATGTTAACCCCTCTGACAATGAAGCGATAGATCATGACATCAACTTGATCTCTTCATACTATAACCTGGCCTCTCCATACAGGGATATGTACGCCTACACAGCAACTGAGGCAAATAACCTGATCACCGTCGGTAAACACGAAGAAGTGCTTGAAGAAATTGTCTCCAAATACAAGAACCTGGAAAGAAACCACGATTTTGTGTTGTGTGAAGGTACTGATTTTTTGGGGTCAACCTCCGCCTTTGAATTCGACATCAATGCTGAGATAAGCAATAACCTGGGCTCTCCTGTCTTGCTCGTCGCCAATGCCCACAAAAAGAGCGTGGATGAAACTTTACGATCCACTGAAATGGCCGTTGAATCGATGCTTGCAAAGGGATGTGATATTGTTGCAACAATAGTCAATCGGGCAAATCCAAAAGACAAAGAGGAAATCACAGAGCAGCTAAAGAAAAAGCCCTGGAGTAAAAAGCAGCTGATCTACACCATACCCAATGAACCGAAGCTTGGCAATCCAACAGTAGGAGAACTTGCCAAGCTACTTAACGCAAGAGTCTTGTACGGTGAAAACTACTTGGATGAACACGTTTACAGCTTTACTGTGGCAGCAATGCAGTTAAGGAACTTCCTTAAACGGATCGAGCGTGGCACACTTATTATTACTCCCGGAGACAGGGCAGACGTAATCGTCGCCTCTCTTGCCACCGTTTCATCGGTGGCGATGCCGAAGATTGCCGGAATCATTTTGACGGGCGGCCTGTTACCGGAAGAACCCGTTTGCAAATTGATTGAGGGATTTTCACACATACTGCCGATCCTGAGCGTTGAGCATGACACCTTTCCCACAGCCAGGATAGCTGACAATGCCCATGCCATGATTTTACCTGAGGACACACGTAAGATCATTCGCGCCCTGGAGATTTTCGAAAACAGTGTCGCGATGGAAGAACTGGGGCAACGCATCATTAAAAGGGAGATCTCCATTGTTACACCAAAACTATTCGAATATGGATTAGTTCAAAAGGCCAAAGCACACAAACAACACATTGTATTACCGGAAGGAGAAGATGAAAGAATCTTGAGGGCCGCCGAAATACTCCTCCGAAGGGAGGTAGTCGATTTAACCCTACTCGGCAACGAACAACAGATCCGGAAGACAATCTCCCGCATCGGTCTTTATATGGAAGGCATTAATATCATTGAGGTTCGTAAAAGCGGCCTTTTTGATGATTATGTCCAAACCTATTATGGTTTAAGAAAACATAAAGGGATCAGCATGGAAATTGCCGGCGACACCATGAGCGATGCAAACTTCTTTGGGACCATGATGGTTTACAAAGGTCATGCCGATGGCATGGTTTCCGGGGCGGTTCATACCACAGCCGACACAATACGGCCTGCCTTCGAAATAATAAAGACAAAACCGGGGTTTTCAATCGTATCGAGTCTCTTTTTTATGTGTCTAAAGGATAAAGTCCTTGTATATGCCGACTGTGCGGTAAACCCAGACCCCGATGCGAAAAGCCTGGCTGAAATTGCTGTTAGCTCTGCACAAACCGCAAAGACATTCGGTATCGAACCTAGGGTAGCCATGTTATCTTACTCCACAGGACAATCCGGAAAAGGCAAAGATGTTGAAAAGGTCCGAGAAGCAACAGCTATTGCCAAGGACCTGGCAAAATATACCTTCCCTGATCTAAAATTGGAAGGCCCAATGCAGTACGATGCAGCCATTGATCCGGAAGTGGCAAAGACCAAGATGCCGGAAAGTGAAGTCGCAGGAAAGGCCACGGTATTCATCTTCCCTGATCTTAATACTGGAAATAACACCTACAAGGCCGTGCAGAGATCAGCCAATGCTGTCGCTATAGGTCCCGTTCTTCAAGGTCTCAACAAACCTGTAAACGATCTTAGCCGCGGATGCAGCGTTGCCGACATCGTCAATACGATTGCTATTACTGCAGTTCAAGCTCAGGCGGAAAAAGGCTTGCTTAAATGAAAATACTTGTCATCAACACGGGAAGTTCTTCGATCAAGTACAAGCTCTTCGATATGAAGAACGACCGAGCCATAGCCTCCGGTCTAGCTGAAAAGATCGGTGAAGCCGATGGCATGCTCACTCATGAAGTAACCGAAGACAAAGACAGGTCTTGGACAAAGGAAAGAGATATTCCCGACCATCGCCAAGGACTCAACTTGATTGTCGATTCATTGGTTCACCCGGAATATGGTGTAATTGGCGACAAATCGGAAATCTGGGCAGTGGGCCACCGGGTCGTCCATGGTGGTGAAGCCTTTAAGGCTTCAATAATCATTGACGACAGGGTAATCGCAGCAATAAGGGGAAACATCCCCCTAGCTCCTTTACACAATCCCGCCAATTTGACTGGAATCGAGGTTGCTCAAGCCATTTTTCCGGATTCTCCCCAAGTTGCGGTGTTTGACACGGCATTTCACCAGACCATTCCCAAAAAGGCATTCCTCTACGCCATTCCATATAACTTATACGAAAAGGAAAGTGTGCGCCGATATGGCTTCCATGGTACCTCCCACTCGTATGTCGCTGAAAAATCGGCGGAGTATTTTAATAAACCCTTAGGCAAATTGAATCTCATAACAATCCATTTGGGAAACGGTGCCAGTATGACCGCAATTCGGAGAGGTAAATCAATAGATACGACCATGGGGATGACCCCTCTGGAAGGCCTGGTTATGGGAACCCGCTCCGGTGATGTAGACCCGGCGCTTCCGTTTTTCCTGGCCGATCATTTAAAGATGTCTCTTGGAGAAATTGACACACTCCTAAACAAAGAAAGTGGTCTGAAGGGACTTTGTGGAATAAATGACATGCGGGAAGTAATGGAAAAGGCCTCTTCCGGCAATGAGGCGGCAACAGTTGCCATGGAAGTTTACTGTTATAGAATAAAGAAATATATCGGCGCCTTTTTTGCCGTCCTCCAATACCTGGATGGCCTCGTTTTTACGGGGGGAATCGGCGAAAACGCCCCCGAGATTCGCAGGCTCTGCTGCCATGGGTTAGCTGGACTCGGCATTGAGCTTGACACGGAAAGAAACCGTAACACCTCAAAGGAAATCAGAGAAATTGGTTCTTCAAACAGCATGGTTAGACTGCTTGTTGTGCCGACCAACGAAGAGCTAAAGATCGCCCAGGAAACAAAAAGGGTCGT
>CAYSBQ010000149.1:0-3474 GCA_964429315.1 uncultured Desulfobacterales bacterium
AATGCCATCAATGAAGAATTCAGCCATCTCAAGCCTCATAATTATCGTCGTAGGTGTCGTAGGGGTTATTATATCCCTAATACCGGCCGGGGGCTTGGTAATGGACTAGATTCGGTGAGATAAAAATCACGGAAAATCCGTTATCAGGTCCTGCTGATAATGGATTTTTTTTTGAAAGGTGTATGCTATGGAATCAATCTTGATTTATGATACAACGCTTAGAGATGGCTCGCAAGGCGAGAAGATCAGCTTTTCCGCCAAAGACAAGCTCCGAATCGCCGAAAAATTAGACGAATTCGGCATACACTATATTGAGGGCGGGTGGCCTGGTTCTAATCCCACGGACACGAGCTTTTTCGAAATGGCCAAAGAGATATCCTTCAGGCAGGCACGTCTTGCCGCCTTTGGAAGTACGAGAAGACCAAAGACACGTTGTGAGAAAGACGAAAACCTAAAGGCGCTAGTCCGCGCCGAGACTCCTGTTGTTACCATATTTGGCAAGACCTGGGATCTCCACATCAAAAAGGTTATGTCCAACACCTTGAAGGAGAACCTGGCTATGATCGGTGAAAGTACGGCCTATCTTTGCTCACTGGGACGTGAAGTAATCTACGATGCCGAGCATTTTTTTGATGGCTACAAAGAAAACGCAATATATGCATTAAAGACAATAGACGCGGCCATATCCAGTGGCGCCGAGATTATTATCCTTTGTGATACAAATGGAGGGACGCTTCCTTTTGAGATAGAAGAGATCGCCAATAGGGTGCGTAAAGAATTTTCGGCCGACTTTGGCATTCACGCCCACAACGATAGTGGGCTTGCCGTGGCCAACTCCTTAACGGCTGTGCGTTGTGGCGCTGTTATGGTTCAAGGGACTGTAAACGGATATGGAGAGCGTTGTGGCAATGCGGACTTGACCAGCGTTATCCCGAATCTCCAGCTCAAGATGGGATACTCATGCATAAAAGATCAGCATCTGCGAAGGCTGACTGAGTTATCTCGTTATGTGAGTGAGGTGGCAAATATGACCCCTTTCAATGGACGGCCTTTTGTGGGATCAAGTGCATTTGCTCACAAAGGAGGCATTCATGTGAGCGCCATCATGAAAACCCCGAAGGCCTATGAGCATATAGCGCCGGAGATAACGGGCAACAAACGGCGAGTTATTATGTCCGACCTTTGCGGCAAGAGTAACGTTGATTATAAGGCCGAAGAATTAGGGATTAAGCTTGGAGGGAAGGGGTTTGACAGCAAAAAAATCGCTCAAGAGGTAAAACGCCTGGAGCATACGGGTTATCAATTCGATGCGGCTGAAGGATCATTTGAGCTGTTGCTTAAAAGGCTTACTGATCAGTTTAAGCCGCTTTTTTTCCTTGATTCATTTCGTGTGGCCATTGAAAAGGACAAAGATCTTCCTTGCAGGGCATATGCTACTATCAAGGTCTCTGTGGGAGAGGAACAGGAGATTACCGCCGCGGAAGGCGATGGTCCGATAAGTGCTCTCGATAATGCCTTGAGGAAGGCATTGACCAAGTTCTTTCCTGTAGATTTGGAAAAGATGCGCCTAGTTGATTTTAAGGTGCGAGTTATCGAGGGCCGTGAAGGAACTGGGGCTCGGGTAAGGGTTTCCATAGATTCTCGTGATCAAGAACAACTTTGGAGTACTATAGGGGTTTCTTCCGACATAATTGAGGCAAGCTGGCAGGCGCTGGAGGATAGTTTCCAGTATAAGCTTTCGCATACGTGAACAGCGGTCAGTGGTCAGTGAACAGTGGTCAGTGATCAGTGAATAGTGGTCAGTGATTACTGATAACCGACAACTAAAAACCGGAGGTTGCATATGAAAAGTGATAGTGTAAAGTTGGGTATTGAGCGTGCTCCTCATCGTTCCTTGTTTAAGTCTATGGGATACACTGATGAGGAGCTGAAGAGGCCCCTGGTGGGCATTGCAAATTCTGCCAATGATATCATCCCCGGACACGTTGAACTGGGCAGGATTGTTTCTGCCGTAAAGGCAGGTATCCGTATGGCGGGCGGGACTCCGGTTGCATTTGGCACTATTGGCATTTGTGATGGCATTGCCATGAACCATGTTGGAATGAAATACTCACTGGCAAGCCGTGAGTTGATTGCAGATTCCGTGGAGGTAATGGCTATTGCCCATGCCTTTGATGCAATGGTCATGGTTCCAAACTGTGACAAGATCGTACCCGGCATGCTTATGGCGGCAGCAAGACTGAACCTGCCCACTGTGGTAGTAAGTGGTGGACCTATGCTGGCCGGAAACTTTAAAGGCAAAAAAGTCGACCTTGTGAGCGTATTTGAAGGAGTTGGGGCTGTAAGATCCGGCAAGATGGATGTACAAGCGCTGGCGGAGATTGAAGATAGTGCATGCCCTACATGTGGTTCTTGTGCGGGAATGTTTACGGCAAATTCCATGAATTGTCTCACCGAGGCAATCGGGATGGGGCTTCCCGGCAACGGCACCATTCCCGCTGTTATGGCTGCTCGCACCCGTTTGGCCAAAGAGGCGGGGATGAAGATAATGACCCTTTTAAAGAAGGGGATTACACCCAGAAAGATCATGACGAAAAAGGCTTTTTCAAACGCCATGGTGATAGATATGGCCCTTGGGTGCTCTACGAATACGGTTTTGCATCTAATGGCCATTGCAAAGGAGGCCGGGGTGAGGATTGAACTTGATGACTTTAATGATGTAAGCGAAAAGACCCCTCATCTTTGTAACTTGAGTCCTGCAGGGAGGCATCATCTGGAGGATTTGGATCAGGCCGGTGGTGTGTCGGCTGTAATGAAAGAACTCTCCCGCAAAGGGTTGATCAATACAAGTTGCCTTACGGTTACAGGAAAGTCTGTAAGAGAAAATATTGACGGTTGCGAGATTATGGATAAAAGTGTAATCCGTTCTTTAAAGCAACCATATCACAAACAAGGTGGTCTCGCTGTGCTCTTTGGTAATGTGGCGCAAGGGGGGTGTGTTGTCAAACAGTCTGCCGTGGCTCGAAAGATGCTTCGCCATGAAGGGCCTGCGCGGGTATTTGACAGCGAAGAGGAGGCTACTGCTGCCATCATGGCAGGAGATATCAAGAAGGGCGATGTCGTTATAATTCGTTACGAGGGACCAAAGGGTGGCCCTGGGATGCGGGAGATGCTAATGCCTACGTCTGCCATCGCCGGTATGGGCCTTGATTCAGAGGTTGCCCTGCTTACAGATGGCAGGTTTTCTGGTGGGACTCGTGGAGCTGCGGTTGGGCATGTCTCTCCTGAGGCGATGGAAGGTGGAGTGCTTGCTATTGTTGAAGATGGGGACAAGATAATGATTGATATTCCAAAAAGGCGAATTGCCTTAAAGGTTTCCGAGGAAGACATCGAGAAAAGACTCTTCAAGTGGAGTCCCCCGAAAGCCAAGATCTCTGAGGGATACATGGCACGATATGCCAGGATGGTTTCTTC
>CAYSBQ010000149.1:3574-7475 GCA_964429315.1 uncultured Desulfobacterales bacterium
CAGTGAACAACTGACAACCGGCAACCGGCAACTGAAAAGGAGGTGGAGCAGTGAAAACACTTACGGGAGCACAAATCATCATGGCCGTCCTCAAGGATGAGGGGGTTGATACCGTCTTCGGTTTCCCGGGCGGTGTTGTTATTGATATTTTTGATGAACTCAGTAGGACAGACATCCGGCATATCCTGGTGCGCCATGAACAGGGGGCGGCCCATGCGGCAGACGGCTATGCCCGGGCGAAGGGGAGTGTTGGAGTCTGTCTGGTTACTTCCGGTCCAGGGGCTACCAACATCGTAAGCGGGATTGCCTCTGCCTATATGGATTCTATCCCAGTAGTTGCTCTGACAGGACAGGTTCCTACCGGGCTTATAGGAAACGACGCCTTCCAGGAAGTAGATATCGTAGGAATCACCAGGCCTTGCACCAAACATAATTATCTAGTAAAACGTACGGAAGACCTCGCCGGGGTGCTAAAGGAGGCGTTCCATATTGCTCGATCAGGCCGACCGGGTCCGGTGTTGGTCGATCTTCCAAAAGATGTGACCCAAGGTAAGGCCGGATACAAGCCATTGCCGAAACCGAAGATGCCTTCGTACAATCCTACCTATGAACCCAACCTAAAGCAACTGCGCCGGGCCGTAAGCCTCATCAAGGAAGCCGAAAGACCGGTTGTCTTTTCCGGTGGTGGCGTCATTCTTTCTGGGGCATCCAAGGAGTTGACCCAGTTCGCCAGGAATTTGCATGCACCTGTCACTGCCTCTCTCATGGGTCTTGGCAGCTTTCCGGGGACCGATCCTCTCTGGCTTGGAATGCTGGGTATGCACGGTACTTACCGGGCCAATATGGCCATCGGGGCATGTGATCTGCTTATCGGCGTTGGTGTGCGTTTTGATGACAGGGTGACCGGCAAGGTTGAAACATTTGCACCAAACGCAAAGATCATCCATGTTGACATCGATCCTACTTCTATTAGCAAGAATATTCCGGTGACAGTTCCTATCGTGGGTGACTGTAAGATTGCGTTGAGGGAACTCAACAAACTTCTCAAAACCGAAAAAGTGCGATTTACCAAGAAGGCTCGCAAGTCTTGGAACGACCAGATAGAGAAATGGAAAAGCACACAGCCATTAAGATATGAACAAAGAGATGTTATTAAGCCTCAATATGTGATTGAACGGCTGTACGCTCTGACAAAGGGCAAGGCCATCATCACCACTGAGGTGGGACAGAACCAGATGTGGGCAGCACAGTATTATCACTTTAAGAGTCCAAATTGTTTCATCACCTCCGGCGGGCTGGGTTGTATGGGGTTCGGCCTGCCTGCGGCCATTGGGGCCCAGGTGGCTTGCCCGGACAAACTGGTTGTAGATGTTGCCGGCGACGGCAGCATTCAGATGAATATCCAAGAGCTTGCCACAGCCGCGCAATATGGCTTGCCGGTGAAGGTGGTTATCCTAAACAACAGGTATCTCGGCATGGTACGCCAGTGGCAGGAACTGTTTTATGGTAAACGTTACGTTGCTACGGATATTGAGCATGCCCCTGATTTTGCAAAGCTTGCCGAGGCCTATGGAGTACTGGGGTTAAAGGCCGTTAAGCCCGAAGAGGTTGATTCCGTGCTCAGAGAAGGTCTTGAAAGTCCGGGGCCTGCAATGATGGACTTTAGGGTGGCCCGTGAAGAAGGGGTCTACCCAATGGTTCCGGCAGGTAAGGCAATAACAGAGATGCTTTTGGTGTGATCGTTATTCGTATAACGATATTGGAGGTGAAAAATGCAGAAACATACGGTATCCTTGTTGGTTGATAATGAGCCTGGGGTTCTTTCCCGAGTAACGGGCTTGTTTAGCGGCCGAGGTTTCAACATAGAGAGTCTTTGCGTGGCAGAGACGATGGACCCTGCTGTTTCCAGAATTACGTTGGTTACACTGGGAGACGATGCAATTGCCGAACAGATCAAAAAACAGCTTAATAAGCTGATTAATGTGGTTAAGGTCCATGACCTGACGGGGACGAAATATGTAGGAAGGGAAATGGCCTTGATCAAGGTCAGTGCGAAATCAGGTTCGAGGGCGGAAATCTTAAGGATTGTCGACATATTCAGATGCAAGGTGGTTGATGTGAGTCCTACTCACTACACCATTGAGGTGACTGGCACGGCAGATAAGCTGGAAGCCATCTTAAGTCTCTTGAAACCGATGGGAATTAAAGAGATTGCCCGCACGGGAGCAATTGCGCTAGGCAGGGAGAGAAAATAACTAAAAAAGGGAGGATGAAAATGGCGAAGATTGATTTTGGCGGGGTTTTAGAAGATGTAGTTACTTTAGGAGAATTTCCTTTGAGCAAGGCAAAGGAAATCCTGGCGAAAGAAACAGTTGCAGTCCTCGGATATGGCGTGCAGGGCCCTGCCCAGGCCTTAAACATGAAAGATAACGGAATTTCCGTCATCATTGGCCAGCGTGAAGGTGGTTCTTCTTGGCAACGTGCTATTAAGGATGGTTTTGTGCCGGGCGAGAGCCTTTTTTCGTTGGAAGAAGCTACTGAACGGGCCACTATAGTGCAGTATCTTATATCTGATGCTGGGCAGATGTTGGCATGGCCCAGGTTAAAACCATTGTTGAAAAAAGGAGATGCGCTCTATTTTTCTCATGGTTTTTCTATTATTTACAAGGATCAGACCAAGATAATACCCCCAGAGAACATTGACGTGATTCTCGTTGCTCCGAAGGGCTCCGGAAGAAATGTCAGGCTTAACTTTCTGGACGGAAGCGGTATTAATGCAAGTTATGCAGTTTATCAGGACTTTACGCATCGGGCTGAGGAAAGGACTCTTGCACTCGGCATTGCCATCGGGTCTGGATATCTGTTTCCCACTACCTTCGAAAAAGAGGTATACAGTGACCTGACTGGAGAACGAGGTGTACTCATGGGTTGTTTGGAGGGTGTCCTTGAGGCGCAGTACGAGGTGCTGCGCAAAAATGGACACAGCCCGAGCGAGGCATTCAACGAGACTGTTGAGGAACTGACCCAAAGTCTTATTCGTCTTGTGGCAGAAAATGGGATGGACTGGATGTATTCTAACTGCAGCACAACAGCTCAGAGAGGGGCGCTAGACTGGAGGCACAAATTTCGTAGGGCTGTTACACCTGTTTTTGAGGAACTCTATAAAAGTGTGGTTTCCGGTGAGGAGACCAGAATCGTTTTGGAGGCAAACAGTGCCCCTGATTATAGCGAGAAGCTTCATGAAGAACTTCGTGTAATGAAAAATTCAGAACTGTGGCAAGCAGGCGCCGCTGTCCGGGCCCTAAGGCCTGAGAACAGGGGAAGGTGATAGCTTTTTACGAGTGCATTAACCATTGACATGAGAACAGCTACAAAAATAGTCAGAGATACGAAAAGTCTTGACACATAGCAGGACTTGTCATATTATGAGTTAAAATAACCTGCCTAGGAGAAGGATATAATATAGAATTAAAGGCCAGCGTATTACTCCGTTTTAGAGATCACAAACAACAGACACTGCCATTTTCCCCTTATTTCAAAGAAAAGGAGCCAATCCTTTATCCGATAGTGTCGTTTCATCACAACGTGATGGATTCCCCTTGATTGTGTTGATTGCGGTTTTAAGGACGAAAGAATGGTGGACTCTCAAAAAGGTCCACGAGCAGACGACACAGTAAAAACCTCCAGATGCAAGTCGAACTCTGCGGAATACCGCCCCGTTAATTGGCTTTGGCCGTCTTGCTTTGCAAGAATTTAACTGGGTGTGGTTGAAGCGCAACGCTGCAGGTGGGCTTTCAAATAACTAAATCAAAACCTTAAAGGACAGGAAAAGAAACTTATGAACTTAGTAGAGCTAAAGGAGAAAAAATGGAACAACGCCGATTAATATTAGCGATGGTAT
>CAYSBQ010000150.1:0-7467 GCA_964429315.1 uncultured Desulfobacterales bacterium
AAGTATCAAATACAATCCTCAACGAAAGGCATAAAATCATAGACGTCCCCATTATTGTCCATTTTACATAGATTCTTAAAACACCATTTTTACCCTTAAAAAGAGCTGTTTAAAGCCAAAAAACAAGCTGATAATTGGTTCTTTTTCAACGATATGATATTTTTAGCTTGGTCCGACCCCAAAGCGCCCCCAAACAATGTGCGAATAATTTGTGATCACGCTATGAAGACTATCTGAATTCATTTTGTAGATTTCAGTTCGAATCGATAGCCACACTCACCGCCGCAGAGAGCTACTTCGGCGATGTCCCTCTGATCGATTGGGAAAACCTTGCAGGCTTGCGGTCGGCATCGGCCGTAAATAAAACAAAGGCCTTGCCGTGTCAACATGGGGCAGGAGAAAAGGAGGGTGCAGCATGTGGCACACTGGTGACATTCTCCCCTGCGGAGAAGAAGTTGTCTGCGCACGTAACCCTTCCTGAAATGAACCAGGCAAAACCGCCTGATTTTGCCAGTAATCTGAACCAGGAAACGTGATTCTTTCATGAACCGCCCACATAAGGAAAAACCCCGCAAAATCCGGACCGTAAATATACTGGAGTTTACACTATGCACGAACTGTCTCCTTTGATAGCATGCCATCCTCCTTCAGGGAAAAACACACAGTGGCTCCTATGTTAACCTGGCTTCTTATTTCTATTCTGCCTCCGTGCAATTTCACTATCTCATCACAGATGCTCAGCCCCAGTCCGACACCGCCAATTTCCCTTGAACGCGACTTATTAACCCGATAAAACCGGTCAAAAACCTGATCCAGATCCTTCTCAGCTATGCCGGCCCCAGTATCTCTTATTTCTGTCAAAATAAAAGACTTTTCTTTTTTGATTGAAATGTCAATTTGCTCCCCCAGAATATTATATTTTGTGGCATTGTCCACAATATTCACAAAGAGTTCTAAGAGTGCCGCCCGGTCTCCATAAATTACAGGGTTTTGACTGACCGGTATGTTTATGCTTATTGATATCTTTGCCATATCTGCAAATCTTGCTTCGTTGCTTTGAATGCGGATACTGCCTGGTCGATTTGCCTGCTGGGCGTTCGCAGCGATTTCACCGAAGACAATGAGGGCTGCCAGAAAAATAGTAAAGACAATCCTTAGCCTTTTCATTTCTTCCACCTCTGTTCACATCATATGGAAGATCTGCAAGCCGTGTCTAATTTCAGCCTACGATTGGATTATAACTATGAAAGATTACAGGAAGATGAACAGGCTATCGGAGGTAATGGAAAAAGGACATTGCCGCAGCGCCGTAGGTGTGTTGCTTTTGTTACAAAATAGGGACTAAACTGTTACTGTTCCCCAATGCTCACGGGCCTTTTCTGTGCTTTCATCATGAGACATCCGGTCGCGGCAGCAGACCTGCCCGCTCTACGATCTCAGCAAGCTTTTCCTCGCATCCAATGGCCATGATGTGGACCCCCTTGACGCCATGTGTCTGCTTGAGCTCTTCTATGTGCTCAATGCAGATCTTCATTCCTTCTTCCAGCTGTTTATCTTCAGACACGGCATCGAGACGTTCAATGACGGTGTCGGGCATCATGATCCCCGGAACATTATTTCGCAGGCGTTGCGCCATCTTGACCGATTTGAGTGAAATAACCCCGGCTATGATGGGGCACTGATCTGTTTGCCCATGTTCTGCGGCCAGGTTCAACCACTTCTTAAAACGTTCCATTTCCAATACGGGTTGCGTTTGAATGAATTCCGCACCTGCAGCGATCTTTTTATGAAGACGGAGAATATGCAATTCAAGGGATTCAACAAAGGGATTGGCAACCCCTCCGATAAAGAACTCCGGCTCTCCCGAGATCTTTTTGCCGTTCATCAGGCTCCGTTGGTCTCGTATCTGTTTTACTGCCGCAATCCACTGAATGGAATCGATATCAAATACCTTCTTTGCGTTTGGGTGGTCTCCTCTTGCGGGATGATCTCCTGTAAGACACAAAACATTCTGAATCCCCAGGGCAGAGGCACCCAGAAGGTCGCTTTGAAGGGCAATACGGTTTCTGTCTCGCGTTACCATTTGAAGAATCGGTTCTATCCCCATATCCAGAAGTATTTTGGACAAGGCCAAACTCGACATCCTGACGCGCGCTGTGGGATTGTCGTTGACATTAACCGCATCGACCTTGCCCTTAAGCTGGGCTGCGTTTTCTCTTATTAAACCCACGTCTATTCCGCAGGGAGGATCGAACTCACATGTTACAGCGAATCCTCCACGGGCCAGTACCTTCTGGAGGTTGGTTTCTGTCTTCATACTATCAAGTCCTCTCTGATGATTTTGCGCGGACCTCCTGACAGGCTCGTTGACCAGTCTTTGGCGCCGATCAACTGTGACAGCCGATCAACCTGGCCCAAGTTTTTCAACCGCTCATAAATGAGGTCCCAGATACAATCCATGTCTTTGCTTACTTCGCACTTTCCGTCTACAGAGCCTCCGCAAGGCCCGTTAAGGAGCCCTTTTGCACAACGGGTAATAGGACACAGGCCCCCAAAATTGTGGACCCAGCAGTTTCCGCAGGCAGCACAATATTCGCCCCATATACCATGATCGATTGTTCCCCCCATGAAACTCGTGTTGAGCCCCGGAAGTACTACCATGGTTTTAAAAGCCTCTGCAATATATTGAGGACCTATGCTGCACGCCAAAGATACTATGGCGTCATAGTTGTTCTTTTCTATGGGCTCATACAAACGCTCAACAAACTCCGGTTCGCACTGACGGTCAAGGGTAAGTTCGTCAATGGTGATGGGCTTTTGCTGTTTTTTGCGTGCGATTCTCAAGGCCGCTGAAAGTATAGCAACTTCTTTGTTACCACCAGCATTACAAACCGTGACGCATCCCTTGCAGCCGACCATCAAGATATTGTTATATCCATCAATCATTGCAAGGAGTTCCCTAATGGGTTTGTGTTCTCCGACAATCATAGCAATAAACTCCTATAGATTTAGGAATTGCGAATTATGGAATTTAGGAATTGTAGGTAATTCTTGCCTCTTCATTCCACAATCACTTAATCCGTCAACCCCCCTGCTTTATCGGGTTGGGGCCCAGTGCCCGAATCTTCTCTGTCATAAGTTTTGCCACCCTGGCGAACTCCGGGGCGTCAGAGGCAGCGATGTTGAACATCTGCACACGATCCTGTTCAATCCCCATTTCATCGAGCATCTTCCGTATATATGCAACCCTCTTTCGGGCCTTAAGGTTTCCGGTGAGAAAGTGACAGTCCCCTTCCATACAGCCGGTTACGTACACACCGTCCGCACCCTTCTCAAGGGCATGAAGCAGATAGACCGGGTCCACACGCCCGGAGCATGGAACCAGAATGACCTTAATGTTTGGAGGGTAGGACATTCTTATGGAACCTGCCAAGTCGGCTGCAGCATATGAGCAATACTCACAACAGAATGCGATGATTTCCGGTTCGAATTCTTCAGTCATAACCCCAAACTCGTGGTTCAATACTCCAATCCCACAATTCCTCGATTTCTCAATGGGCAATCTCTTTTTCAAACAATCCATACATCTTGGCCTCGATCTGTTCATCCAGGTAATGGTGCACTGTTATGGCCTGGGCTGGACATTCGGCAGCGCACATACCACACCCCCTGCATCGAGCAGGATCGATCTGCGAAATGCCGTCTTCGTTAATAAACGGGACACTGTACGGACAGGTACGGACACAGGTCATGCAGGCTGCACAGAGATCGGGATCAACTTCCGAACAGGGACCCACATACATCGTATCCTTTGAAAGAACCGACAAGGCTCTTCCAGCCGCACCCGTAGCCTGGACTATGGTCTCCTCCGGAAACTTCGGGCTGTGTCCGTCTCCGCACAAGAACATCCCGTTAGTGGCAAAATCAAGTGGGCGGAGCTTGATATGGGCCTCAAGCAAGAATCCTTGATCGTCCCGTGGGAGCTTGAAGACACCGGCAATCTGAGCGGACATACTGTGTGGGCGGAGTGCGGCACTCAATACAATGCGATCCGGTGAGATAATCACCTTGCGTCTCAGGGAAGGCTCAATGAAACCTATCTTGAGTATGCCTTGATCTTCAAAAACCTCAGGAGGCGTTTCTTGTTCATACCGGACAAAGATGACACCCTGATTTCGAGCCTCCTTATAGAAGAGTTCCTTGAATCCAAACGTTCGAATATCTCTGTATAGGACTATTACATCCATATCTGGGTTCAGCTCCTTGAGCTTGAGGGCATTAGCGACAGCCTGACAACAACATACACGGCTACAGTAGGGATGTTCTTCGTTCCTTGATCCAACACACTGTATCATGACCACTGATCTCAAAGACTTTGCAAGGTCGGGCTTTGTACGAATCTCACTGCTGAGTTCGGACTGTGTAACAACATGGACATTCCCCCCGTACAGATACTCGTCTGGCCGGTAGCCCTCTGATCCAGTGGCAATGATCCCTGCACCGTGCCTGATCGATATCTCTGCCCCGTCTGCCTTCTTGATACTAGTGAGGAAACTGCCCACGTGCCCGGAAAACCCTTTTACTAAAGCCCCTGCATAGACCGTTATACGCGAATGATGTTCAACTTTTTGAATCAGTTTTCTTACATGCTGTTCTGGATTAAAACCCTCAAGGGTCGGAGGACTGTTGATATGACGACCTCCTAGGCGGTCGGCCTGTTCCACAAGATGGGTTTCAAACCCTTGGTCCGCAAGCATTAGAGCAGCAGTAAGGCCACCAAGCCCCCCACCGACCACAAGCCCGGCAGGTACAACTGGAACAGGTTTGCCTACAATCGGTTCCTGAAGCGCGACACGCTTTACAGACATACGGATCAGGTCTTTTGACTTCTGTGTGGCTAGTCCAGATTGTTCAGCGTGGACCCACGAGCACTGGTTTCTGATGTTTGCCATCTCCAGGAGATAAGGATTAAGACCAGCCTCGCGCAAGGTATCTCTAAAAAGCTGCTCATGGGTCTTGGGGGAACAGGACGCAACGACCACGCGGTTGAGGTCATGCTCTTCAATAAGTTCTTTTAACCGCACCTTTGAATCGGTTGAGCAGGCAAAGAGGAAGACCTCCGACATGACCACGTTTGGCAGCCGCAAGGCATATTCGGCTGAGGCTTTGACATCGACGACCCCTGCAATGTTTGTCCCGCAACAGCAGACAAACACTCCTATTCGAGGCTTGAGCCCGAAAAGAGTTTTTTCCTGGGGAAGAGAGGGGAGGCTGACTTCGTGTCCCCTTGCCGAAGCAATGGGAAGCGATGCCTGGGCAGCGGCAGCACTTGCCTGGGCCACGGTCTCTGGAATATCCTTGGGGCCCTCAATCCCACCGCACACGTAAATGCCTTCCCGAGAAGTGCACAGGGGATTATCTTTGGGTGTGGCGACGAATCCAAAGGGGTTCAAATCAATCTGCAAGCGTTCTGCCAGAAGACCCACCTCGGAAGATGGAGAAAGACCCACTGAAAGGACCACCATTGAAAATATCTCTTCTCTTTTTTCGCCAGTCTCCGGGTCATGATGGGTGAGAACAAGATCGTTTGTTATCGGGTTTTCAACCACACGAGAGATCATCGATCTTATATAACGGACCTTGCTCTGGTGCTTTGCCCGCTCGCAATAGGCGTCAAACCCTTTTCCTTGTGCCCTCAGGTCAATATAAAAGATAGTGGGGTCAAGCTCAGCTTGGTGGTTTCTGGCTATAACGGCTTCTTTTGTTGCTACCATGCAACATATGGAAGAGCAAAACTCCCGACCGCTTCTGATAGACTCCCTGGAACCCACACACTGTATCCACGCCACTTTTTTCGGTACGGTTTTATCGGAAGGTCTCAGTATGTGTCCTTCCGTAGGCCCTGTCGCTGACAGGAACCTTTCGAATTCCATGGTCGTGATAACGTTTTCATATCGCCCATATCCATATTCCTGAGCCCTTTGCGCATGGAACAGATCGAATCCGGGCGCGAGAATAACTGAACCAACATCTAATGAAATATCCTCTTCAGTCTGGGTAAAATCGATTGCATTGTTCTTGCAATATTTTTCGCAGGCCTTGCATTTTCCATTCTTAAAATAGATGCAGTGGTCTCGGTCGATTTCATATACAAGGGGGACTGCTTGAGGATAGAGCAAACGAATGGCCTTGCGACTCATCAAGCCCTCGTTGTATTCATCTTTGACTTTCACAGGGCACTTCTGAGCGCATATACCGCAGCCGACGCACTTGTCTTCGTCCACGTAGCGCGGGTGCTTCTTGATGTGGGCAATAAAATTACCAGGCGCCCCCTCCAGCCCGACAAGCTCTGCCATAGTAATGATGTTGATATAAGGATGGCTCGCACAGCCGATAAGTTTGGGAGAGATCATGCACATGGCACAGTCGTTTGTCGGAAAGGTCTTGTCAAGCTGGCTCATTCTTCCGCCAATAGAACCTTTACGTTCCACAAGATAAACCAGGTATCCCGATTCAGCCAGATCGAGAGATGCCTGGATACCTGCGATGCCGCCACCTACTACCATGACTGCGCCTGTTGGTTCGGTTATCTGAGTACTAGTCATTATTTCAAAAGCTTCTTCTTGTTCAAAAACGGAATCGGGTTTACCATATGTCGTTTCAACCAGGTAGAAATACCTGGAAGCCCGAGAGCAAGGCCGATAAGTTCCGTAAAATAAAAAATGGGTATATTGTAATCTTTTCTGAAATGCGTGGAGATCTCCTGCTGGTATAGATCCAAATTTGCCTGACACATCTGACAGGAAACGATAATGCATTCCGCCCCTGCTTCCAGTGCCTTATCGTAAAGATTTCTCACCAACCTGTACACAATATCTTGGCGCGGCACAGAGAAACTCGCTCCACAACAGTCTGTCTTGTAAGACCAGGACCTGACTTCGATCCCTAGGGCATTGGCTATATTGTCAATGTCACAAGGGTTTTCGTAGTCTTTGCTTCCTGTGATTTTGGGCGGACGGTTTGTCATGCACCCGTAATAACAAACAGCTTTTACCGCATCGAGGGACAGGGTGGCGACCGATCGAATCTTGTTGAGCAATTCGGTTTGCCCCATGAAAGATGCCAAGTCATATATTTTCACACTGGAATGAACAGATTCTTGCGCCCGTTTCAGACGGTTAAAACAAAGAGGACAAGGAACCACCATATCGTTTCCTGATTGCTCGGCGGCCGGCAAATTTAGTGCAGGAAGAGAGATTGCCAGTTTTTCATCCAGGCTATGTGCCGAAGTGGCCCCGCAGCAGGTCCAGTCAGGCAGTTCCTGCAGGTGTACATCAAGGGCATTGCACACGGCCTTTATTGACTCGTCATAGTCCCTTGCAGAAGACTCCAACGAACAACCCGGATAATATGTTACGTTCATATGGTTACCTGTAAGAAGCTCGGTTCTTTTGGTTCAGCTAGTTA
>CAYSBQ010000151.1:0-7457 GCA_964429315.1 uncultured Desulfobacterales bacterium
AGAAATTAGCTGGTGGTCTTGACAGCACATTGCCATTCGGGAGATTGCGGTCCCATGGGTTTTCTATATAATGCTTTTATAAAAAAAACAATCGTCAGATGCAAAAAAAGTCCCGTTGTTTTAGAAGGTATAGCCAATGGCGAAGTGGAATTCCCCCGAGCTTTCGCCGTCCACGGGATCGAGTTTCCTCCCGTACAGTATGCCGATTGGGCCGATCGGTGTGATGTACCTCAAACCAATGCCGATGGAACTGCGGAACTCGTCTGCGGTTTCATGGTCAACAAGCGCCTTGCCGATCCTTCCAATGTCGTAAAAAAGGGGGAGTTCAAAATTGCCGCCGAGATCGATCCTGGCCTCCATGTTTCCTTCCAATTGCCAACGTCCTCCCAAAGGATTGCCCTGTAAATCAAAACTCAGTAGGTTTTCTTTAAAGCCGCGCACGTCAGAAGTGCCCCCTAAAAAAAACAGCTGGTCCTCCGGCACGGTGCTGTAGGAGCCATAGGGATCCAGGTAGCCTCCACGAGCCATCCAGGCGAGTGTCAACCGGGACAGGGGGGTCACGTAGTACCTGAAGTCGAGCCGGTATTTCAGAAAATCGTCCAAGTCGTTTGTCAGCCCCTTGGAAATATCAATGGTAATTTGAGAGAGGGTTCCCGTTTTCGGCCGCAGGAAGGAATCTCTTGTGTCGTAGCGAATGGACGGGGTCGTAACGACCAGACTCCGTGGCTCAAAGGCCGTCGCCTCCTCAGGAAGAACAACGCCGTTTCGGATAAATTGTTCCCTTCTTTCATAACGGAAACTGAGCCCGGTGGTCAGGTGGCCTGACCAGGTCCTTCTAAACCCAAGGGAAGATCCGTACGTATCCGTTCCAAAATCCTTATTGAAGTCCTTTATGCGTTCCCAAAAGAAACCCCCATCAGCCGATATGCGAGAACCAAAAAGTCTCGGCTCCTCCATACGCAACTCCACCCGATACCCCACCTCACTGGTCTCGGCGCCCAACCAGAGGTCCTTATTGGCGCCCATCCAATTATGATCCCCCACTTTGGATTGCAGGAAAAAACCTTTCTGGGACTCGTATCCACCACCCAACTCAAAAAAGAAGGGCTTTTTTTCTTCCACTTCCACGACAAGGTCGACCTCTTGTCTTTTCTCCTTCAATCCGATCGCCCTGAGTTTGACCGAGTCAAATAGATCCAGGTTGCGAACCTTGCGCTGGCCCTCAAGCATCTGTTTAAGAGAAAACGGCTCTCCTCGAACCATCTGAAACTCTCTGTTTATAATGTTGCTTTTCGTTCTGAAGTTTCCTCGGTAATAGACCTGGCCGGCCTTGACAAAAGGCCCCTCCTTTATGGTGTAGGTCAGGAAGGCCTTGGTCCCGTCTTCGCTGAAAGAGGCCTCCCCCACGACGTAAACGTGGGGATATCCTTTTTCCGAAATCAATGCAGACAGGGTATTTTCGTCGCTTTGGATCATGTATTTTCGAAAAGGCTCCCGGTCTTTAAGTTGAATATTTTCATACGCCTCCTTTTCGGGTAAAACCGTCAGCCCGGCAATGCGTGTCGACGCTACCGTTGTACGAACGCCTTCATGGATTTTTATAGAGATCATGACTTGCCTCCGGTCCGAACTCCAGTCCACCTGGTCCACAACCTTGGCGTTCATATATCCATGTTTCGCGTACAGGGCCTTTATGGCAAACAGATCTTCCGAAAGTATTTCCGGAACGAAGATTCCTTTCCGGAATCCTCCCGCCGGTCGGGACAGCATCCGCTTTTGAATCTCTTCACTGCTTATTGCCTGATTGCCTGCGATGGCAATGGACTGAACACGAGAACAGGGCCCTTCGTTGACAACCAGATCAATCCCGCGTGTTTCAACGTCCCTATCCCCTGATACCCTCTCCGTAATCGTCACCTCGGCTGCCAGGTATCCGGCTTGTCTGTACCGTTCCTTTATCTTCTTGACACTCTTTTTAAGGCCCAGCCCGTTTTTATTGCCTTCTGTGAAAAGGACGACGTCTTTTTTCAATGTCCGAGCCCAAAACCGTTTATTGCCGCTAATGCGAATATAGTATCGACGCCCTTCCTCTATCTTTACGGATACGGACGGTCCCAAAGCATGAGGATCTTTAACATCAGGGTCTTTATGGACCTCATAATGGATCGCCGTATCGGCAAAACCGGCTTTTCTGTAAAAGGCGACCAATTTTTGAACGTCCTTTTTCAGGTCCGATTCCACAAAACGTCCCATAAAGCCCGGCAGAGCCTTTACCCGCCAGGCTGTCATTTTCCATTTGAGTCGATTTGTCGAAAAGGCCCGGTTCCCATCCAATGTGAGGTCTCGAAGTCTTTCGGAATGCCCCTTAAAAATAGCGACATCGACCACAACGTACCCGTCGTTCGGATCCTCCGTGGCGGTGAGTTCCACCCTTGGGTTCGGAAAACCGGCCTGCACAAAGAGATTTTTTATGACGGACTCCTGATTCGCAAGCTTTTCCTCTGTAAAGGTATCTCCCGCGTAAACCGTCATGGCCGTCAGGACGTCTTTTTCAAAGAGAGGAAAAGCCCCTTCAATCCTGATGTTCTTGATAAGGTGAAAGGGAATCAGGCGGAATACAAGGGCGGTATGATGCCCCGCCCCTGTTTCCGACCCTGTTTCAGACAGAGATTCCACGTGGATGTCTCGAAACAGGCCGGATTGCTTCAGGGCGCCAAGAGATGCCTCGATCCGCTCTGCGGAAAACACCTCTCCTGCACGTACCACCATAAGGTCCCGCGCCAGATCGACCCAGTAGTCTTTTTTCCCGGGAAAATCTTCGACCTCTATCATAACCTTGTCGATTATCGTTTCCGGAACAGACGCGGTGGGAGACTGGCCTGCGGCCTGGGCGTTGGTTGACAAGAGGATGTCCCCGGACATGGAAAGTAGCCATACAAGCCAAAAGATGCCCCAAAAGATGCCGTGCAGCCAAGTTGTTTGCGGGGTATTTTTCACCTTCACGTTATCGAAACTCCAGCCTGAACTTCACCTCACCGCCGAACACCCCCTCAGAATCCTGAGATCCGCTAAAAAGGATGTGTTCCAGGAATTTATACTCTGCGATGGCCCGTTGAACAATGCTCCCATCCTTGGATTCGGTGGCATATTTGATAGACATCCGCTTTGACAAGTCTTTTCCTACCGAAACCGTTACATTATCCGCACCATTTTCTGTGCCCAATTTCACCTCGAACGCATCCAGCCCCGTGATCTCCTTGACCTCATCGCCCAGGTTTTTCGCCATCGCATCGGCCAACAGCTGGGCAGGCGTTTTCCCGGCGCCGCCTTCCCCGGCAATCAGTTCCTTCGTTGTACGACCGATGACGAGCAGAGACAAAATATCGCCGTCTTCTTCAGGAGGATCGGAAGTAAGCTTGAGAGAAAGGGCCTCCGGCATGCCGGCCAGAACAAGCCGGATGGTCCACTGCCGCACCTTTATGTCGCTCTCGATATCGATGTACGGCTCGGTGATATAGGGGTTTGAAAAATCGACGTATCCCTTTTTTACTTCAAAGGTTTTATTCCGGTATGTAATCGTTCCCGATTCCACGGTGGCACGGCCCCGAATAATAGGATTCGCCAGACTGCCGACAATACGCAAATCCGGATTAATCGCCAGTTGCGCCAGATTGTTATCCACGGTGATCGCGTTGCGACGCTTGACAGAGACGTCGAGACTGGTGTTTTTGTAGAAAGGATGGGACGCTTCCTGCGGAACCGTTTCCTCGCGTCTCCTTGTGACTTCGTCGAGGAGGCTCAGCCGGACATCCTTATAGTAGTTGCCCTCAAGAACGAATACCTCTCCTTCAATGAGGGCCTTGGCCAAATCTCCCTCCATCCTGAGATCGGTTTTTAGAAGCAAATCCATGGTGTCCGGCAATCGGATAGGGAGCGCCTCGGTTTTAAATTGCGCAAAAAAACCGGTCGGTGTGAAGGAATCCATATCCATCTTGCCCTCTAAATTGAACTTGCCTCCGTCCAGTTTCCCTTGAAGACGGTCCACCACTATTCTCTCAGGCGTGATGCGCACCTGCCCGGTAACCCCGTCGAGTTTTTGGAAAAGCCCCGGAATGATACAGGAGACTTGGTCCAGGACCACGTCTCCGTGAATCCGGGGTTGTTTGGAAGAGCCTTCGAGGCTGGCCGCCAGCACAAGCCGCCCTCCCAGATCGGGGATAACGTCATCAATGAAAGGACGTAACGTGGCCAGAGGGATCTCTCCCTTTGCCTGTATGGCCAAATTTCCGTCAAGTGCCGCGCTCCCCTTCAGGGACACCTGCCCGTCGGAACCTAAAACCAGGTCTGCCTGAGGCAATGACAGGTGTCTTTCCTTAATAAACGCCTGAAAGCCCTCCGTGCGAATGAGATCTTTGTCTTTCCAAAGGAGATGCAACTTTTTCAAGTCTAAAGAAGTTTCCACGTCGGCCATATGTGTCGTATTTCCCTTTGCCTCGACGGATCCTGTTACGACACCGCTGAAATCGGATGCATCGGCGAGCCCAAAATACGGCGCCAGGTCGGTTTCGTCGAGCAAAAGAGACACTGTGAAATCCTGATTTTTTAGATGAAAGGTCCCTTGAAGATCAAAACGTTGCCTTGCAGAAATTCGAGCCACTTGGTTTTCCATGTTGACTGCCACGTGGATGTCCTCGAGCGGCTTGCTCCGAAACTCAAAGCGCTGCAACACCATTTTCCCATGCAACTGCGGGTCCTTCCACGAACCGGAACCGGATAGGTCGCATATGAGTGACCCTTTTGCCCCTACTCTTTTGTCGAACAAGTCGATATGCTCCAGGGAAATCCCTCGCGAAACCAAGGCAAGGTCATAGTCCTTGTTGAGAGACATCCAACCGTTTGCCTCGATCATTTCTCCCGGTACGACAGTTAACCTGAGGGGTTTTATCAGAAGCCGCTTCCCGTCCAGTGTGGCAAGCAGTTCTAGCCCCTCAAGCTTTTGAACGCCGAAATCGAGTTCCGTTCCCTCAAGACTCAGGCTTCCCTTTGGGTTAGACAGACTTCCCTCGAGGTTAGCAGCTATTGCCAATCTGCCACGTGACTTGTCGATGAAATCGTTGACGAAGACGCGATCTCCTTGAATCCGCAGCTCAAAGGTAGGATCCTGGGCAATCTGGAGGCCTTCCCTGTGAAAAAGACCAATGGCTCCGGCAATGCGGATGGCTGAATCTTTGTTTTGAAGATCCAGTTGTTGGATGTTGAGCCTTCCTTTGTCTAGCCCAATTTTTCCGTACAGATCACCCAATCGAAGGGCTTGAACGGCCAGGTGCTTGCCTCGAATATGGGCCTGTCCCTTTAGCTCATTAAGACTGCCACTTACCATAACCTCGCCATCCAATGCGCCCCTGGCAAGGGTTTCCTTGACAAAATCAGTCAACTCGACGCTATGAAGAGCCAGTGACAGATTCAAGGGAAGCTCAAAGCTCAACTTTGAGGTCTTATCGTAGATTCCGACGGACCCGTGACCTTCTATTCGCGAGCCTTGGTTTTTCAAACGCAATTCTGCCAGGCGAAAAGTGCCAGAGGGATCCAACGTCCCGGCAAGTCGAACATCCCCAATACCATAGTCCTGGAAACGCATCTTTGTTCCGTCAAAAACAAGATGTGCCTGAGGCCTTCTGAGCAAACCGGACACCTCCGCCTCAAGCGACATCCCGCCGGAAACCTCTGCCACACCCCTTGACGAGAAGGCATGAGTGATATCGGGGCTTTCAAGGCTCAAACGGCCAGCAATGCGCTCTGACGACAGATCACACTCGCCAGCCACCCTCACCCTGAAATCCTCGCCTTCCACGTTTCCCCCGGCAGTGTTGGCCCAAAGGCTTTTGAGAACAAGCAGTCGATCCTTCAAAGAACAGTCCAGGGTCAGCCTATCCATTCGAACCTCACCAAACCGACCGCCTTCACAATCAAGGTGAAAAGTTATTCGAGGGTCGCTTAGTGTTCCTTGAAGCGTCATCCGGCCCTTGGCAGAACCTGCCAATCTCGGCTTAACAGGGAGACGTTCTTGGAGATCGGGGAGAAACACTGCAAGTTCAGTGACCATATCAAAGGTCGGGTCGTCAAAGACATCCTGCACGCTTCCAGCAATATTCAACTTGGATGAGCCCATGGCTATTTTTATCTGAACGGGCGCAATGTGTCTTTCTTCCAATTTAGCCTTGAGGGTGACTTCATCAAATACACTGTTGATTTCCCCATGTTCCAAACGCATTTCTGCAACCCGCAAATCCAGGCTGCCTGACTTTTGCAGCATATCCCCATTCGCCATGAGACTGATGTCTTGCAAAGACGCGACAAGTGGTGCCGAAGGGTCATGGTAGACTGCACGCCCCCCGAGGATCTCAAATGACTGGACCACAAAGTTTAAGGGCATCCCCTTTGTAGACTCTTCTTTATTTTGCCGGTCAGTTGCACTTGGAGGCGTTAGAGCCTTCAAGAGATTAACACCATCTTCGGTTGCCCGAATCTCGGCCCACGGTTTTTCGAGCAAAAGGGTTTCTATGGTAAGGCCACCGCCCAGAAATCCACCCCAGGCCAAATTGACAAAAAGGCGATCGAAGCCGGCAATTGCTTCGTGCGACAACCCCGTGAGGACAAGACTTTTCAGTTCGGCCTGCCCCCTCCAAAGAGATAGATGCATAGCTTCAAACGTAATCGATCCCGGAATAGCTGCACTCAGTCGAGCTTCGACAAACTTCTTCGCATGATTTGTGTTGAGGTAAAGGCTGAGACTAACAACCAGAGCCACACAAAATCCTAATAGAATCGCCCCTGAGATCAGCGCCTTTTTAATCCAGTTTCTCGTCATAGAAATAACAACCCCATCAATCCAAAAAACTGCGGCAAAACGAAGAATCCACGTCCTATCGGCGTGGATTCTTCCAGGCCCAGTCAATTCGACGAGCCCATGAGCAAGCTCGGGATGGATGTATCTGGGGTCAAAGATTTCCTGCAGTCTTATCCAGATACCCTAAATAAAGCTTTCCATACAGTCTTTTTCATGATGGTGAAAATAATGCCAAGCCAACACCGGGTTTCGCACACCTCGGACCCAGGAGATGATTGTTGCTATTCCCAGTTGTATCCGAACGTGACCAGGTATCTTTCGTCGACCCTGTCCTTATCAGGTGCTGGAGAATTATCCCAATCCCAATTGTATTGTACTGTTGTATTGAAGCCTTTTCTCAGAGGTATTCGCAACCCTGTTCTCGTGCGAATGAAAACATCTTCCGTATCCTCCAGGCTCGCGATGCCTTCGTGAAAGTGAAAAAACTGTACGGACTTTTCGAACAAGAACTGATCGTACTTCACAGCCTCTCACGGTAGGAACGCCAGTTACCTGGCGCCCCCCGCACAGACCCGGACGTGCGGTTTTCCCGCATCCGGTTCCTCGGTTG
>CAYSBQ010000152.1:0-7363 GCA_964429315.1 uncultured Desulfobacterales bacterium
TTAAGTTTCTGAACTTGACAAATCTCAGCGGACCTTAACTTGTAACCAATGGGCTAAGAGAGTGTTTGACAGTTGACTTCCGAGATCGTACTTCTGTTTACACCACACTGGTTAGTTTATCTCTTTCAAAAAGAGAATATCCGCTGAAAACGGGCGAGTCACAGACGTTATCCATAGTTGCGAAAAACACAGGTAATTCCTCTGCCGAGGAAGCAAAAGTACATTTTCGTTCGACATCAGATGTTGACATATCTCCAACTAAGATTGAATTTGGAGACTTGGCAGTTGGTACAGTATCTGGAGAACTTCACTTAGAGGTCCGAGTGCTAAATGAAAGGGCGGTTTATGAGATTCCATACAGATTGTCTTGGAATAATGTTGCTGGTGAAACAACAACACAGTCGGATTCACTGAAGCTTTTGCCCCAAAGACAAATCAACTGGGAAAAGTACAAAAATAACCCTTACAGTATTTCATCCATTAAGGAGTATCAACCGGAGAGACTAAAAGGACGCACTGATAAATTGACTGCTTTGCGTATGGGATTTGATAGTATGCAGTCCTTTTTCATCACAGGACAAAAGCGTGTTGGGAAGAGTTCTATAGCCAATGTCTACTATGGAGAGCTGGCTAAACAGAAAGAAGTACTGCCAGTACATTTTTTATGGGGCGATGTTGCCGATTGTGACCTACCTATGCTTGGTGAAGCGTTGTGTCAATTTGTGAGGGAGGCTTGGCAGGACAAGACAAAGAGCGATTTTCCATTTCCTACGCCTTCAATCGAAAGCTTCCAAGGAAGTTTCTCTAGCACATTCAGCAAATATCTGAGAGTATTTCATCGCAACCTTCCAACTTGGAAATTGATCTTTATCATAGATGATTTTGACGAAATCCGTGAGGAACTATACAAGGGCGAGACCGGTGATGCATTTTTCACGACGCTTCGAGCCTTCATTGACAGGGATTTTACGAGTTTTATTATTGTTGGTAGCGAAAATCTTTCGGTCACTATTCTACGCGAGCAGGGACGTAAGGCGAATCAAGCCGATATTCTCGAAGTTGATTACTTGGACAACCGCAAAGATTTGGAAGAACTCATCACAGAACCGCCTGGAGAAGTTTTGTTCTTTAACCAAGATGCGACAAGTGAAATAATTGATTTGACAGCAGGTAACCCTTACTATGCAAATCTGTTGTGCTCGCGCATTTACCGTCTGATGTTCGGCAAACGCGATTACTATGTATCAAAGAGCGATGTCGGGATGGCCGCCGGATTATTAGCCCGGGAGGACAAAGAAAAGAGCTACAATCATTTCTGGACTGATGGAATCCATGACATTGGCACAGAAAAAGACAGAGTTTCCTACAATAATGCTATGTCACTTATTGCAATTAGTAAAAGCGAGACTGACGCGAGAGGGTATGCTGAAATTCGCGCAATTTACCATCAACCAGAAGTACATCATCTTGAGACATCTGAACTCGACTATCGTTTAAATGAACTAGCGGACAGAAAGGTAGTTGAGCGTAGTCAATCGCATCCCAACCGCTTCAGAATCAAAGTAGGACTCTTCAATTTGTGGTTACAATCAGGTGGCGCGCACCAGATTCGCCAAAGCTTTGGTCAATATGAATATACCATCAGGCCTATGAAGGATTATGCCCTTTTTCCACAAGAAATTACACAAGTAGCCGAGGGTCTAGTATATCGAGGTGAGAATATTGATCGGATTCTTGTGGACACCTGGCTGCGGCAGTTTGGCGATGAGTACAATCAGCGATTAGCATATAAAGTTCTATGTGCGCTCAAAGAACGGGGATATTACTCAGTTGAAAAATTTAACAACGCTTTGGAAACTATGTTTAAGAAGGCTATGGCTAGCAACTCTGGCTGGGCAAAGGTGGTTGATAAGAGGCTAGCAAGGAATGTCCTTGTTTGTCACATTGATCCCATAGGAAAGAGTGGTCCAGCTCTAGTGACTGAATTTCGGAGAGTAAACAATATTTACTATCAGCTTTGCGGATCGCTTGAGGAAATAGCAGAGATACTAGCAGGAAAGTCAGATCTATCGCGGTTGGTTAAACCAAATAGTCGCTGGCTTTTAATGATGGTTGACGACTTTGTGGGTACAGGTAATGCAGGCTCTGGATATATTATCAGGGCGTTAGAAACGCTAGATCAAGAATGTCCGGATTGGGATTCTCGTTGTTATCCCTTTTATACTCTGGTTAGTGGGTTTGAAAAGGGAGCCGAAATGATCAAATCTGCATCTCACAATCGAGTAGAAGTTATTATTGCTAATCCCCTAGAGAGCAAAGACCGCGCCTTTTCTCCCAAAGCTAGTATTTTTCAAGATGAGCGCGAGAGAACAATTGCAAAATCCCTTTTCCAGAAAATAGGATCTTCACTGGAGAAAAACCATCCACTTGGGCATGAAGACGCGGAGGCTCTGATTGTCTTTCCCAACAATGTGCCCAATAATACTCTTCCCGTGTTTTACAAACGTGGTCGTTATGAAGGCAGACTCTGGACTCCTCTGTTTCCAAGGGTATGAATGACATGAAAGTCTCCAACCACATCCAAAAACTCATCAGCAAAAAATTAAACGACGCCCGCATCGTGGTGTGGTACGACGGCGAGCGGGCCTTTGGAGATTTCATCCAGGGCCTCTCCATCCCCAACTGCCGCATCGTCTCGGCCCAGGGATCTCGCTTGCGCGCCCGGCGCGAAGCTGAGGCCATCTACCGCCAACTGAACACCGCCGACTCGCTGGCGGCCTCGCGCGCCAACCTGCTCATCTACCTGCCCTTTCACCGCTCCAGGAGCGACGAGGCCCGGCGCAAAGACCCCTTTGAAGTCTTTGCCGTGGCGGGGACCACCTTTGGCGCTGAAGATGCAGATCGCCTGGAATACCTGGCCCGCAAGGCATTGCCCGACTTGAGCGACCAGGTCGAGCGACTCTTTCGCCAGGGACAGCCCACGCTGGCCATGCTCGACCGCCTGGAGCTAAGGACCGCCTACCCGCTGGTCGGGCAGGCGCTAGGCGTCCAGTCGGCCGTCGAGGTAGCCGTGCGGTTATTGGGCGACCCGCGAGCGCCCCAAAAGGTGGCCGGCCTGCCCGGATGCGACCAGGAAGCCCTGCAATTGTTGGCGAGCGAGCTGGGCTTTGCTCCGCCGGAAAACGTCCAGGGATGGGAGGCGCGTTGGGCGCTGCTGGCGCGTTACGTCCTCTTTAGCGAGTTTGCCTTTGACCTGCCCGGCGATTTGCCCGCGGCCCTGGTCAACCTGCCCCGCGCCAACCCGGAGCACCGCGACCGGATTTACGCCATCGCTGAACGGCTGCGCGACACAGAGAGTTTGCGCGAAACCTACGTTGACCTGGCGACCCGCGTGGAGCGGGAGTTGGGGCTGGCGGTACACTTTGTCGGCGTCACCAGCCTGGGCCAGCGGGATACCTTTGCCTTTGAAGAACGGCAATACCTGGCGGCGCTCACGCAGGCATTGGAGAGCGATCAACTACCCCTGGCCCGCCAGATCATCGAGGCCAGGGCCGGGTCGGTCTGGCGACGCCAGCCAGAACGGACGCCGATATGGAAGGTCGCCCAACGCTGTGTGGCCTTGCTCGACGTGGCCGGGCGAGTCGAGCAGGCGTGGAAGGATGAAAAGACAGTATTTGGCATGGTTACTGCTTACGCCCGCCAGGAGGGCTGGAGCGACCTGGACCGCTGCCAACGCTTGATGGAACAGAGCAGCGCCGAGTGTAGCGAGTACGAGGAATTAGACGCCGTCATAGCCCGCTGCCGGGCGCGCTACCGCAGGGTGATTGACGCCATCCAAAAGCGTTTCCTGCAAGCAGTAGAAAAGACCGGCTGGCCGCCAGAAGGCGTCTTGCGCCAGGCCCAGGTCTTTGAACGCTTTATCGCGCCGGCGCTGGCCGCCCGCGAAAAGGTAGTTTACGTGCTGTCAGACTCGCTGCGCTTTGAGATGGGGCGCGACCTGGCCGGGGCCTTGAGCGCGCTGGGTGAAACCGACGTGCAAGCGGTTGCGGCCACGCTGCCCACGGTGACGCAGGTGGGCATGGCGGCCCTCATGCCCGGCGCTGATGGCACGCTAGCCATGCGCCAGGTGGGGGACAAGCTCGTCTCTCACCTGGGCGAGCGGCGTCTCCAGACCTCGGCCGAGCGCATGCAATACCTGGCCGAAAAGTTTGGCGACCGCGTCGTGGACGTAGAGATCAGCAATTTTTTATCGCTCACGTCCAGGGCCAGGCGCGAGGATTGTCTCAAGAACGCCGACCTGGTGGTGCTGCGCGACACGCGCATTGACCGCATGGGTGAAACCATCTCGCTGCGCGAGGCGCGCAAGTACATGACCGACCTGCTGGGCGACCTCAAGGCGGCGGCGACCCAACTGGTCCGCCTGGGCTATGCTTACGTCGTCATCGCCACCGACCACGGCCACGTGCTGCTCCCTGAAGTGCTGCAGGGCGACGTGGCGACCAGGCCTCCTGGGGAGTGGCTTCTCAGCAAGCGGCGCAGCCTGCTGGGAGAGCAAATCAAAGAAGCAAGGAACACCCACGTCTTTGATGCGGCACACGTCGGTATCCGGGGAGAGGCCAGCGAACTGGTCGTGCCGGACGGCTTTGGCGTGTATTCAGCCGGGGACGGTTATTTTCACGGCGGCCTGAGTTTACAAGAGTGCGTCTTGCCGGTGATAACGTTGCGGGCCAGGAAACAACCAGCCGAACAGGGAAGCGATGAGCTAGAGATTCGCTATCGCCGCGACTCTTTTACCAGCCGCGTCATCGGCCTACAGGTTTGGTTCAACTCGCTGGTGGCCCGCACGCTGCGGGCCAAAATCGAGGCATTTGATGGTTCGGCCGCGTCGGCCCGCAAAGTGGGCGAAGCGGCCGACTGCGAGGCGCGCGACGAGGTGACGCGGGAGATCATCCTGGTCGCCGGGAAGCAAACCTCGGTGCCCGTGTTGCTGGACCCGGATTTCGACGGAGATAGTGTAGAGATTCGAGCCACCAACCCCAAAGCGCCGGTGGTTTGGACGAGCCTGACGTTGAAAAACGAGACGTTGGATTAGGTGAATTCATGGAAGCAGATGGACTGGATCTGAAACTGACCCAGGTCTTTGCCGGCAAGGTCGTGCGCAAAGACTTGTTGCACCAGATCAAGGGCGGTGAAAACGTCCCCTCTTATGTGCTGGAATACCTGCTGGGTAAATATTGCGCCTCTGATGACCCGTTCGAGATTACCCTGGGCATCCAGGCGGTCAAAGACACGCTGCACAGCAACTATTTTCGGCACGACGAGTCTAACAAAGCCCAATCGTTGGTCGAGCAGCGCGGGCGGCATCGCTTTATTGACCGCGTCCAGGTGCGCTACCTGCCCAGCGAGGTCAAGCATTGGGCCGCGATGGACAACTTTGGTTACAACCGTATTCACGTGCCCGAAGAGTATTATCGCCGCTACGACCGGCTGCTGGAAGGCGGCGTCTGGGCCATCGTGGACCTGGAATTCGTGCCCCCAGAAGAGGGCAAGCGCGATAGCCCCTTTCACATCGCCGACCTGCGCCCTATTCAACTGGCGCGTTTTGATTTTGACGAGTTTAGCGTGGGCCGGCGTCATTTTACACGCGACGAGTGGCTGGATGTTTTGTTGCGGACTATCGGGCTAGAGCCAGCGGTAATGGAGCAGCGCCTCAAGCTGCTGCTCCTGACCCGGCTGATCCCTTTTGTGGAAAAGAACTATAACTTTATCGAGTTGGGTCCACGGGGAACCGGCAAATCCTACGCCTATAGCGAGATGTCGCCCTATTGTATTCTCATTTCAGGCGGCAAGGCCAGCGCGGCCAATCTGTTTTACAACAACGCCCGCCGCCAGGTGGGGCTGGTGGGATTCTGGGACGTGGTGGCCTTTGACGAGGTGGGGGGGATGCGGGTCACCGCCTCCGAGACCATCCAGATCATGAAAGACTATATGGCCAACGGGCGCTTTAGCCGGGGCATCACGCAGGTCATCGCCGACGCTTCGCTGGTCTTTGTGGGCAACTTGAATCAGCCCGTCGAGACGCTGGTGCAGAACAGCGCCACCGACCTTTTCCAACCCCTGCCGCCCGACTTTGACCTGGCAGTGATGGACCGCTTGCATTTCTACCTGCCCGGTTGGGAAGTGCCCAAGACCTCCAAAGACCTGTTGACCGTGCATTATGGATTCGTGACCGATTATTTGGCCGAAGCCTTTCGCTTGCTGCGCAAGCAGAATTTGTACGACGCCGTCGAACGTTATTATCGCTTTGGCTCGCACGTCGAAGGGCGGGACGCTTCTGCCATCAGGCGGACGGTGGCCGGTTTGCTCAAGCTGTTGCACCCGGACGGCGATTATACCAAGGCCGAGTTGAAAGAGTACCTGGAACTGGCGATGGAGGGCCGCCGTCGGGTAAAGGAACAGCTCAAGAAACGTGGGTCATTCGAGTTCTATAAAACCAGCTTTTCGTACATTGACGACGAGGACGACGTCGAGCGGACGGTCGGCGTGCCCGAGCAAGGCGGTATGGGCGCTATCTCTGCTGATCCACAGTCGCCAGGGACGGTTTTTACGGCAGCGGCTGACGCGGAAGCGCGAGTGGGGCTATTTCGGCTAGAGGTCACCTTGACGGCGGGCACGGGCAAGCTGCGCATCCCGACGGGCCTCGACACGTCGCTCAAAGAGTCGCTCAACCGGGCGTTCGCTTATCTGCAAACTACTAAAACTCGCCTGGGCATCGAGTCGCTGCTGGCGCAAAAGGACATTTATGCCGAGGTGGTAGACCTGAGCGGCGGGCGGATCGAGTGCGCGTGCGGGGTAGCCTTTTACACGGCCATCATGTCGGCGCTGCAAAACCGGCGCGCGCAAGGCGGCACAATAGTGATGGGCGACCTGACGATCCAGGGCAATATCAAGGCTGTCCCCTCTCTGACGGAGCCTCTAGCCATTGCGATGGACAATGGCGCGCTGCGGGCTGTGGTGCCGCTGTCCAACAAGGCCCAGTTCGCTGGTCTGCCGGAGGATGTGGTGGAAAAGGTGGATTTGGTCTTTTATGGAGATGTGGAGCGGGCGGTGATAAAGGCGTTGGAGATATAAAGCTGGGGCTTTATGGTTAAATCATTTGTGTGGGCTTGAATCTGTCTGCCCGCGTTTAGCAAAAGAGACACGAGCAGGTTTGTGGAGGATATGCAAAACTGGGCAAGATTCACAAGTCATTCCAACAACTTTAACACAAACCGGAACACGCCGTCCACCACGCGCTCAATGATCCCCCTGCGCACGGGTTTATCCGAGCGGCTAACCGTGGCGATGGGCGTAACCTCTCCCC
>CAYSBQ010000153.1:0-7323 GCA_964429315.1 uncultured Desulfobacterales bacterium
ATATCGCGCGAAGCGAAGGCGAAAAGATCAAAACACTCGAATCAAAGTTGGCTTGCCTGGAAGTTTTTGCCCTTGGAGGGAAATCCCCCAGAGACGATGCAACAGAGACCGGATATTTTGTAGTGCGGGCTGCTTTTGCCCGCGAGGTTTCTGAGGCCGTCAAATACATAGCGAAAAAAGGGTTTGCCGAAGGGAGTGCTCCGGCGATTTCCAGGTTCATAACCACAATTGCATCCCGTTTTGGAGTAAACGTCTCAGAGAAAATTGCAGCACAGGCAGTGCCTATAATTGGAGCAGCGGGAGGTGCATTGATAAACACGATTTTTATAGATCATTTCCAGGATATGGCATGTGGTCATTTTATAGTACGTAGGCTTGAGAGGGTCTATGGGATTGATGAGGTTCAACATCAATATGAGAAACTGTAATTATTGGGAAAATAGGGATGTCTGTGGAATCTGCGGCAATGGATGGGCACTACCTAATACGTTCCACTCGCAATTTGACGATGGAACGCTCCGTAGCTTCTTCCACGGTCAGCCTATAACCCGATTCCAAGATGCTTTCTCCCTCCTTCGGAATATGGCGTAAGCGCGCCATGACCAAGCCGCCGATAGTATGAAATTCAGAAGCGGGCAGGCTGATACCGAGAATTTCATTGGCTTCAGAGATGGGAAGACGGGAATCCATGAGATAAACATCTTCACCAAGAGTTTCGACAACCCTTTTGCGTCGTGGCAAATACTCTTCAAAGTCGTAGCCTACATCAATTTCACCAACCACTTCTTCCAGAATATCCTCCATGGTAATCATTCCGATGGCAGAACCGAATTCATCCACTACGATGGCCATGTGGTCGGAACGACCACGAAGTATGGGCAATAACTGGTCTATTGTTTGGTTGACAGAGACATAGTGGGCTGGTTTCATTAGGTCTAGCAGGTTACGAGAAGACAACTCGGGGTCTATCAGGTCCCATGTTGTCAAGGTGACAATGCCGATGATGTTGCTTATATTTCCCTTGTAAGCAGGCAAACGGTTATAACCCCGGTTACGCACCAAAGAAATGGCAGCCCGTGTATCTCGATCACGATTGATGGCAGTCATATCAGCCACAGGTATCATGGCCTCACCCACAGTGGTTTCTGCAAATCGGATGACGCGCTTGATACGACCGCGGTCAAAGGCATCTATGTTTGAGCCACGCTCTGCCATTTCGACTACGGAACGCACCAGTTCCCGGGTAATAAAATAACTCTGGTCGGTCTTGCCGCCGCCAGCCAACCGCGCTGCCACGCGCGCTATTCTAGAGAAGACAAAAACAATCGGGGAAAAAAGCAGGGAAAAGAATCTTAACGGATAGACTACAATTGGCGCAATGACATCTGATTTTTGCTGATAGATACTTTTAGGTACAATCTCTCCAAGGATTAAAAATACAGGAGTGTAAACAATAAAAGCATACAAGTCGCCCATCTCGCCAAAATGGCGGATCATCAATATTGTACCGAGGGTTATCGAAATGACGGTAGAGATATTCGTGCCTACAAGCGTAGTACCCAAAAGTACGTCAGGGGTTTGAAACAATTTGAGCACAAGTTTCGCCCCTCCATCGCCCTGGTTGGCCCGGTGGTGCAACTTGATTTTGTCTGAATTTACCAAGGCGATCTCTGAGCCCGAAAAAAAACCTTTCAACAGTAGAAGGACTACCATGATCGACAAGATAATAAGTATATCCATCTCTTACACCCTTCCCTATTTATAATTCCTCACATCTTCCACAGATTCAGATACTTTACCCTCGTTCTGATCAGAACTACCTTCCTCTACAACAGAGATAGCTCTATCAGCTAGTGCAGTATCCTGCTCTTGCTCACCTTCCTCTGCAACAACACCTCGACTTGCCCGCACCCTGGCAATACGATGCCCATCCATTTCTAGCACAGTAAGCCCAATGCCTTCTACAGTTACTTTATCGCCGACTCGGGGTAATCGATCCAGCTGGCGAAATGTTACTCCACCTACGGTTGTCATACGAGGATCTTCAATGCCAAAGTTGGTCAGGCTGTTAAAATCGGTAAGCTTCATACTTCCAGGCACTTCGTAATCATTGTCGTCTCGCTCCTGATAAAACTCCTGACCGGTAATCTCCCCGGAGATTTGACCAAAAATGAAGGTAAGAACATCCTTTACGGTAACCAAACCCTCTACCCCACCAAATTCGTTTAAAACCACTGCCGCTCGCACATTATGATCCTGAAAAAAATCGAATATCTCATCCACTTTCTTTGTAAGTGGCACCACAACCGGGGGATGCATAATGTCTTCGGGCCTCAAAATAGTCAGCTCTACTTCATCAAGGACTAACCGCACTATGTCTTCGGCATGGACAAAGCCCACCAGATTATCCCTATGCACCTCAAAGACAGGTATACGAGAATGCCGGTAGGCCCTGAAATATTCCACCATTTCGGGAACACTCATTTCCACACTCAGAAACTTTGTACGTGTTCGTGGAGTCATTATTTCTACGATCTCGGTATCGTTTGCTTCCAGCAGTTTATAGATCAGGGCGCGTTCAGTAGCATCCAACTCACCTTCTTCAGCAACTTCTTCTACCAGACTGCGAAATTCATCTACCTGAAGTATGTTTTCGGCCGCTGCTTCCTCCCCTACGACCAGTGTGGTAATATGGTCCGCCACGCCGCGTATTGCCCAACGCAAGGGAGCAACAAGCTTTACCCACAGATTCATGGGGGCAGCCACAATACCGGCGCTTACTCGCACTGGGTTGGAAACAGCAATCGTTTTGGGTGTCACCTCTCCAAGCAGTAACATGAGTGGGACCATAACCAATATGCTTATCCAGCCGGCCTTATCTTCCCCGTATAAGCGGACCAGAATGCCGGCCATGTTGGCAGCGGCCGCAATGTGGACAAGTTCATTGCCGCATAGGATGGAGATAATCAGGCGACGCGGTTGGTCGAGTAAGGCATGGATTGTCTCAGAATAACGATTGCGTTCTTTGCGTAGTTTTTCCAGATCAAGGCGGGAAAGAGAAAACAACGCCGTTTCAGAGCCTGAAAAGAAGGCCGCGCCAAAGAACAACAGCCCCTGCACACCTATGCGAATAACCATGTCGGAGTCCATCAGCAGGGTTGGGTCCAGGGCAAAAAAGCCTTTCAGCATAACCCAATAACGAAGTATCTCCTGATATAGTCCATGCATTTATCTTTACCGAAACAAAACTGGCCGTCACTGTTTTTATTTAAAGTCTGATATTAAGACTTTTACACCTGTCTTTTTTTAAAACCACCGAGAAATAGTTTCTTCACTACTTCTGATAGATACTATCAATAACAAAAAGCTTTCATAAAAAAAAGGCCAATCTTAAGCTTGGCCTTATAATCAAGCACGGATTACAAAAACAGTATTAACCCTCTTCGGGTTCCTTTTTTACCATTTCTACGCTCTTGACACTGTAGCGATCCGCATCCAGGACCTTTACCGCAAGATCCCCATCTTCAAAAGATTCTCCCTTCTGGGGAATCTTCCCAAAACGATAAAGTACATAGCCCCCTACAGTCTCAAAGCCAACCTTGGCAATCTCAATACCCGTTTGATACCTAAGATCATCGATATCCGCCATCCCGTCCACATGGAACCAACCGGGGCCCTTTTTCTGTATTTCGGGTTTGAGGTCTTCATGTTCATCGGCAAGTTCACCAAATATCTCTTCCATGATATCCTCAAGGGTCACAATCCCGAAACATGCCCCAAACTCGTTTACCGCCACGGCCAGACTTTCCCTTTGCCGCTGCATTTCCAAAAAAAGTTCGTCAATTTGCTTGGTCTCGGGAACCAAACGGGCAGGCCTTATGTACGGCCTGATATATGTCTTTCTCTGCTTGTCGTAAAAGACATCAAAAATATTTAAAAAACCTACTATCTGATCAATTCGCCCTCTGTAAACCGGTATCCTGGTATGACCATGCTCACGCACAAGGTCTAAAAGCTCATCCGTTGCGGCTGTTTCAGCAAGAAGTGCCACTTCGGAAATAGGTACCATTACCTCGCGAACAATTGTAGTGGCATAATTCAATGTTGATTCCAACATCTCTTGTTCGTATTGTTTCAACCCTCCACTTTCGGCAGATTCTTCAAGTAGCAGTTTTATCTCATCACGGGTTGCGGAATACGGACTCCTAGCCTCGTTTCCCAGAAAACGCGAAAGGATTTTGGTAGCTACCTCTATCGGAGCAGTAATCGGTTTGCACATCCACGCCAAAAGCTTCCAATAAATACTAGTTCTTACAAGCATATTATCAGCATGATGGAGAAAAAGAGCTTTAGGCACAATCTCACTTATTACAAGTAAAACCGAAGTAATGACAACAGTGGCCACGACCGGTCCCATGGAGCCAATCCACTCCCGAAAGATTACCGTACCAATTGCACCGCATGATATATTGAAAACATTCGTTGCGATAAGAATCACTGCCAGCGTTTCGTTCTTTTCTTCAATGAGGCCAAGGGCACGGTTCGCACCGCGAACTCCGTCGGAAGCCAAGCGTTGAAACCGCGTACGGCTTGCCGTAACCAAGGCGATTTCAGAACCCGATGAAAAACCGGAGCCCAGGATGCAGATCAAAAGCAGGATCAAGTCAATGATCATTTCTATGTTCCTCTGGGCTTATAAGCCTGACTCGACAGCTGACAATGCGTCCCCTCTTGGACTCAACGATTGTAAACAATGCGCCACCTCGTTCAATAGTTTCCTCAGGCACTGGAATTCTTCCAAACTCATTAGACAAATAACCGTTCAAGGTTACGGATTCTCCCCCGGAAAGATCTATGCCACACACCTTATCTACTTGTTCGACAGGGGCACGACCTGATATCAACCACGTGTCTAAAGCCTCCTTACGTATGAGTTCTTCGGCCTTCTCATATTCATCATAGATCTCGCCAACGATCTCTTCCAACAAATCTTCCATCGTCGCAATGCCGGCAGTTACACCATACTCATCCACGATTACAGCAACATTGAGAAGATTCTTTTGCATATAACGAAAGATATGATTTATTTTTGCACCTTCAGGAAATATACTAACAGGATTCACGAGTTCGCTGATCTTACGCTCTGGGTTCAGGAAAAACTCTTTGCTTCCCACAAACCCAACAATGTAATCGAGGCTTTGTTCGTAGACCGGAATCCTTGAGTGACGCGCTTCAATCATGAGCTTGCCTAGTGTGTCGCGGGAAACATCTAACGGAGTTGCTACGATATCCACACGAGGAGTCATAATCTCCTGGGCGGTAGTCTGTGAAAAACGAAGTATGTTGCTTGCAATGCGCCGCTCTTGGGACGTAATTGTGGCCTCCTGGTCCGCCTTTTTAAATAACACTTCAAGTTCTGCCGGATTAAGCGCATCTCTTGCTTCTTCGGGTACACGAAGGAACCGCAAGATTATGCGCGCCAAACGGTCAAAGACAAAGACCATGGGACGAGACACTGTCGAGAAAAAGTGAAAAGGAATAACGGCCATTCTGGCAACGGTGGGAGCCCTGTTGACAGCTATCGTCTTTGGAATGATCTCTCCAAAAAAGAGCACCAACAGCGTGTCCACGACAATAGCTATCCAGAGACTATGGGTATGTAACACCCGCTCGAATAGCAGAGCAGCAGTTACCGCGGTAGCTACATTGACTAAGGTATTTCCGAAAAGGACGGTGGAAAGCAACTCACGTGGGCGCTTTAACAAGGCAACAACAAGTATTGATCGTTTTGACTTCTCTCCGGCAAGACGGCGGCGTTCGATACGATTGAGACAAAAAAAAGCGGTTTCCGACGCAGAAAAGCAGCCGGAACAAACGAGCAAAAAGCCCAAGAGCACTACTAAAAGCAACGTACCCGACGAAGGATCGTCCAACAGGATCTCCAAGAAGAATCTACAAAATAGTAGGCATCGTTATAAGATAGCTTAAATGGAGTACAGTAAGCGCAAACAACGAAATATACTTAAATTTACACGATATGCTCCTGCCCGTCAAGACAAATGTAGGTCATGGAGACCATCGGGGTGATATCAGTCGCTCAATACCTATTATCACTCCGAACTTAATATCACGCCGGGATATTGTCGAAAGCTCTCAAAAAGTTCGGGTTAGCAGAAAAGCCTAAAAGACCGGCAAGATGTGACAGTCATTGAGTGGCGAGCCCTTAATATCTTACAAGTTGATCAGACAAGAACCCAACGGCAAGAGCGAAGTTATGCGACAGATTCCATTTCAGTATAATGCGATAATTGTTATAGACCATAAAGGCTCGACTTGTTGGTCCATCGGGTTGCACAATCGACGCCAATAAATCCCGGATTGGCAGGTTCCGTCCATCCGGCCTTCGAACACCCAGGGCTTGCCATTTACTGATTCGCTTTTGGTATTTCATGCCAATCAAGCCTTGCTCAAACCCTTTCGGCAAACGCACCTCCCGTCCCCATGTCTGATCACTTTCCCAACCACACTTTGACAGGTAGTTTGCCGCAGAGGCGAGAATATCCCCTTGTTCTTTCCAAATGTCTTTGTGCCCGTTACCATTAAAATCGACAGCATGGTCAATAAACGTAGAAGGCATGAATTGCATTTGCCCCATCGCCCCAGCCCATGAACCTTCCATGCGGGCATTAGGGATGTGCCCCTCATCCAGAATGCGCAGGGCACTTAGCAGTTCCTTCCTGAAATAGGAACTGCGGCGGCCATCATAGGCAAGAGTAGCCAGGGAGCCAATAACCGAAAACCCGCCTGTGAGCCGGCCGAAATCGCTTTCAATACCCCATAAAGCCACCAGAAATCTTGGCTGCACACCATAATGGGCAGAGATTTTGTTCAACAAAGAACGGTTTTCCTTGAACTTCCTTTTTCCTTTGTCAATACGCCCTTGTGATAACATAATACGAAGGTACTCGCCGAGTGAGAGATTGAATTCCGGTTGATTCCGATCCAATTCGATCACACGCGGTATCGGTTCAATATCAGAAAGTGCTGAATCGATTATTTCCCCTGAGATGCCATCGGCCAAGGCCTCTTTTTTGAATTCTTCAAGCCAGGTCGCAAAAACCACCTGCCCTGCCGCCGTTGAAATGCAAGGGGAAAATAAACAATAGGCCAATAGGGCTATTGTCAATATTGAAAGCGGGCATGCATAATACTTGTTCATATTGAACACCGCGGAGCGACATGGCTGCGACACTAAACACCTCATATCTTCATCTTTGACTTCGTCTTATCTATTACAAAGGCTTATCCTAGGGACTTTCTTTT
>CAYSBQ010000154.1:0-7297 GCA_964429315.1 uncultured Desulfobacterales bacterium
TTTTGTTCACTTTTGTTCATAAAACGAAGTCCTTGACCACGAGTTGAATCCGCTTTTTGTTCATCCAGTTGTTCCATTGCAGCTTGCAGGCAATACGATCGAAATGTCGGGGGGATGATTTGGCTATATCATTATTGAACAAAATGGCATCCATGGGTCTACCTTTGGTTCCCCTGTTTTGGGCCAGTTGCATCTTTGTGTGGCCTGATCCGACAGTGCGAGCAGAAAGGACATTTAAGTCTGAGATCATAAATATCGGTTCACGGTTGCCTGTTCCGAATGGCGCCAATTGCTCGATTTCGTTTAGCAGTTCTGGGCAAATTTCTGTTGGGTCTATCTCCGTGTCTATGTCAAGCTTCGGCACAAAATCTTTTGTGGCGGCATTTTGATAGACGAATTGCTCAAAATCCTTGCGGAAACCAGGTATATTTTTTACCTTCAGTGTTAGGCCTGCAGCAACCTCATGACCACCAAACCTTTCCAGGTGCCGGGCACATCCGTTGAAGGCCTTGAAGATATTGAAGCCCTCAGGACTCCTGGCAGATCCTTTGCCCAGACCATTACGAATAGCGATAAGGACAACCGGCCGCATATATCGCGCAACAAGCCTGGATGCAACAATTCCAATTACCCCCTCATGCCAAGAGTCACTGTCTAGAACAAGTGAGTTTTTAATCAATTGGGGGTTGGATTCGAGTTTTTTGGTAATGTCAGCAAGGATAAGATCTTCCGTGTTTTTTCTCTTATTGTTTTCATGATCAAGTTGTATAGCAATTGAGCGAGCAGTTTCATCACTAGATGTCGTGAGAAGTTTGAACCCAACAGAGGCATGGCTGAGACGCCCCGCTGCATTTAACCGCGGGGCTAGTCTAAAGGCTATATCCCAAGTATTGATTTCGGGGTTGGTAATCCTGGAAATGTCTAAAAGGGCCTTCAAGCCAGGTCGTGGAGAAGATGTTATAATTTCGAGCCCGGCTTTGACATAGATGCGGTTTTGCTCCAGGAGGGGCGCCATGTCGGCTACTGTTCCAAGGGCAACCAGGTCACATGCCGCCTTAAGATTTGGCTCTTGTCGGCTACTATTCCAGAACCCGTCATCCCTTAAGCGTTTTCGGAGAGCGAGGGCTAGGTTAAAGGCTACGCCTACGCCGGCAAGTTCTCTAAGTCCGGACGGGCAGTCTTTTTGTTTTGGGTTCAAAACTGCTATAACCTTGGGCAAAGAATCTCGGGGCTCGTGGTGATCTGTTATGATGATATCAATTCCTGCCTTATTTGCCGCTTCGACAGCCTCATGACTGGTTGTTCCGCAGTCCACTGTAACGATAAGACTAATGTTATGGGCAATTGCATAGTTATTTACAGCCCCCGGGTTGAGGCTGTAACCTTCTGTCAGTCGATCCGGTATGTAATAATCAACGTCTGCGCCGATGTATCCAAGAAAGTCGAAGAGAAGTGCCGTGGATGTCATACCGTCTACGTCATAGTCACCAAAGATGAGTATCTTCTCGTGCTTGTGAAGGGCGCGGACAATGCGGGAAACAGCTTTGTCCATATCTTTCATTAGAAATGGTGATCGGATGTGATGTAAAGAAGGTTTGATGAAGCTTTCTGCTTGATCTGACATTGTGATGCCGCGATTTATGAGAATGGCGGCAATAGCGCGGTGACAGCCGTAAGAGGCGCTTAGCTCGGCGATCTGGTCAGGGTCCTGGGCGTGGATGCGCCACTTGGTTTTCATGGTCGCCTTGTATAGCCTAATGTCAGGCTTTTAACAATAGCGTTTTTTTGGTTGAAAAAAATCGTTGTGGGATGCTAAGATTGAGAGGCCAAGGGTTCAAAGATTGCGGCTTTCGCCTTGAAAAGATGCAAGTGCATCAGCGCCAAGTTATTTTGCGCTGGATGAACTGCGGTTGGATGTTAGTTTTTTATTCGATGTTTATCTTTCAAAATAACCCTTTGCGGCATAAATTAAATTCTTCCATGATACCAAAAGCCTCTATAAAGAGATACTACAGAATAAACCGACGGGATGTATATTTTTTAAAGTTCATCCTTGAGGGCTACAGTGGTGTGGCAGTTATGAGGACACTCGATCCTCAAAACGGTTTTATTGTTCTCTATGTCAGTCCAGGGTGTGAAAAGGAAGTTGATATGATTTTAAATGACCTAAAAGGGCAGATAAGGATTGAGAAAGCAGAGCTTATAGAAAGAGAGGGCCTATGAAAAGAGTATGGCTGTCCTTCGCATTGATTGTTTCTTGTCTCTTTTTGTCCGGAATGGGTGGTCTTGGAGGGCCTGCCAGAGTGCGTGCGCCTGAACCCGCAAGAAACTATTCCGCTACCATTATGGACCAAGCCGATATTTCCACAGATGTTGAAAAGATTAGCTTTAGCGGTCATAACGCTATCTCCGGCAATGTCGGAAGTGGGCAGGTCAGCATAGATTTCGACAAGATAAAAGGCATAACATTCAGGCTTAGGGATAAGATACTGGAAGCCACCGTAATACTAAAGGATGCCAAAACCGTTTCTATGACTCTAGATAATGGGTTGGCCTGTTATGCAAAATTGCCATACGGTGAATACAAGGTTGACGTCAAAGATATAAGGTCGATTATAATTCATGGATTGGTGAGTCAGGATTAATTCTAACTGTTCACAGGGGTCAGCGATCAGGGTTCGGAGGCCAGGAGTCGAGGGTCCAAGGGGTCAAGTGTTTGTTTCCTAATAATTTCTCAGTATTGCACTTGAATCCTGGAATCCTAGAACCCTTGAATCCTCATAGATAAAACAGCATGAAAGCAAAGTATTTTCACATAATCACGATGGGTTGCCAGATGAATGTCTATGATTCGGAGCAAATGGAAAGATTGCTGACGCCTATTGGGTATTCTCCTTGTTCTAATCCGGATGATGCGGATCTAATCCTTGTCAATACCTGTTCTATTCGGGAAAAACCGGAGCATAAGGTTTACAGCCATTTGGGGCGGCTTGCTAGAGCGAAGCAAAGGAAACCGAATCTCATTATTGGTGTTGGTGGATGTGTGGCCCAGCAGGAAGGTGATCGCCTTATTAAGCGGGCGCCTCATGTCGATATCGTTTTTGGGCCTTCTGCCATTGTACGGCTTCCCGACTTGATAAGGCAGGTTGTAGAAGATAAGAGAAAAATCGTAGATGTGAAAGCCGCGGGAGCAGCAGAGCCCCTAGAGATTAAGCTGGCCGATTTTCAACAAGGTCGTGCCACAGCCTTTGTAACAATTATGAGGGGGTGTGATAACTTTTGCACCTATTGTGTGGTTCCGTATCTGAGAGGAAGGGAGGCTAGCAGAAAACCTGAGAGTATCGTTGAGGAGATTGAGCGCTTGGTTGCGGCAGGCGTCAGAGAAGTTACGCTCTTGGGGCAAAATGTAAACTCCTATGGGATGAAGAACGGCCACGATTGTAATTTTGCGCAATTGCTTGAGTCTGTAAACGATATCAAGGAATTGAGACGCGTTCGTTTTACCACGTCTCACCCCAAGGATCTGTCTGACGAGCTTATTGGGGCTTTTACCCGGCTAAAAAAGCTGGCCCCGCATATACACCTGCCGGTCCAGTGTGGTTCGGACAGGATATTAAAACGTATGAACAGGGGCTATACAAGAGATTTTTATCTGGCAAAGATCGAAGAGCTACGAAACGTTCGTCCGGACATTGCCATCACTTCCGATATTATTGTTGGCTTTCCCGGAGAAAGCGCACTCGATTTTAAAGAGACTCTCGACTTGGTCGAAAGAGTCGAATTTGACAATCTTTATTCATTCAAGTATTCTGATCGTCCAGATGTGCCGGCCTCAAGATTTTCCAATAGGGTCAAGGAGATTGAAAAGAGCGAACGCCTCGCTAGGCTTCATGAGGATCAATTGGCGATCACGCTGAAAAAGCACCAGTCATTAGTGGGGACTTCCCAAAAGATTTTAGTAGAAGGTTTGAGCAAAAAGAGCTACAATCAAGCAACAGGGCATACACCTTGCAACAAAACAGTTAACTTTTTAGACAGCGCTGCCGAAGTAGGACAGTTTGTGCCGGTTAAGATCATAAAGGCTTTTGCACATTCGTTGCTGGGTGAGTCACAAAAATGTTATGGAAGCTTGATGAAATCGTAAAAAGTCGGATTTTGACGGTTTTGAAAAACGTTCAAATTCAAGGCGTGCGTACTGTCCTCAAGCCACGCTAGTGGCGCAATTTTTGTAATTATGAGGCGTACTTATCGTACGTTGAATGATTGCGAAATGCAGCGCAACGCAGACACGCAGTGTATTTTTTCAAGCCGCCAGGCGCAACCATAGCGCTAACTTGGACTTTTTACGAAACCGTCAAGCTTGATCGACAAAAAGGGAGGTGTGTTGCATGCTGCACGAAATGAAAGTTTCGGGTATTACGATCGATCCAACATCAAATGCCCCCATAGTAATCCTTAAGGCGACAAATGCAGATCAGGCGCTCCCCATTTGGATTGGTATCTTGGAAGCTACTGCTATTGCTACAGAGCTGGAAAACGTACGTTTATCGCGACCCATGACCCACGATCTATTCAAGAACTTGCTTGACAAACTGCATATAACGGTATCCAAGGTTGAAGTGTGTGATCTTAGAGATAATACTTTTTATGCGCGGATCCATTTTTCATCGGACAGTCAATCGTACGATATTGATGCTCGTCCCAGTGATGCCATCGCAATGGCTCTCAGGGCCGGTTGTCCAATATTTGTCGATGACAAGGTGCTTGAGCAATCACGGCAACTGGATGCAGAGCCGGAGGCGGTTGATGAAAGTGAACAGGGCAAGAAATGGAAGGAATACCTGGAAAAACTTTCTCCTGAAGACTTCGGCAAATACAAGATGTAGCACTATATGATTGACCTTCACACCCATTCCATTTTCAGTGACGGTGTTTTGGTACCCTCCGAACTAGTCCGCAGGGCACAGGTTAGGGGAATCAGGGCTATCGGGGTCACTGACCATGCCGACGCTTCAAACCTCGATTTTATTCTTCCGCGAATCATTGCCGTGGCAGAGCAACTAAATCAGGTCAACGAGATTATCATGGTGCCGGGCATTGAGATAACCCATGTCCCGCCATCTCAAGTGGGATCTCTGGCGGAAAAGGCTCGTTCACTTGGTGCAAAACTCATTATAGTTCACGGAGAAACCATTGCAGAACCCGTGGCTGTCGGCACGAACCGTGCCGCCCTTGAGGCAGACATAGACATCCTGGCCCATCCGGGGCTGATTTCCGAACAGGAGGTCTTGATTGCCGCTAAAAAAGGCATCTTTTTAGAGATTTCCGCACGCAAAGGGCATAGTCTGACAAACGGGCATGTTGCCAAGTTTGCAATAGCCGGCGGTGCAGGCTTGGTTATAGACTCTGACGCCCATGAGCCCTCTGACCTGATTACACAAAGTATGGCAAGGCAGATTGTCCTTGGTGCGGGCCTGACTGAGGAAGATTTCGAGCAGATGCAAAAAAACGCTCAGTCGCTTATTTTTTGACGCCTCTCGTCCTACGGTCCCGGATCACTCATCTCAAAATCGAAAACGGGTATGGTGGCTTTCAAATAACTAAATCATAATCTTTTGATATGATTGACAAGTTATTTTCGGTTACAGTGCCGCAAAGAGTCATAAACCAGCTTTTTACGAAGTCGTCAATATTTATGGCTGTGGTTCGCGAGAAAACCCCGTTAATGTATTTATAGAACGAATTGTTTCGTCTACATATTCAGACGGGAAGTGGGTTCCTCGATACAGGACAAGGGCTCGGGGCAGGCACCTGAAAAAGGCCTCGATCACATCGGGGTCAAAGTGAGTTCCGGCTTCTTCTTTTAAGATCTCAATAACTTTGGATAGCGGTAGAGCGTTATATCCAAGTCTCTGATCCTCACAGTATTTGGGGTAATCCCGGCGGGAGGTCAAGGCATCGAAGACATCGGCTACGGACAGTATTTTGGAACTTAGGGATAGCTTGTCTCCCGTCAAGCCTTCCGGATATCCCTTGCCGTTGACCTTCTCATGGTGTTGGGAAGCGATGACTGGTATGAGAACCAAGGCCTTTGGGAAATGAAAATTTTCAAGGATTTTCCTTGTTCTGATCGGATGGGTATTGATCTCAGCCTGCTCCTCAGGCGTAAAAGGCCCCTTTTTCAGGAGTATATCATCGCGTATGCCTATCTTTCCGATGTCATGAAGAAGCGCGGCATACTTGATGGTCTTGAGTGCTTCATCGTCTAGGTTCATTTCACGAGCTATCATCAGGGAATACTCGGTTACACGCTGGGAGTGGCCGGCGGTTAAAGGGTGTCTTGCATCTACGGTTGCGGAAAGTGTTCGAATGGAACTCTCAAAAGATAGTTGTAGTTCGTTTAAGAGGAAAGAGTTTTCAAAGGCGATTCCAACTTGTGATGCAATGGCTTTCAAGATCATCTCATCGTTTTGGCTAAAACCAGGGCCATTTTTCTTGTTTATGACCTGAAGAACCCCGATCCGTTCTTTCTTGCGGTTGTGTACAGGCATGCAAAGTACGGAATGGGTGTGGAAATTGTGTTGGATATCGAATTCCGGCCTGAAGAATGGCAACTTTGAGGCTTCTTCCACGTTAATTGTTTCCCCGGTTTCGGCTACCCGCCCACTGATCCCTTTCCCAAGGGGCAGGTGGATTTCATCTACATTTTCGGCTACTTTAGTCCAGATCTCGCTGCGTTCCCAATCGATGATGTACAGACTGGTCCGCTCGGCCTCCATGAGGTTGGTCGTCTTTGTGATAATCGTTTGGAAAAGGGTATTGAAGTCTAGTTCTGCTATCAGACTTCGAGAGGTTTCCAGGATGTCTGACATCTTCTTGTTCAGGGCAAGTTGTTCATCAAGTAGTTGTCTGTTTTTTAAGGCCAATCGGCGTTCCTTGTAGATCCGGTCTACCTTGCTTTTAATCTCTTTTTCACTGAATGGTTTTTTTATGAAATCATCAGCTCCTTGGGCGATGACTCTGTCGTATTGGTAGTCATTGATGTAGCCGGTTGTAATAATAAAGGAAACGCCTGGCTCAATCTCCCTTGCTTTTTTCATTAATTCGAACCCGTCGAGTCCCGGCATACGGATGTCGGAAATAATTATGTCAAAGTCGTTGGTTTTGATTAGGTTGATGGCGTTGGAGCCGTCTAAGGCAGTTTGGCAGTTGTGGCCTAGTGACTGCATTGTATCAACGATTGCCTTGGTGACTAAGGCCTCATCGTCTACTACCAGTATAGATTCTTGACTCATGT
>CAYSBQ010000155.1:0-7260 GCA_964429315.1 uncultured Desulfobacterales bacterium
AAGCCCTTGTTTAAAAAGTCGTTCTATTAACTCGATAATCTGTGAGATATACTCTGTTGCCCTTGGCTCCTCGGTAGCGCGCTGTACCTTGAGGGCATCCATGTCATCGTGAAATCCCTGAATATTCCTTTCCGACAATTCCTTGGTAGATATACCCAGTTCATTTGCCCGGTTGATGATCTTATCATCTATATCAGTAAAGTTGCGAATATATGTCACTTCATAGCCTTGGGAACGAAGATAACGCACAATGACATCAAATACGATCACTGAACGGGCATGGCCAATATGACACACATCGTAAACTGTTGGTCCGCATACATAGATCTTGACTTTACCATGGTCTAATGAGTGGAATAATTCCTTCTTTTTGGTAAGTGTGTTATAGATTCTTAACATAAGTTCTTCCCGCACGATTTCTTTGTATTATTTTAGCTTTTCTTCCCAATACCCCATTACCTCCGGTCCCATACTACCGGCAGCAGAGGCAATTGTTTTCTTGAAATTTTTTTCCATATTCAGTGGCGTAAATTTGACTGAGCCGCTTGCCGGCGTGGCAACGGATATCCCCGTAGCTATATCGACTGCCCGAGCGGAAAAAGTGGCTGTTGTCATCTCCTGTGTTCGCCCATAGTATGTGAGATTCATCGAACCCGTTTTTTGGACTTCAGCCAACAGGAGAATTTGTGCCTTTCCTTTCGGTACAAACTGCTTAACACTATGCCATGTGATTGGAGTCTCGCCAAGTTGCATCTTCCTTCTAAGTACAGGTACTTCGGAAACTGAAGCGACTCGCAGACCACTTTGTCGTAAGACCGATTCCAAGTGAGTACGTACAAGTGATGCCATGCTTTGATCACCGGAAACCACCAAAAGCACTGTTGGGATCTTCGGCAATGGTTGTACTTCTTTTGCGGAAGAAGACTTGGCCACATGCCTTTCTTCAACGATAGGCTCTGTATTATAGGCCTTCTTGCTGGGTTCATCCCCGTTTACCTCCCTAGAAGCAGAAACCGAAGCAGAAAGCCGGTGCTCTGTCTTTTTAGAAACAGGGCCTTCAGTATCCAATTCTTGGGAAGATTCCCCCGAAATGCTGTAGTCTGTATCCAGCTTTTTTTTGAGGAAACCACCCTCGACAAGCCACACAATAAGTAAAACAGCCATGGCTATCCCTGCGATTCCACCCCATAGCTTGGTGCGAGACCTGCGGTTAACTCCGCCAGGCGGAGGGACAGAGCCGGCATCTAAAGGCCCACCTTTTGTCAAAGGCACATCCCTTTTCGGGCTATCGATACACTCTTTTACGGCGTTCAATACCTCTTGGGGGGTCTGAAATCTTTCACTGATATCTTTGGCCATCATCTTATCTATGAGGTTGCACACCGGCCTTGGCAAGGCTGTATTTAATTGCCCGATTGGTGTTACCGTTTCCGTGACAATCTTAGTTACGACGGCCAGTGGTGATTCGCCTGTAATAGGAGGTTTACCCGACAACATTCTATACAAAACGGCGCCCAAAGCATAAATATCACTTCTCACATCCAATGGACGGCCTGCGGCTTGTTCCGGTGAAGAATATTCAGGAGTTCCCAAAAACAACCCGGTCTGTGTCAACTTGACGCCCGAATCCTGGATATGTGCTACACCAAAATCTGTAACTTTCGCCCTTCCCATATCATCGAGCATGATATTGGAAGGCTTCAAATCCCTGTGCACAACTCCCCTAGAACCTGCTTCAGACAGGGCGCCGGCTACCTGGGATGTAATCGAGAGTGCCTCATCCAATACAATAGAGCCCTTCTCTTTCAATATCTGTCCGAGATCTTTGCCGGGTATATATTCCATGGCAAAATAGTAAAGTCCTTGCTCCTGCCCATAGGAAAGAATTCTGACGATATTTGAATGATTCAGTGCGGCGATTACCCGAGCTTCTCTTTTAAATCGTTCAATGAATTCCTTGTCGGAACAAAGTCGCTGGGATAAGATTTTTAAAGCGACTTTCCTGTTAAGAGAAAGTTCGTGGGCCTTGTAGACAACGCCCATCCCGCCCCTGCCTATTTCCTTTTCCAGCTTGAACCCATCAATAACGCTCCCGACACCAACACGATCCTCGCTTACCATGGCTCACCTCCTAGGGGTAGGATAACACGGAAATGCTGCCGGTTGTCAACAACATACTAACTACAGCTCACACGCGAGCCTTGTTGTCAAAGACACACATGTGCAGGTACTTTCAGTCAGATTCCTAAATATCCCTGGAAGTTGTTTGTAGTCTTGCTGGAGGGTTTTTACATCGAGCTTGTTTACTGTTAGATTTTCTGAGGCTATTATTGAGGCATGCTGAGGTTCATGCCCCATGTTAATGAATGGAATGTTGCCAAAAATATCTCCTTGCTCAAGACTCATCAAGGGCAAGTAACCGTTACGGGTTCGCCTAACTACATGGGCTTTGCCTTGTGTTATAGAATATGCCCCTTCCTTGGGAGTGCCTTGTTTCAAGACCAATTTCTTGTCATCAGGTAGCTTGAAAGTATCGCTTTTTCCTTCAAATAATTCTGCCGCCCTGTCAGTAATCTTTTTCAGCCGGCCATCCAGGCTAGGAATCAACGCACGAAGTCCATTCGGAAAAGATATGTATTCCTGATAAAGACGCTGAGTATCCAACACACCCACCTGAATATCACCTACAGCAGTCACACTTGCGTTTCTGACATACTCTCGCTCCAAAAAGGAAATCACCGTTCCTATGAAGCAACCCTCTCCAAGCCTGGCAATCTCCATGGTACCATTTGATGTTTCTCTGGTTACCTTCACTACTCCCTCTAATATCACCCAAATCCAATTACCATGCCCTCCCTCTGTGACGAGTTCCGTCCCATCACGAAACTCATCCTCATCAACAACATACATGTAGTCCACAAAAGCTCCCTTAATAACAGGTCTTCCTCCATCTTTGGCACAGATTGCCTTCTGGGTTTTCTCGTTGGGAACTCGCTCGGAAAATGCAGGCCCCACCTTTTCGATTAATCCATCATCGAGCATCCTCATTGCATCGAGGACAATCTCCATCCGGCTATTGTTGACAACATGGTCTACGCTGACATTCTCTTCGAGGAATTGGAAAGACCCTTCGGTCCATCCAAAAAGACTATAAATAGCATCCAACCCATGCAATGAGCCGGTACTGGCATTTACCAGATTGCCATCTACAAAATATATGATGCCGCGGGTAGAAGTATATGGATTGGTAAAGTGGAGGGCGCCGGTGCTATTATTTCCACCAAGTATTTGAAAACAGTCTGCAAGGCCTACAAAATTCAGTTCTCCTGCAAGCGCCGGTTTATCTGACATAGCATACTCTTATTGGCCCCATTTCAATTCTTTGTTCAGTTTTTGCAAGGTAAGTTTCAGGCACTCTTTTAGCGAATCTCCCACACCCGTTCCACGCAAGGCGCTTGCCGGGAATGAAGGAACCTTCAGCTTACTGTTCAGATCCTGTTCCAGGACCTCAATAGGTACAATCGCCATGTCATTATCGACTAGATCTCGCTTATTGTATTGAAGGACCAGAGGGGTCTTGAATATGCTCATGCTTTGTTCCGCCAGATTTTGCTGCAAGTCCTTTAAAGACAACATATTCGCCTTCCTACGAACCTCAAGAGAATCTGCGACAAATACAATGGCATCCACCCCCTTGAGTACCATTTTTCTAGTAGAACTATACTTCACCTGTCCAGGCACCGTGTAGAGTTGGACCTTGATATCGCACCCGCGTATTTTTCCCAATCCCATGGGGAGAAAGTCAAAAAAGAGTGTGCGATCACCTGTAGTATTAACGGAGACCATCTCACCTGTCGTTTGTTTTTTAAAGGCCTTGAACACATACTCCAAATTAGTAGTCTTCCCGCAACGTCCAGGGCCATAATAGACAAGTTTACACTCAATCACTCTGTTTTTAGCATTAAAGAGTGCCATATAACCTAACCATCCTCAAACTATACACCTTGAATCTTAATATCAAACATGTAGTTCCCTTGCTGAGGGCCGGATTTTATCTTGGTCTTTGCCGAGACAACCCCGGTACCCTTAAATATAGCAATGGGCGAATAAAGCTGCATGTCCGGCAGCACAATTCCCGTTTTCAAGATATCCAGCAAATCCTTTTGCTTGGAGGAGACTACAACACTAATGACATTGCCTGACTGAAAGGTAACATCAAATTCCACCATACCAGCCTTATGTGAACCAGAATGCAATCTTACCCCAATTGAAGATATATCCAAGAACTCGCCTTCCTGGCCTGCATTCCTGCCCTTTTCGCGGAATGACTCATCTGCAGCCTCCAATTTGGCTTGAATGCCTCTGCGCTCTAAGATACTTGTTAAGAATGTTCGCAGGTTTTCAAGTTCGATCTTTGACAATAAATCATCGGTCAACCACCGTTCATACTGATCAATTGCCTCATTCGGCGAAGAAAGCGCCAGATGACACCTGAGAATATTCTTGGCCACCACAAGAGGCATGACGCCCTCTTTCAGCAACCCCTGAAATTGCTCTAAGGCACTCTCATACTGGCCAAATTTGGCCAAGGCTATGACCCCTTCTACCGCGGCCCTGTCCTTGTCATCGGAGAAGGCAAACAGCCTTTGAATAAGATCCTGTGCGTCCCGAGACAGTTCCGGCACGGTTGCTTCTTTGTCATTTGCTGTTAGTGCCTTATCAACTGCCTGTATTCTATTGGTAATAGCATCTAACAACTTTCCATTATTGCCAAGCTTTTGGTTCTTTTCCACAAACATGAGAATTTTCATGTAGGTTTCTTTTGATTGTACCAGAAGCCCTTGCTTTTGGTATACTTCGGCCTCTTTTACTAATGATTTTATGTGCTGTTGATCTGACATCTCTGTTTCGGCACCTACAAACTTCAAATATTTGGATTACAAAATGAGGTATATGGAAAACAAAATTGAAAACGGACGTGATACCCAGTAATAGAATGTGATACCAACATATTTGACGCTATTGACTGATTGCTCAACCGAGATCCCCCCCTCTCCACCTGCCTTCATCGATTTAGCAAGATTTGTGCCTACTCACCCTATATCAATCGTATACCCTGAACTTTTTTGAAAAACTTACCGCGAACGCAAGTAAGCTGATCCAATTCAGCAACTATTTGCTCAGCCCTGTTTTTGTTACACGCCATTTTTGGGACTTTTGCGAACTGTGTCTCCAATCTCGGTCAGTATCTGAGAAAGCTGCTCCCTTACAAAATAAAGAAGCATTTGGTACTTTTCTCCTTCTTGTATCTCTCTTTCGAGCTTGTCTTTCAGCTTTCGAAGGTCCTCAGGAACGGAAACATTTTTATGTTCCAAGTGCATAATGGAATCGTCGATAACCTTAAACTGTTCCCGCTGGGCTTCCCGTTCAGCCGTTGGCATAGTACGGCAAAGTGCGCTGATTAATTCTCGCAGCCTTACTACAAGATCCTCTGCTTGCTCCTTTGCTTTATTAATTTCCATATATCCCTCTCAAAAAGTAAAGATCCACGAAACTCTCATTATTATCTCCGGTGTCAGTTTTGTGTCACTTGCTGATCAGAATACGCCCAAAATGTACACCCCAATGGACGAAAAACATTTTATTGCGCCGCCAACCAGCACTTATTGAGGATTGACACCAATTACCTTTAACCTCTAATCTTTAATCTCTAGCAAAGTCTGTGCCGTTCATGACATTATACACTCGCACTTGGGGCTTGTCACTCAATAGCTGCCATACCAAAATCCTTTGCAATCTTGAGATACTTATTTCGCGATGAATCCTTACATGACTTCATATCCTTTTGTCAGCAGAACCCCTTACTCCTTGAAATCCTTGACAACAACTTATCCGGCTGATAGCCTCTGAGGAAAATGTGGGAGGTTCGTTATCCGCAGAAGGCAAAAACAAGATGAAATGTCCAAAGTGTGGATTTAGCCAACCGGACGATATATACTGCGCACTTTGCGGTATTAACATAGGAAGGTATGCCCGAAGAAGAAAGAAGCAACACTATAAGATAGGCCTGTTTGCTCTTCTGATAGGGATTGCCGGCCTTGCCGTTGCCAATCATTTTATATCCCCGTCCATACACAACCGTATCGAAATAACCGCTGAGAGCGAATTCAACAAGCCGAGCACTCAATTTCATCAGGAAACCCGTAGCGATTTGATCAAACGCAGGACCGGCTCGGCGCCTAGTACCAGTAAAGATCGCAGCTCCGAGAATCAGGCCCTTGATACGGAGAAGCTTGGTCTCGAATCATCCTCACAAGGAAGCGAAGAATACAGCTATGCCCAGGATGAATCAACCGAACAGCTGGAAACAGCTCCTCAATGGTTTGAAAAGGGAAAAGGCCTTGATGATGATTCGGAATCCGAAGCAGAGTGCTACAATAAGGCCATAGAACTTGACCCTAGGTTTGCGCCGGCGGCTTTTCGGCTTGCGGCCATCTATTTTCGCCAGGGCAAAAATGAGCTAGCCGATAACAACTTTGCCAATTTTCTCAAATATGCCTCTGACCAGGAAAAACAAACATATAATATTTATGTCTATTATTCTCTTGCTGACGTTGAAAGGCTTTCTGAAGACATAAGACAAGAAGCAGTCGCGCAGATGGAGGAAGAACAAACACCTTCCCAGGCGGAGGGAGAGACAGGCGAAAGATTATCCGACGAAGAAACAGCTACTGAAATACACGAAGAAATTATGACCGTTGTTGAATTCCACCCCACAAACGGACATATTACTGTGCCTGTTGTATTGAACGGTTCACTCACGGCTACAGTGCTAGTTGACACAGGTGCGGGAATCACCATTCTTTCAAGAGAAGTGGCACAACAACTTGGATTAAGAGAATCGAGAGATAAATCAATCACACTAAGAACCATGGCGTTGGATATTCACGCACAACTGACACAGCTTGACTCCATTCAAGTGGGAGACCTGAGTAGATTCAACTTCCCAGTAGCAATAGCACCCGCCGGTTTTGGAAAAGAAGCCGAGTTTAACGGAATTCTGGGCATGGATTTCATGAAAAACTACAAAATACACATAGACAACGGAAAAAATACAATCATGTTGGCGCCTAAAACACTGTAGACGTAAATTTAAAAAAAGAACCCACATCATCAGCGTGGGTTCTTCAGTTTGAGCTTCCCATAATGCCGTTTATAATCCCAGGCACAAATCTCTTCTTCTCTTAGTCGGGAGATGGC
>CAYSBQ010000156.1:0-7105 GCA_964429315.1 uncultured Desulfobacterales bacterium
CGACGGCCCTACGGGCGTCTCAGGGGCTCTCTGGGCATCCGGGCCCACAGGCCCTTCAAGCTGCTCAGGGGTGACAACCACGGCCTTACCCTCTGCTAGATCCTGCGATTCTTGAGTAATGACAGGTTCCGGAACATCATCCAGGGCGTCCTGCATCAGTTCTTCAGCAACATCATACTGCCCATTCTCAAGTGCCTCCACGACCTCATCGCGCCGGGACTCTACCGCCTTCTGAAATGCCGTCACCCTAACAGCGCCCGCACTGCCCGTCGCCAACGTCAGTGCTATAGCAAACAAAGCATCCTGGGCACGTCTATCGGCAAAGCCGGCGAAACCTCCCTCAATCGGCTGTAAAAGCACTGCCACCCCGGTAACTTCCTGCCAACTGCCTTGACCCATCTCCTCAATACTCTCAACCAAGGCAGTCATGGCCATGCGTTTACTGATCTCCTTGCCTGCACCAGTAGCAGCCAACTTCCGTGCAGTCTGGGCCACTACTGCCTTCCTAAAGCCCCCGAAAAGCTTTAACCCTTGCTTTATCTGTAAGAACTCCAACGCGGTAGCGCCGGTAGCATATACGTGGGAGGCGTCTTCAGCTTCCTCAAATGTGGCCCCCTTGGCCATGTAATCATCCATCGCGGAATTCTTTTCCGACGCATAAATAATCGCAATGCCCATTGTTGGGGCCCCCGCCGCAGTCGCAAAACCAGCCGCCATCATCATGGGCAGCGCCTCAGAAAGTATCCTTACAAACTTGGCTGGATCTTTAAATGCCTCTGCGACATTTTCAAGGCCGTCGACCTGCATTTCAGGATGTCTTTGAATAATGTCTTCAACACCGTCTTTAACGCTTTGTGAGAATTGCTTTGAGGCACGGTAAACCGGGGATTTCATGGGCTCTTGCCTTGGCCGAGTTCCACCCGGAATATCTATAACAGCAGGCTGATCACCCACAGAAGGCAAGAAGGTTGTCATCGAGTTCGTGAGATTGTACTGAAGTGCCCTGGGTAAGTCCGCTAATGCCTTCTCGAGTTTTAGCCATCCGGCCGCTAAAGGGCCAAACACCAAGCTTGTCTTGCCTTTCTCGCCGGGAATCTCACCTTCAGACGCAGGGTCCATCGGGTCAACCACACCCAACTTGTATTTGGCTGTCAACTTATCAAAAACGGGCTCAATAATAGATTGTGGCACGTCCAAGCCGAAAGATGTCGCCTCCAAATATCTCCTTCGCAGAAATAGACGCTGGACCTCTTCCTCTCTAGCATAAGGATCCTGGCGCTTTGGCTTGGGCGAATCCACAGCGACCGAGTCCTGGTCCCAGGGGTCTAGCGACGTCGGCTGTTCCTCTACTGCAAGTTGATTGTCCCAAGGATCTGCCATTATTTCTCCCGCCTCATAAGCTTGCCACTCGGATGCCTAAAGACCTCGCCAATCTCAACCGTCTCCCACAGTTTTGCCTGCTCGTCCGCGTCAGTGACCGCCTCCAGATCGACCCGTGGATACTGCAAACTACTACCCGCTACGCCTTCCCGCAGCCCTATCGGCAGTATCTCCTCTTTGGTGGCACTACGGATGCTTCCCATTGCATTCTGTACCTCACTCTGCACACGCATCATCTCCATAAGAAGTGCTTCGCCCTCAAGCGGTTTCTCTGCCGCATCAGCAGCACGGATACGTTCCTCAAGCACCATACGGGCTTTGATTTTGGCTGTCCGAAGAGCCTGCTTTGACCTACCCCGAACCACGTCGGAGGCCAAATCGGCAAAGTAACCGTCCATCTCATCCATGGCATAATCAATCACCCGTGCCCTTGCCTTGACTATATCGTCTTCGCTTATATTCTTCAGTTCCTTGAAGTCGTTGATAGCAATCCCGGTGGTTTCTGGGTTGTCCTCGTCAAACCCAACGGCGGCCAGCGCTTCGGCCTGGTCAAACTCACCGGCTATCGCTTTTTTGTAGAGCTCAAAGTAAAGATCATGATTCCGTCTGTGCATCAACGGGTCATTTTCTTTCAATACATTAACAGCCTTTTGCCTAAACAAGAACATCCGGAACAGGCGGTCTTGCTCGCCCGCATCCAACGGGCCACCCTTCATCATGGACAGAAATTCAGACGGCGAGGTGTTAAGGTCAGTCTGAACCATTTCCAGTTCGTATTCCCTCTTCGCACCCTCGGCTTGATACCGATCATAAGCATCCATGGAGTGAACCAGGCCCAAGATGGTCCTTTGGTCAGCTTCTTCCAGCGTGGAGTTCCGGACTCGCTTGGTGGCACCTTCCACGCCAATCGTGGCGAGATCATCCAATGCCATCTTTTGGATACGCTGTCTGTTAATGGCGTATTGGGCGTTATCCCACGCTAAGGTCTCTTCCTCTTCGCTCCAAGTACCCAACTGCTTCAATCTTTCGCCAATCCTTAAAATATCCTCAGGGCCAGCCAGATCATCATTTTTAACGATATCAACAGCGAGATTATACTGATTAATCAACGACCTATCGGCTGCCTTACGCCCTTCCACAAGTACCCGCTCTTTGTAGGCAGGCATTTTCGCGTTCAACCACTGGTGCGCAATTGACTTTGCGCTGTGGCTCAACGGCTTGATGTTGCCCCGTGCCCGTTTCTCAAATTCATTTAAAGCTTTTTGCTGGTTATCAGGGTCTGGGTCCTGGAGAATGCTCGCCCAAGTCTCGGCCCAGTCAGAGCCCGTCTGGTTCTCGTACTGAGAGACTTGGTTTTGAATGTACGCCTTCTTGGCCCGCTGGCCCCAGTCGTTTGCAATCCGCCCGGCAACCTCCCCGAAGTTTGCCATCTCACGCTGAGGCGCAGTCATGGAACCCGGCCATGGTGGTGCCACAGTAGAAGTCTTCCCGGAAGGTGTGCCTCTTGCTGTATATTTCTGTATAACAGGCATTAGTTACCCCTAATCACCAAGAAAAGATCCTTTGAGGGTCCTTAATTTAGGTAGTTTTTCAGCTAGTGCTTGTAATGACTTCCTGCCGTTTTGTTACCGCCGCCTGACCCCGTACCCGATGCTAATTCAGCTGTGCGTTGGGCGTTGGTCATGATAGTGGTGCCCGCCTTCCATTTAGCAGCACGACGAGCCTGTTTACCCTGAAACCGCTCAAACCCAGCCTGTGCGACGCCGCGACTGTAGGCGTAATCGCCCTCACGGGAAATTATCCGGGCCTCTTCCTCGATCTCTGCCGCAGTGTCCGTCTGCACCAGAAAAAAACTTCCCGTAGTGCCAACTATGTTGTTCTTGCCGGCGTGGAGTCTCTGCCCAGCCGCGATCTCCCGGCCTTGCTCTCTGACTCGCTTGGCCTTTTGTTTTTCTGCCGCGCGTTTAGCCTCACCTTCGGAGACGGCAAAGCGGGCACGCTGCTTATGCAGAGCCTCTTGATACTTACCTTCCTCCAGTATACCATGGACTTGCATAGCACCACCAATGCCACCAGTGGCGTGCCCAGCCAATACCATCGGGTCCACATTAGACATAAATCACCTTATATAAGTCTGGTATTCCGTAAAGCCCAAGTGCTCGATTAACCGCCGTTGCTTTTCCACGCCCTCGCCCCCCTTGGGGTAGGCATAGACCCGCCAAAGCGCCTGCTCACGGATAATTTCGTCCATCTTTTCCTTGATTCCCCGCAAGAGAGACAGCTTGTGGTTCTCCAGGTCCATACCGACAAGCCACGCCTCGCCCACACCGTAGACCCGCACACCGCCACTGCCGACCAATTTACCATCATCGTCAAACAGGGAAAACGCCGGACCTGTGCCCATGGAGAGTTTCCCGGCCTCTATCTCTTCTGGATCGTCCGTGAATTGCTTGATATCGTCTACTGAGAATTTCTTAATCACAACAGCGTCCTTATAGCTCTGATACAATTGCCTTGACCGTCATTGGTAACGGCTCTTCTTGCTTCAAATAAACGGTTGGGATGTCCCAAAAGCCCTGCAGCACCGGCGTCTGTCGCCAACCGCTGAACAACGAAACCCGGGCACTCACATCATCGCTCGGATCAACAAATGATACCGCTTCCGTTCCAGAGATAGTCCCAACCTGTACCCCCAAGGATTTATAGAAATTGACCCTTACGGCCGAGATTCGCGTTGTTCTTGAGGCTGACACGCCTTGACCTTCCTCCTGGAATAGAAGCGGCATTGTTTCCAGTTCAGATGTATAGGGCAGGCCATAATGAATCACACCTGCATAATTGTCGATTGTAATCGACCCGGAGGCAACCGTTTCGTCCGACATCTGGGACCCGTCACCCAGGATAGATATGGTTTCCCCTTCCAAGTGATCCAACCCGGTAATTGTACGGGCGACCTCCTGCACGCGACCGCCTGATGTAAACGCGGTAAAACCGACTGAGTTTATGTCAATGGTATCGCCTGGGTCCCGCAGTTCAAATGTCAGATCGACGGAATTCACTTCGTTGACCCCGTAAACCTTCCAGTTTAAGTCCGTCATGCCACCCACACCGTAGAACTTGACCAGATCCCCGTTGGCCAGGGCAGTGGGCATGGCAGAGACCGTAACAACCGCAGGCGCTGCCTGGGTAACACCTGACACGGTTACCGCAGCGCCACCGTCGAACGTACCCCCGCTATCAACAAAGAAGCAATCATTCTGGTCCGTGCCCCAGTCTATAGGCTGAAACTGCTCCACATACCGGACGGTGCTAGAGTCTATTGTCCTGTTGACTATCGCCCAGACCTGGTCTTCCCCTGTGGAGGGAATAACGGAAACAGACTCGTAGTCTCCATCCGTTGTTACCCGGGACCAACCAATCACGTCGTTTTCACGGTTGTAGCCCATCACAGCAATATCGCCGTCATCCAAGACGCACCACAAAAGGGGATACGGTCGAGACTGGTAGGCGATCTCAATAACGCCGTCCCCGGTAATGTGCTCGGCCAGGATTGTTAGATCCGGCGCGACGAACTTGTCTTGCTCCAAAGAGTATGCGAATTCCCGAACCTTCATACCGCTACGCTCAACGAACAGAATGGCACCCCCGGCCTGAACAGCCTGTATGAGTGCCGAACCGTTACGGGTTTGGGATTTGTACTCGACATTAGTCGGGGTCAAGGCCTGGTCCGGGTCAGAACCGCCCAGACGCCCGGCACCACCAATCGACCCTATGAACAGGAACTCGGAAGACAACATCCACTGGATTGGATTCTGGCCGGGCAAAACATAGATCAGGCCGTCGTCATCTTCTGTCCCGATTGTCATGTTGTTATAGTCGTCAGTTTGGGACATCCAGATCGTCTGGGGGTACGTCTCCGATCCGGCAAAGCCAAGACGCTGCTCATGGAACTCAACTGTCTGAGGCCAGCCCCTATGGTCGCTCCAGTACCCTTCACTCCACTTGTCCGTAGCATCTGTCCCGCCAAGCTCAATAATCACCGTGGCATTCACGTCTGTGGTAGTATTGAAATCGGTGATCTCGACAGATCCGGTCTGGTAGTAGTTCGACAGGGCAAGGTTATAGGTACATGACCCGCTGACAAAATCGGCCATATTGACTCGATAAATAATGCCAGGCTCTGTTTCTTCGTCAATTTCGTCTATGTTCGTGTCATATTTTGAATAAGTCGGAGGTAGTGCCGCAGCCCAGTTAGAACCGTCATCGTCTGACCTTTGCAGTGTTACCAGCCCGGTCCAACTACCGTGCGTGGTGAAGTGCCAGGACCCTTCCACCGTTATAGTGGCAGAACTTTCATTGGCGTCGAGTATGCCGGTCAGGCTATTGGCGTCCACCAAATGACGTATCTGCCATATCGAGCCCACATGATCCGCATCGAATATTGCAGCAGACGCCTCTAGGGTAATCGCGCCAGTAGTTGCTGAAGGGGTAAGCGTCGTTGTACTCGTATTCTCATCCCTGAACGGCCCGGTCCCGGCAAAGTTCATGTCTTCAATCGTCCAGGACGTATGGCCGGTACGAGACAGCTTCTGCGGTGGATCGTTGCCGTCTACCAGATACACCACGTCAGCCGATTGAACGAACTGGATTGAAGGCAGTTCTTCGGTGCTGAAGGGCGTGACTATCTCGTAGGGGCTGCCAGCGCTTTCCACCTGCGCCCCGTTCCGGTAGACCCGCATATACAGATCACCAAACTCCAGCACATAGGCATCCGTCTTGGCGTACTCGAATCGAAGCAGCCGTGTTACGTCGTCGGAGTCCTTTACCTCGGCAATGTACTTGGAACCCGGCCGCCTAACGACCGGACCCTGGATCAGGACGTACATATTCTCCAACTCACTGCAGGCGTTATCATACTTGCTGAAATCGCTACGGAATTCCAGCAAAGGCGAAAACTCACCGGCATTGAAGCTCGTCATCCCAACTGTAACGCCAAGAGCGACGATTGGCAAAAGGAGTATTCCCAGAAGGCATTTCGCAAAATACTTCATCATTCCCACCTGGAAGCAGACGTTAGTGTGGTTGCCTCCCCTTTTTCGTTTCTTCGGTATTGGGACAACTGGTTACGGCCCAACCAGGCAGGGAGTTTTGTTTCATATTCATTCAATATCGCCTGTCGCCGCCCGTAGCCCTCTGACTTTTCAGTCAGGATCTTGGGGGCCGCTTCAGCGCCCAGCTTGGTTGCAAAGGCCTCGACAAGTTGCGGGCTCATTCGCCCGGTGACTTGCAAATCCCACACGTAGCGAATGTACGCACTGTCACCGGCAGTATTGGTCAGCCAACTGGTCAGTAGGTATTGCGAGGACACTTCACACGGGAACGTCTTTATCTGCTCACCCGCCGTCTCCGTGTGATACTTCTCGTACACCAACTGGCACAGTCCGAGGTAATCGCCAGGCAGATTAAAGGCATAGTCCCAGCCAGCCTTTTCCACACCCGTAACCTCAGCCCCAAGGTCGGCGTACTTCGTGGCCTCCACCCAGAAGCCTGCGGTCAGAACCTCCATGCGAACGACCTCGTACAGCTCCCGCATGGCGATCTCTGTGGCGGTGCTGCCGTTGATATTATTCAACTGGTTCGATGCTGCCCCGCCCCCGATCTTGGACAGGGCATATTTGGCTATTAGGGTTCCGGTCGCGTGTACCGCCATGTTTTCACCTATTCT